>JAGCAH010000052.1 GCA_017652805.1 Thermoguttaceae bacterium | reverse complement strand
TCTTAGCCATTTTGATGCCTGTCCTTTCCTTTGATCGCCTGACAGCGTCTGCGAATTATCACGGCGTCCCCTCCCATACGCGGCTATTACGTTCCTTCTTCCTGGCGATTCCGTTTCTTTTTCATGCGGCAAGGTCCGGCCGGCGAACCGTTTGTCCCGCCATCGTTCACGAGAGGCTTTCTTCCCATTCCGCTTCTTTGAATCCGACCAGAACGTCCTTTTCGGTGATGAGAAGCGGCCGCTTGACCAGCATGCCGTCTGTTGCCAACAGGTCGATCATCTCTCGGTCGGTCATCTCCTTTACTCGGGTCGAAAGCCCCATCTCGCGGTAGAGGATTCCGCTGGTGTTGAAGAATTTTCGCGCGTCTTTGCCGCTCTTTTTAATCCAAGACGCGAGTTCTTTCGCGGTCGGGTTTTCTTCTTTGATCGGCCGGATCTTATATTTTATTCCGTTTGCGTCGAGCCACTTCTGCGCTTTCTTGCATGTGGTGCAGCGTTCATAACAAATATAGGTGATCATTGCTTTATCCTTCCTTTGAACGGTTCTTTGCCGTCCCTCTGTTTGCGGGAAGCTTCCCTTCTTCCTGTATTTCTAAGATATTCAGGCGGGCGTCTGAGACCTTGCGCAACGCTCGGCCTGCCGTCCTCGGCGGGCCGGGTCGGCCGCGCGGCGCCGCCCGGCAAAAGAATTACATCTCTTTGAGTTTTTTAAGCACTTCCAGCGCCTTTTCGACGACCGCCTCGCCGCCGCCGGGAGCCAGAACGCTGTCGATCGTCTCGTAACTCCCCTCTTCAAAAGCTTTAAGGGTCGGCACGTAGAGGTAGTCCCCCTGCGCCAGCTCCAGGACGATCGTTTGCTTAAACGGCGAGTTCTCGCGGATTGCGTTTCCCAGATCGACGAAGATCTCACCCGGCAGGGAGACGATCGCCAGGTCGTCGGAGATACGGATCGCCTGAATATCGAGCGGGAGGATGTTCGGGAAGGAGGAGCAGTTCACGATCTTTTCGGCGCGCGCGCGATCGAGGAATGGGAGGCCTTTCCCTTCGGGCGCGACCGCCAGATCCATCATGCTTTCGGCGTTTTCGGAGTCCTTGTCGGTAAACGCCTGTTTCGGCCATTCGAGAATCTCGCCGTGGAACGCCAGGTTCGGAGTGATTCGGTCGAGTCCGTGATGATTCGTCATTTCCAACGCGTTCAGACCCAGGATCGTGCCGATTTCCGAGGCGTGGCGCGGCTCGGCCCCCCCGGCGAAATCGAAGTGGTTGATATCACCCGCAGTGCCGTTGCCGAAAACAGAGACGAAACCGCTCCCGAACCGTGCCTGTAACACAGAACTCAAATAGCCGGGATAATCCTGGCTGATCAGCGTCCCCTCGGTCGTATCGGGATGGAGCGCGAAGTTGGTGAAGGAAGTGAAGGGGGTTTCGGTTTCGGCGTTGCGGAAGAGGAAGAAGGTGAATTTCGGGTCGATCCCCGCCGCAGGCCGGACTTTATCGGGATTGTCGAACCCCGGATTAAATCGGACCGAACCGTCTTTCATGATAAACCGGCGGTTGAACGAAACGCCGAGAAGATCTTTCTGCCCCTCGTCAAGGACGACCGGCCGGAGATCGGCCAGGGCGGAGCGGATCGCCTCGATTCCCCGTTCGACAAAGAACTTTTCGTAGTCAATCGGTTCGCACGGGTCAACGCCGTTGTTCTGAGCCATCGCCCGCGCGTGCAGGTGTTTTCGGATCGGGCCGCAGAAGAGAGGACCGGTGTGCGAATGGGTGGCGCAGATGATGATCGCCTCGCGGTCAATCCCGGCCTCTTCCGCGATCGCGTCCCGGATCGGGTCGGTCGAACTGGTCGGGATCGAACAGGTGTCGGAAAAGAGTAGGACCGCAGTTCGGTCCCCCTGCCGGAGCGCCAGCGCCTTGAAGTAGATCGGGTCGTGTACCCCGGTTGAGATCCGTTCGTCGAAATAGCCGCGGAGGCGGTATCCGACCGGCGGGGTGATATCGACCGCCGCCGCTCCGGCGCAGAATGTAGCCGCGTCGGCGGCAAAGAGTCCCTGAGCCACGGAAAGAAGAAGGACGATTGAAAGGAGTAAGCGTTTCATAATAACCCCCATTTCGGGTATTGAGTGAAAGAAAGGATTTTCGTGAAAACAAAAACGGCGGCCGTTTCCGTTTCGGGAACTGTCCGCCGTTATTGTAAAAAAATCGGGCCGGTTTGAAAAGTCGGCTCCGCTTAAAGATTCAGAACATCGTTCATCCCGTAAAGGCGGCCGGGCGCTTTTCCCGCCAGGAACTTCGCCGCCGAAAGAGCGCCGGAAGCGTAGGCGTCGCGGTTGGTCGCTTTCACCGTCAGTTCCATTGTCTCTCCCAGGAGACCGAAGATGATGTTATGTTCCCCCGGATTGTCGCCGATCCGAACGGCGTGATAGCCGATCTCGTTGTGCGGCCGGGCGCCCGGTTTCCCGTGGCGGCCGTGCGTCTCGCCGGTTAAGTTCATTTCTTCGGCGATCAGCTGCCCGAATTTCAGCGCGGTGCCGCTCGGCGCGTCCGCCTTGAAGCGATGGTGCTTTTCGATAATTTCGACATCGGCGTCTTTGTCGGCGAGCGCCTTGGCGGCGATCTGCGCGAGTTTCATCGTCAGGTTGACGGTCATACTCATACTCGGCGACCAGAGGACCGGCGTCCGACCTGCCGCGGTGCGGAGTTTTTCTTTTTGCGCGTCCGAGAGACCGGTTGTCGCGTAGACAAGAGCCAGATTCCGCGAGAGACAGAGGTTCAAGAGCGCATCGAGCGCGGCGGGGGACGAAAAGTCAATGACGACGTCAACCGCTGCGTCGTCGGCGATCGCGTCGGTCAGCGGGACGCCGTTCTTTCCGATCCCGGCGGTCTCGCCGCTGTCGGCCCCTAGAAGGGGGTGTCCCGGCATTTCAACGGCGGCCGCGACTTCCAGCGCGGGATCGGCCGCCGCCAGGGCGATCAGCCGTTTTCCCATCCGTCCGGCGGCGCCGTAGATGGCAACGCGTGTTTTTTCGGTCATGACTGAACCTTTCCGTTCGAGCGGGACTATTTGAGCAGGTCGATGATTGCGTCGATATCGTTGGCGACTGTGACCGGATGGTTGGCGAACTCGGTCGTTTTCACGCCCCGTTTGCCGAGAACCTGATCGAAGAATTCTTTGTTGTTCCCGTGATAGGCGACCGTGGCGTTCGGATCTTTCAGCTGGTTGCCGGTCAGGATACACACAACGCGTTCGTCCTTTCCGATCACTCCTTCGGCGACCAGCTTTTTCGTTCCCGCCAGGCTCGCCGCGCTCGCCGGTTCGCACCCGAGGCCGCCGGCGCCGACGTTCGCTTTGGCGTCGAGGATTTCCTGCTCGGTGACCTCGCGGACCACGCCGTTGCAGAAGTCGAGGGCGCGGAGGCATTTGGTCAGGTTGACCGGCCGGTTAATCTCAATGGCGCTGGCGATCGTGTTGGCGCGCCGCCCTTCGGCGTCCATCTGGTCGTAGAATTTTTTGATCTTCTCCTGGTCGCATCGGCCGCCGTTCCAGCGAAGACCTTCTTTTTCGAAGAGGCGGTAGAGAGTGTCGGCTCCGGCGGCGTTGATGACCGCCAGACGCGGGATCTTTTTGATCAGGCCGAGCTTATGCAGTTCGATGAACGCCTTACCAAACGAGCTGGAGTTCCCCAGGTTGCCGCCGGGAACGACGATCCAGTCGGGAACTTCCCAACCGAGCCCTTCAAGGACGCGGAACATAATCGTC
>JAGCAH010000051.1 GCA_017652805.1 Thermoguttaceae bacterium | reverse complement strand
TGATCGCCGCATCGAGACGGGCGCTCGTCAAGATCGCCGAAGGCTTCTTTCGATGGAGTCCGGCGGAACTCAGCGTCAGGTTCTCGACCTTCCTCTTAACCATGACGTCGTCGAGCCGCGAGATCCCCGCCAAAATGTCGGCGAAGCCCAGACCGTTTTCCAGGTTGAATTTTTTATGAACATCCGGTTTGCGGATATCGCCGTCAACCAGAAGAACTTTCTTGCCGGTATTGGCCAGCAGGATGGCGAGCGTGGCGCTGAACGTGGTCTTCCCGTCCCCGGAAAGGGGGCTGGAACACATGACCACCTGCGGATTATTCCCGCTCGGATTGAAGAAGACGCGCGTCCGGATCGACCGGTAGATTTCGTTCTGGGGAGAGTTGGGGAAGTGATAGGCGACGAACGACGAATTCGGCACCCCCGTCTCGTTCCCCGAACTGAGCTTCGAGAGGGTCTTCTTCGAAATACGGAATGCGGGAAGCTGGGCGATAATCGGCGTGTTGAGCGCGTTGATGATATCTTCCGGCGAACGGAACGTCGTGTCGGTCACGTCCGAAAGGAGCGCCAGGGAGAACCCGCCCGCCAGGCCCAGAAGAATCCCGGTCAGGATATATTTTAGAAGATTCGGCGAGACCGGTTTGAACTCCTCACGTGGGGGAGAGACGACCTCGACCTGATACCCGCCGTAGTTGCGCGTCAGAACGACGTTGTCGAGTTTGCGGTCAAGCTGCAGGTAGAACTCGCGTTGGGAATCGATCGAAAACCGCATCGACTCGACCTTCTGACAATAGGCCGAAATCTCGCGAACCTGAACCTCCTGCGCGGCGATATACTTCTGTATTTCTTCCTTCTGCCGGTCGAGCGCCTCGATACGATCGTTGAGGATGTCGATATACGCCCTGAGGAATGTCTGATAGCTGAAAATTCCGATCTTATTGATCGTTCCGCCGCTCTCTTCGATCCCCGTTTTCGCCCGGCGGTATTTGATCAGGTCTTCGTGCGCCTTACGCAGCGCGAGGATGCTCGGGTTATCGTCCCCGACGTTCTGCTCTTTGAGTTTGGCGATCTTCATCATCATTTCCGCCGCCTGCTCAATATCGAGCTTGAGAAGTTTCCGGTTGAGGCTGTTCTCCATCTGTCCCCCCTGAACCAGGAGAGTCAGGGTATTGAGATGCTGTTCCATCCCGGCGCCGGAAGGCGTCTCTTCGCCGGAACTGAGGATCGTCACGATTTCGGCGTCGGAGATTTCGTTGATATCGCGTCCGTTGATGAGCCGATTGATGATTTCGAGCCGATTCCGGTATTTGATCTGCTGGATTTCGATATGAACCCGGGTCGACTCAAGGCGCTGGAGTCTCGTCAGAAGGGGGTTGTTCGCCAGGTCCCCGATAAAATGGACCCCGGAGTTGCGGATATAGTCGGAAAGTTCCTCGGTCGCCTGCTGAATCTCGCGGTCGAGTTCGTCCCTCCCCTGCTTGATCGTCTCGCCGATGACATCAGTCGTCTCTTCATATTGGCGGCGGAAATACGCCTGGAACTGAGCGACCAGTTCGCGGAGCACCACATACGCCTCGCGCGGCGACTGACAGGTAAAGGCGACCTGAAAAACGTTTGCCTTTTTAATGTCCCCTTCTCCGCCGAGTTTGACCGAGAGCTGCTGCAAAACGAAACGGGTCCACGCCTCCGCTCCCAGATCGAAAAAGTCGTCGTCGATATCGGTCCGCTTCTCGGGATCTTCGAAAATCGCCTGCCAGGTGCTGTTGAGGACGTCTTCGTTGCGAAGAAGCGCGACCATCGTATTGAGGAATTTCTCGTCGATATTGTCCTGGGTAAACTCGGTACTGGCGACAAGCGCCTGGGCGTTCTGTGACGAGAT
>JAGCAH010000050.1 GCA_017652805.1 Thermoguttaceae bacterium | reverse complement strand
CTGAAACGACATCACGATAAGGCGGAAGGGAACCCGGTCTTCCTCGGATCGACCGGAAAACGGATTTCGGCCCGAAGTGTCGAGAGAATGGTCGAAAAGTATATTAAGGAAACCGGTCTTAACAGGAAAATCTCCCCCCACACTCTCCGGCACTCTTTTGCCACGCACCTGCTGAACGCCGGGGCGGATATTCGCTCGATTCAGGAACTTCTGGGACATAAGAACTTGGTGACGACCCAGATCTACACTCACGTGAGTCTTGAAGCGATGCGCAAGGCGTACGATCGGGCGCACCCCAGGAGCCGAACCGAATCGCGGCGCAGAAATACAGCTTAGTCTTTCGGAAGGATCACCACCGAGGGCGGCGGAAAGTCGGGAATCCGCGTCGGAATGGGAAGGGTGATTGTGAACTGGGTTTGGGATCCGAGCTCACTGCTGATGGCGATATGTCCGCCGTGGCCGAAAATGATCTGTTGGACGATCGGTAGTCCGAGGCCGGATCCGTCTTTTTTGGTGGAATAGAAGGGTTCGAAGATTCGAGAGATTGTTTTGGCGTCCATTCCCGAGCCGTAATCGATCACATCGAGCGCGACGTATTTGCTCAGGTCACGCGTGCGGACGACCAGTTTTCCGCCGTCTTCTTTCATCGCCTGGATGGCGTTTCGGAGAATGTTGATCACCGCCTGATGAAACGCATCCCGGTTCAGACGGACCGTCGGCAGGTCGGAGGTGATCAGCGTGTGAATTTCGACATGTTTCTCGTCGGCCTCCGGTTTAAAGAGACGGAGCGTCCGTTCAACCTCTTTGTTGATGTCGGCGTTTGTCAGCTCCAGGTGCTGGGTGTCTGTCAGACAGAGAAAATCGTCGAGAATCTGCTGAAGGTGTTTTGATTCCTGCTGGACGGTGAGGATTTTTTTGAGAATCCGTCTTTGGGAAAGCGGTTCGGATTCCTTTTCGAGTTCTTCGGTCAGTAAACCCATTCGCATCTGAATCGTCGAGAGCGAACTTTTCACCCGATGGACAAGACCTTCCGCCAGGCGAGTGATCTCGTCTAATTGGTGTCGAAGCGTCTCTTCAGTTTCGAATCGGTTTACTGACCGGTCTTTGGACATTTATTGCGGTTTGCCTTCTTTTTCTTCGAGAATGACCGCTTTACGACTCAGCTTGACGCGGTTCTGGTCGTCGATCGAGATGACCTTGACGTCCATTTCATCACCGACCTTGCAGACCGAGTGAATGTCGCTGACATACTCGTCGGAAAGCTCGCTGATGTGGCAGAGCCCGTCGCGGCCTGGAAGGATCTCAATGAACGCGCCGAAGTTCTGAATGCTGGCGACGCGCCCGTGATAGATTTTACCGACTTCGACGTTCGCTGTCAGACGATTGACCTCGTCAAGAGCGGCCTGCGCGCTTGCCTCGTCATTCGAGGCGATCGAGACGGTGCCGTCGTTGTCGATCTCAATCGACGCGCCGGTCGCGTCCTGAATGGCGCGAATCGTTTTACCGCCGGGACCGATTAAAAGACCGATCTTGTCCTGGTCAATGACCGTGCGGTACAGGCGCGGAGCGTAGGGGGAGATTTCTTCGGCCGGGCAGGGAATGACCGAGAGCATCTTGCGAAGGATTCCGATTCGCGCTTCACGGGCCTGCTTTAAGGTCTGCTGGATGATCTCTTTGGTGATTCCGCCGATCTTGAGGTCGAGCTGAATACCGGTGATCCCGTTTTGCGTTCCGGCGACTTTGAAATCCATGTCGCCGAAATGGTCTTCATCACCCATAATGTCGGTGATGGTGATCCAATCTTCGTCGGACTCTTTGACCAGGCCGATCGAAATACCGGCGACCGGATTGGCGATCGGAACGCCCGCCGACATCAGACCGAGGGTGGCGCCGCAAACGGTCGCCATCGAACTGGAACCGTTAGATTCGAGAATGTCGCTGATGACGCGGATCGTGTAGGGAAATTCCTCGGCTTCGGGAAGAACCGGTTTGACGCTCCGTTCGGCCAGCGCGCCGTGACCGTATTCACGCCGTCCCGTGCCGCGGATCGGCTTACATTCGCCCACCGAGTAGGGGGGGAAGTTGTAGTCGAGCATGAAGCGTTTTGAATATTCGTCGAAGAGGCCGTCAACCCGTTGTTCGTCTTTTGCCGTGCCGAGGGTGACGGTGATCAGCGCCTGGGTTTCGCCCCGCTGGAAGATCGCCGAGCCGTGAACGCGCGGAAGAACGTCAATCCGGCATTCGATCGGGCGGACTTCTTTCCGACCGCGGCCGTCGAGGCGTTCGCCGCCCAGAATGATGTCACGAACAACCCGTCGTTCGAAGTCATGGAAGGCGACTTCGAACAACTCGGGAGTGTAGAGGTTTTCTTTTCCGGCGAGAGCGTCCTGCTCGATCTGCTCGGGGGTTGCGACGAGCGCTTCTTTCGCGGCTTCTTTGACCTGAGCGCAAGCCTCGGCCCGGGCGATTTTTCCTTCGGTCTTTTTGGCCTTGGTGTAGTCTTTGTAGAATTTCTTGTGAATCGCCTTATAGAGCGCTTCGGTCGGAGGAGGCGTGAATTCGACCTTTTCGGGAGCGACCAGTTTGACAAGTTCCAGCTGGAGTTCGCAGAGCTCTTTGACGTATTCGTGCGCCTTCAAAATGGCGGCGTAGACCTTAGGTTCGGGAAGTTCGCGCGAGAACCCTTCGATCATCAGAACCGAGTCGAGGTTCCCGGAGACGACCATGTCAAGTTCGCTCGATTCGAGCTGTTCAAAGTTAGGGAAGGGGATAAATTCGCCGTCGATCAGACCGAGGCGGACCGAGGCGAGAGGACCGTTGAACGGGACGGGACTCAGCTGAACCGCCGTGGCGCAGCCGTTCATCGCGATGATGTCGGGGTCGACCGTCTGATCACAGGCGAAGACCTGAGCCAGAACCTGAACTTCGTTAAAGAACCCTTCCGGGAAGAGGGGGCGCATCGGCCGGTCGATCAGACGGGAGGTCAGAACCTCTTTCAGACCGGGACGCCCTTCACGTTTAAGAAAACCGCCCGGAAACTTGCCGGAAGCGGCCATTCGTTCGCGATAATCGCATGTCAGGGGGAAAAAATCCGCGCCCGGTTTGCTGGGCGCCGTGGTCACGGTACAGAGAAGAACGGTGTCGTCGCATCCGATAAGACAACTGCCGTGAGCCTGTTTTGCTAATTCACCAGTTTCAATCCAGAAATTCTTTCCGCCGATGACTCTTTCTACTCGCTGTTTCATTTGACTTACTACTCTTTCTTTCTACTGCCAACCTAAAAAAATAATAACAACAAAACCGACACATACAACTTCAAACGATGGATTCGGAAAACGTCCGGCCCCACCCACGAGGCCTACGAAGAATACGTTCCGACAACCGTCTGTTTGGATTCGGTTTTTCGAACAAACGAATCTGAGGCGCGCCGAAGGACGGCGCCGCCGCCGAACCCACTACCGACCGACCCGCGTCGGCCGCTTAAACGACATTTTCAACTGACGGGGACAAAAACCAAGAGACACCCTCAGCGATTTCCGGGATGACCGGAAAACCGAGCCGACGTGGTGATAAGGAATATCGATTGCGATGGAACTTATCCGGGGACGACTCGATGAGTCCGGAACCGGACCCCGCCGGAACTTCTGAAAAGCGCCGGCGGGATTTGAGAGAAACTACTTACGAATGCCGAGCTTCTTGATGACGGCGGCATAACGTTCAAGATCGAGCCGTTTGAGGTAATCGAGAAGGCTACGCCGATCGGAAACCATCTGAAGAAGACCGCGCCGGGTGGCGAAGTCTTTTTTATTGGCCTTCATGTGTTCGGTCAGGGCGTTGATCTTTTTGGTAAGAAGGGCGATTTGAACTTCGGGACTGCCGGTATCACCCGCGGCACGCTGGAATTCGGCAATGATCGCCTGTTTCTCTTCTTTGGTCATGATCGTCATCTGATAACCTCTTTCTGCTGCGATTGCAGTCCGCGCTTCGGCGCGTCTGAATCATCGATCTGTTTGGAATGTCTGGGTTTATTCCTTCCGTTAAAGTTAAAAAACAATACAGCAAGCCTATTCTACCCTCTATCCGAACTCTGTCAATCCCGGGATATCGGCGGGATGGGCGAAATTTCGGGCGAAGAAGATGTTATCCGAGTCCGTTGACCACGTTCCGCGGTTTTCCCTCGAGGAAGGCGCGAACGTTGGCGACCGTCTCGGCCATCAGCCGCAGACGCGCCTCGCGGGTGGCCCAGGCGTTGTGCGGGGTGATAAAGCAGTTCCGGGCCGACAGAAGCTGCTCGGTTTCGGCCGGGGGTTCGGTGGTGAGAACATCCATCCCCGCGCCGGCGAGCCGTCCCTCGTTGAGCGCATCGGCCAGTGCCTCGGGATCGACGAGCGGACCGCGGGCGGTGTTGATCAAAAAGGCGCTCTTTTTCATGGAAGACAGGCGGGCGGCGCTGACCATATGCCGGTTTTCGGCGGTCAGCGGGCAGTGAAGCGAAACAACATCGGCGCGGGCGAAAAGATCATCGAGCGCGACGGCGGTGACCGAACCGATTTTCTCGCCCGGCTTCAGGCTCCGACTGTAAGCGATCACATTCATCCCGAAAGCCTCGGCCACCTGCGCGACCCGTTTGCCGATTGCGCCGAAGCCGACAATACCGAACGTCTTACCGGCCAGTTCAACGAGCGGAGCGCCATAAAACGTGAAATCGGGGGAAGCGGTCCAGACCCCTTCTCGGGTTTTGGCCGTGAAGTAACTGAGTGCCGAAGCGAGATTCAAAAGGTGGGCGAAGGTCGACTGAACGACCGATTCGGTGCTGTATCCCGGAACATTCGAAACGGGGATTCCGCGACGCCTCGCCGCCTCGATGTCGATCGGGTTGACGCCGGTCGCCAGGACGCTGATCAGCCGCAGGTCGGGGAGAGCGGCGATCGTCTCGGCGGTGAAGGGGACTTTGTTCGTCAGCGCCACCGCGGCTCCTTCGGCCCGCGAGAGGATTTCGCCGGGGGCGGTTCGATCGTAGACGGTGACCTCGCCCAACTGTTCAAGGTCGGTCCACGAAAGATCGCCGGGGTTGAGTGTCCATCCGTCGAGTACAACAATTTTTCGATTCATTTTATCCTCGTTTCGGTTCGCCGGTTTGTCAGATTTCGGTTAACGACCCCTCTATTTTAGGGTCGAAACGATTTTAATTCCAGACCCGGAGCGGGGAATGAACGGTTTTGAACGATTTTCTTCAGGGGATGGGCTACTGGACAATAAACGTTCTGGAAAATATAATCCCCTCTGTTGTCGATTCCGTTCCGGTTTTTCATCCGTTTCTCGGAATTGCCGGAGTTTTCCCATCACCATTATGAAGGGTTCGTAACCATGATGACCTATTCCCCCTATTTCGATCCTGCCGCCGAAACGATGTCGCAGGATGAGATTCGCGATCACCAGAACCGAAAACTCAAGGAGCTTATTCCTTACGTCTATGAAAACAACGCAATCATGCGGGGTCTTCTCGACCAGGCCGGTGTGGTGCCGGGGGATTTTCGCGGAATAGAGGATGTTCCGAAACTGCCGATCATCACCAAAGAGACGTTCCGTACCACCTACCCCTTGGGACTCTGCTGCCGGCCGAAAGAAGAGCTTCGGGAGATGCACATGTCCAGCGGGTCGACCGGCACTCCGGTCGTGATGGCGTACACACAAAATGACCTTCATCAGTGGGCCGACTGCATGGCGCGGTGCTACCGTATGGCGGGGGGATATCCGAGTGACGTGGTACAGATCACGCCGTCTTTCGGCCTGTTTAACGGCGGGTTCGGAATGTATCACGGCGCCCGTCTGGCCGACCTTTTTGTCGTGCCGACCGGTTCGGGGAATACCGAGCGTCAGGTCAAACTGGCCCGCGATTTTAAAACGAAGATCATTACGGCGGTCGTTTCCTATTCGATTCGGATTGCCGAGGTGATGAACCGTCTCGAGATTGAACTGCCCGATCTGAAAGTCGGGATTTTCGGCGCCGAATCCCTGACTAAGCCGATGACCAAACGGATTTCATCAGAGCTCGGGATTGACGCATACAATATTTACGGAATGACCGAAACCGGCGGGGTCGGTACCCTGGGTTGTGACTGCGGCGATCATTCGGGGATTCATGTCTGGGAAGACCAGTACTACCTGGAAGTGGTCGATCCGACCACGAAAGAGCCCCTTCCGGATGGCGAACTCGGCGAACTGCTGGTTACTTCGCTGACCCGCGAGGCGATTCCGGTTCTCCGGTACAAAACCGGCGATCTGACACGGATCGTCTCCCGTGAAAAGTGCGCATGCGGACGAACCCATATTAAGATCGACAACATCGCCGGACGAACCGACGATATGCTCATTATCAAGGGGGTAAATTTCTTCCCCGCCCAGGTCGAGCAGGCGCTCCTTGAAATTCCGGGCGTCCATCCCCACTACCAGATCGTGATCGAAGAGACCGGCGGGGTAAAAGATATCCGTGTGAACGTCGAGGCCGACGAGGGGGTGACGGGCTATACCGTTGCCAAACACCTGAAAGAACGGCTCGGCTTCTCGCCGAAAGGGGATGTCTTTAAACCGGGAACCCTTCCGAGACAGGAGGGGAAGGCCGTTCGCGT
>JAGCAH010000049.1 GCA_017652805.1 Thermoguttaceae bacterium | reverse complement strand
GGTTGAGGGTGTTTCGGGACCGGCTTCATACGCGCCGAGATCGACCGTGCCGCCGAAAATGCGGATGTTTCCCGCAAGGTCGGTCTCGTAACCGGAAATGTAGCTGTTGTTCCCCCTGTTGACCGCCTGGGAGTTTCCGGGCAGGGTGAAGTCCCCGGTTCCGGGATTTGTGAAGAGAGGCAGCGCGGCGTCGTAGGCCGGGCACTGTTCCGAAGCCGTCCAGGCGGTGAACGTGGAAAGCGTGTTGAACGCGCCCGCTGTGCCCTTGCTGTACACGTCGCTGTACCTGTCTCCGCCGGAAGCGGAGTTCAGGAGAATGACCGTATTGTAGAAATTCGAGTTCGAATTGCTGTAACTGAAGGTTCCGCCCCCAAGCTGCGCGCTGTTTCCGGCGATTGTGCAGTTGTAGAGCGAAACGGTTCCGCGGTTCTCGATTCCGCCTCCGTAGCGTTCGGCGCTGTTGCCGAACATGAGGCAGTTGGTCATTGTCAGGACGGCTTTGCTGTAATTGCAGATTCCGCCGCCGTAGGCCGCGCTGCCTCCGGTGATTGCCAGGGAGGTCAATTCGACCGGTGTGTTTTGGGTTCCGCCGCTGATGTAGAAGACGCGGCTTTTACCTCCGGCGTCGATGGTGATCCCGCCGATACCGGCCGCATCGACGGCGATTCCCTTCGTGATCTGGATTTCGGACCCGTTGAGGAGGATCGTCTTTCCGGCGAGTTCCGGCGCGAAGGTGACGGTATCGCCCTCCTCGGCGTAGGCGACCGCCTCGCGCAGGGAGATCTGGTCGTCGGTGCTGTTCCAGCTTGCCGGATCAGCGGTTGTGTTCACGACCCAGACGGCTGCTCCGACGGTTGCCGGAGCGGCGGCACCCTGTCCCGTCATAACGGCGAGCAAGGTTCTTTCTTCAAGAGATTCGAGACGGAGTTTGCGGGAACGCGCGAAACAGCTCATGGCGGACTCCTCTGCTGAGAGAAAACGGCGAAACGGTTTGATTCCGGTTAAAAGGTTGAAAACTCGGGGGTCGGCTCATTTTCCGCCTCGTGCGGATGATAAACCGGTATCCGCAAACGGGCAGGGAAAACCGGAAATGAGCGCCAGGACGCAAAAACGTCCGAACGGCCCGGCAGTGTCATTTTAACAGTAAAAGGCGGTCGCGCAAGAGATAAACGGGGCAATATAGCGAAAGTTCTGAGCTGGGAAACCGGATTTTGGCTCTTTTCGGCACGCTTGTTTCCCGTTATAATGCCATCGGGCCGCGTTCCGTTTCTGACACGCCCTGTTAATGCCGGTCTCTTCGGCCGATTATTCGTTCTGACAGGAATTCTGATATGCCGAATCCGCTTTCCGGAAAAACCGCTCACCGCTTCTATAAGTGGGAACTGCTTCTCCTTCTTTTTCTCGCGTATTTCTTTCATCAGGCCGACCGCGCCATCTTCGGTGTGGTGACGACCGATATTCAGAACGATCTGGGACTCACCAGCACGCAGATCGGTGCGGCGCAGACCGCTATGTTCCTGACGCTGGCGATTATGGTTCCGATCGCCGGGTTCGTGGGGGACCGGTTCAATAAAAAATGGATTATTACCGGGAGCATCCTCTTCTGGTCGGTCGCGACGATGCTGACCGGCTGGGTCGGCGGGCTCTTGGGAATTATCTTCATCCGGAGCATCGCCACCGCCGGAAGCGAGTCGTTCTACGCGCCGCCGGCGGTATCGCTGATCGCCGCGTGGCATAAAAATACGCGGTCGATCGCGCTTTCGGTGCATCAGGCCGCGCTCTATATCGGGATGATCACCAGCGGCGCGGTCGCCGGGTGGATCGCGATGAAATACGGATGGCGCGTCGCGTTCTACACGTTCGGCGGGATCGGATTCCTGGTCGGCGTTTCGTTCATCTTCCGCCTGAAAGGGGCGCCCATACAGACCGGCACGGTGGGACCGGCGAAAGAAATCGAACGCGACGCCGCGATACGCTTTAAGCCCATTTCGGTCCGGCAGACGGTCCGGCGGCTCGTTTCGACACCGTCGGTTCTTCTGCTGACAACCGGTTTTGTGGCGATTGTCTTTGTCAATAACGCATACCTCTCGTGGGCGCCGAAGTTTTTGGAGGAAAAGTTCAGTCTGACACCCGCCGCCGCGGGGACGAACGCGATGTTCTGGCATCACATCGCCGCGCTGGTGTTCATTATGATCGGGGGGACTCTGTCGGATCTGATGGTGCGCCGCGCGCCGCGGTTCCGGGTCGGGCTCCAGTGCGCGGCAATGCTCCTGGGCGCGCCGCTGATCTTTCTGATGGGGAAGTCGGGGTCGCTGGCGGTCGTCTGCGCCGCAATGTTCCTGTTCGGCGCGATGCGCGGTCTTTACGAGGCGAATACGCAGGCGTCGATCTTCGACGTGGTCGAGCCGCGGATGCGCTCTTCGCTCGTCGGACTGATGATTATGACCGCGTTTCTGATCGGGTCCCTTTCGCCCCTCCTTTTGGGGAAACTCCAAGACGTCTACGGCGCGGCGGAAGGGCTTTCGCGCGGGTTCGTCATTCTTTCCTCCTCGTGGGTGCTGGGGGGGATCGCGGTCCTCTCCTGCGCGCTCTTTACCTTTAAACGCGATCGTATCGTCGAAAATTCATAGAGAGGAATCACACAATGGAAAAGTTGTCGCCGGAAGCTCGGGCGGATCAGTTTATCCGCGACGAAAAACAGTTTCAGCTCGGTTTTCTGATCACCGAACAGTCACATCCGAAAACGCGCGGCCTTTCCGACGCGC
>JAGCAH010000048.1 GCA_017652805.1 Thermoguttaceae bacterium | reverse complement strand
TCGGCGCGATGGTAGACGATCGGCATATAATGTTCGATGAGCCTGTTGCGCAGTTCGGTATTGTCAGGTTCCCGTTTGAACGTCAGCCACATTTCGTCGAGGTTCTCCTGAACGGAGACCGATGAAGATGATTGCTGGTAGGTATGGTTCTTTTTGGTTTTAAACATTCGAGGCTCTATAAATCACGTTGTTTCAAACAGCGCCGAAAAATATCTACGCGAAACGAAAAGGAGCCCCAGTCTGGTTTCCCTTTCGATTTCGGCAGAGGTTAGCGAAATTTCCGCGGATTGTAAAGAACGATTTTTTATCCTCATTTCTCGCTTTCGGTCGCGTCGCCGTCACGGCGGATCCCTCTCGCGAAGAATGAAAGGGGGAGCCAGTCGAGCGAACGGATCTCGTCGGCGATCGCCTCCCGAATCAGGGGGGCGGCGTAGTCGTCGAACGTTATTTTCCCCGCCGGGTCGAAATTCGCGACGGCGTCGAGGAGTCCCAACATTCCGGCCGATTCCAGCTCGTCGGCGTTGATTCTGCCGCGGAGCTGCGCGGTCAGACGCCGACGAACGTCGTCGGCGACCCTTTCGGCATGGTACCGAACAAGGGGGAGATAACGCTCCGCGAGCCGGTTGCGCAGTTCGAGACTGCCGCGATCCGCGGCGTACCGCCGCCAGAGTTCTTCGGTCGACTCTTCGATGGTTGACCTCCCGCCTCGACTGATACATCCTCCCCGCAAACCGGAGCGGACGCGCTTCGGATCGAGTCGGGACGCGTTCTTCCGACGGGAGAGCAGAGACGATCCCCCGACGGAGAGACACCGTATCCCCACTATCGGAAAAACCTTTACGGAATTCCGCGGATCGAAAGGAGAAAACAAAAGAAAAACCGGCGCGGCGTTTGAGTCGCGTCGGTTTTCGGACTCGTCCGAATAAAGGTGAAAAGAAGGGTCAGATCGGTTGAAACGAACCTTACGGATTCTCCGGTCCGCCGCCGACATGGAAACGGAGCGGCTTGGAACGGCGGCGGAGCATCAGGTAGAGAATGACCAGAAAAATGACCCCTCCCAGAACCGGATAGATTTTTGGCGAGAAGGGGGAATCCCACTTCTCGGTCGGCGAGGCGTCGGAGTTCCACGACCCCCGAAGACCGATCATCAGGGGGACGGCGATCCACGATTTTCCCTCGTCGGAGTCGGTGTCGGAGAGGGCGGGTTGGAGTCCCGAGTTGGACGGGTCGATCCGATACGCCCACGGTTTATAGAGGAAACCGGTCAAGGTGACCTCCTCGCGGTAGCCGGTACCCGATCCGAGGGGGAGCGGGCGGCCGTCGGGATCGGCCGGAAGTTCCGTAGTGCAGAAAATGATCGGGTAGTCCTGCGAGTCGTTGGTAAAGAGGCAGAGCTCGTAGTAGTGGTCGATCCCGTAAAGGGAGACGATCTCCCCGTCGGAAACCAGAACCGGCTGGGCGCGGCGCAGATGACCGGTCAGCGTGACGGGAACCCCCTGAAAGGAAGCGGGGCGATTGAAGAGATCGACCACGGCGGGAGGATCGGGTCCGGAAGGAATCGGTTTTCCCGAGGCGCGGACAGTTCCCGCCAAGAGACCGTAGAAGGGATACCGGTCGTCGGGCGTGAGACGGAAATTTCGAAGGATCCCGCGGCGCTTCTCACCGTCGGGGAGAGAAGAAAGTTCGCCGATGGCGTGCGCCTCGATCGTGTCGAAGAGGGAGACGTCGAACCCCATCGCTCCGAGCGGGGTGGGGGCGTCGAGCCATTCAAGGCGCGAAAGGGCGACGATCGGGACGGTGAACTTTTCAAAGAAGATGCCGAGTCCGCTGCACTTTCGGCCGATTCCTTTCGAGCCGTCGGATCCCCATCCTTTCGGAATCGACGCGGTTCGGAGGATCAGAGGCGGGTCGTTCTTCCCCAGTTCCACCCGCCAGGTATCCAGAGGGGGGAAGTCGGCGCGCGCTTCGAGCCGAACCGGCGCGACGGCGGTCACTTCTCCCTCGACGCGGACCGGAACACCGAAATTTTCGGGGAACGCGTCGAACGGGTCGCCGTCGGCCGGAAGGGCGCGCGCCAGAAGCCCGGGGGAGACTCCGCTTTTCAATCGGGTCAGAATGATTTGGAGCGACTCGGCGAAGGCGGGAGCGTCTTCCGATTCGGCGGCAAAGAGGAGATCGGTTTCGATCGGGGTGACCTCTTTCCAGAAGGCGCAGTCGATGGAGACAGCGGAGGGATCGTCGGCCGCGGCGGTTCCCGCCGAAAGGAGGAGCGCGACGAAAAGGAGAGAGAGCGTCGTTTTCGTCGCGGGGGGGGCGTCGTCGCCGGTCGATTCGGCGTCGGTCGGCAGGGTCGGAACCGGGAGGTCTTTGAGCGCGTCGAGCTGGGCGGGGTCGAACGGCTCGTCGTCGTCTTTGGACAGGACGCGCCGAAGCCGTTCATTCCGACGTCTTTTCCTCCGCGGAAGGAGGAAGAAACGGACGAGGATCCAGAGCGCGAAGAGAGCCGCCAGCGCGATCCCTTTCCACCGCCACGCGCCGGAAGAGGGGGACGTTTCCCCAACGGCGGCGATCGGGGTCAGGAGGGCGAATCCGGGCGCGGCGACGATCGGCGAGTTGTAGAAATCGTCTCCGGCATTGTAGGAGGCGATCCTGTAAAAGATTCCGTCGGCGGCGATCCGTTCCCGGCGCAGGGGCGCGTCGGTTTCCGAAGGGACGATTCCCGGCGGAAGGGAAAAAGAGAGGAGCCGGATCGGGATCTTCCGCTCGTCGTCGAGGAGAACCCATGACTCGTAGTAGGTTTCAAGGTTCAGGCCGTCTTCCTTTTCGGCGGGAAGAGTGATTTCGGCGACGCGCAGAAGACGCCCTTCGATATGAACCCACCGCCCGCGATAGGCTCGGCTCTGGCGCGAAAGCGGGATGAAGCCGACCGAGATCGGGTCGGTCGGCGGTTCACTCTCCAGTCGGGCGCGAAGCCGGTCGATCGGTTCGTGTTCCTTTTCGAGGAAGAAGGGGAGGCCGTCCAAGACTTCGTCGGCACGGAGCGGGTGAAAACCGGACGCGGCCAGGAGGAAAAAGAAGACGCCAAGGAGCGCGACGCGGCGGAAAACGGGATCGGTTCGGGTCATACGGTCACTTGCCGCGCGGCGGGTCTGACTCGTCGGCAGACGGAACCTCCGTCCGGGGCGGGAACGGACGCCGCGCGTTTTTTCTGAAATGGTTTCTTCTCATGTTGTTTAATGAGGTAATTATAGTATACTATCCTGTATGTTGTAAACCGAAGCGCTTCTCCCTTCCCCGGTTGAGGCGGCGTTTTTTCGTTCCCGAAACTTTAAAAGAGATATTCCCGGCCCGATGTCCTTTCTTCGCCGATTTCCGACCATCTGCTTATTCCTGACGGGCGTCTTTTCGTTGGTTTCGACCGTGTCCGTTTCGGCGGCGGAGGATTGGGAGTCTTTCTACGACGCTCTGATGAACCGCGGCTATTACGACGTCGCGGTCACCTATCTCGAATCGTTCCGAAACAGTCCTTCGATCCCGGACGACCTGGCGACGGAACTCGACAACTACCTGGGCGAGACGACGCTCGAGCTGATGCGCACGTCGGCGACGAAAGCCGAGAGGCAGCTCTACAGTGACCAGGCGAGAGAGTATCTCGACCGCTACCTGAGCCAGAACGGCGGCGGTGAGCACGCCTATAAGGCGAACAGCGCCCTGGCCGACCTCTATACCGAAGAGGGGAACGACGAGCAGGCGCGTCTGCAGAAAGGTCTTTCCGAAACGGAACGGAAAAAGATCGAAAAGACGGTTCAGGACGACTACGCCAAGGCGCTCGACTACGCCAAAACCGCCGTCGCGCAGGCGAAAGAGGCCGCGCAGAGGATGAAGTCGAGCGACGCGACAAGCCATTCGGCCGAGGCGCAGATCATCTACGCCGATTATCTCGGTCTGAGGATCAAAGAGAACGACCTCCTGATGAAACTCGCCGAGACGTATCCGGAAGGGGCCGACGATCGGAAAAGCGGGTTGGAGACGGCGCGCGCCGCGTTCGACGCCCTCTACGAGAAATACAGCAAGTATCCGGGCGGTTTTAAGGCGCGTCTCTTAGAGACGAAAGCCGCGCTGGCTTTGGGCGATAAGGCCGCGGCGACCGAGTACCTCGACGAACTTCTCGCCCTTCCGATGAGTAAAGCGCTTTACGCGATCAAGACCGAGACGATTCTGCTATACGGTCAGATGATTATCGAAAAGGGGGAAGCCGCCGACCTGTTCCGACTCATGATCGCGTTCTACGATTGGAAATACGCCAACGACCTTCCGCCGGTCTTCTACATCACCGCCGAAGGGCTTCAGATCCATCTTCTCGCCGGACAGGCGGTGCTGAAGCTGGACGGGATCAAAAATTCCGAGCCGAAGAAATACGCCGACGCGGCGAAAACGGTCTTTAACGATCAGAAGCCGGATGTTCTCAAATCGGTCACCAAACTTCTGGCCAAACCCGACAAACAGGCGTATGAATGGTTCGATTTTGTCTATCGTCAGAAGAGTCCGTTCAGCGCCGAGGCCGAAAAGCTCCTGGCCGATCCCGTCTTCGCCGGGCGGGGCAACCCGGCCACCGACGAGGAACCGACCACGTTTGAAGATGCGGTTGAACGGCTCAATCGCGCGTGGACGAACTTCACCCAGGCCAACGCCGATGCCGGGAACGCCCTGACCGCCGAAACGTCGGCGAAGACCGCGGCGAGGAAGAGCGAAACCGCCCGCGCCGTTGAACGCGCGATGCGCGCCGCGTTTCAGACCGCCGGGCGTTACAGCGCCGAGCCGGGGCAGCTCGATAAGCTTCGGCTTCAGTGGGCGACGCTCAACTTTATGACCGGCCGATGGATCGACGCCGAGGTGCTCGGCGACTTCCTGCTCTACAAACGGGGGGGGAGCGCGATTGCCCCGAAAGCGGCGGAGATCTCCCTCCTGGCGGCCAAGAGCGCGTTTCGGGAAGGGAAAAAGAACGGCGTCGAAGAAGCCGAATTGGACGAACTCCATCGGGCGGTTCAGTCGCGGGCCGAGTATATCGTTCAGAAGTGGGGGGGTGACCTTACCGGCGACAACCTCCTGCCGGTGGTCCGTGAAGCGCTGATCGTTCAGATGGATACCGCCGTGACCGCGGGGGAACTCGATAAGGCGAAAGAATTTTTAAACGCGATTCCCGAGTCGTCAACGGCGTACGCCGACGCGGCGATCCAGTTCGGTCAGTCCCTCTGGTCCACGTATATCGAGCTCCTGAACCAAAAGAACGAAGACCCCGAATCGGTCGCCGACGCCACGCTGCAAGAGGTCTTGGAAAGCGCCCGCGCTTCGCTCGAGGCGGGGCTGAAAAAGAAGCTCGAACTGACTTCCGGCGGCCGGGGGGACGACCTGCCGACAGTGAACGCCGCCCTTTCGCTCGCGCAGATCGATCTCCTTTCGGGACGGGCGCAAGAGGCGCAGGAGTGGCTTCTCCATCCGAATATCGGTCCTCTGACCCTGGTCGAACGCCGGTTTGCCGGCGTCGTCGAGCAGGCGGCCGAAAAGCCTGCCGAAGAACCCGCCGAGTCGGAAGAAGCGTCCGCCGAAGGGGGTGAGGCGCCCGCCGAAGAGAGCGGCGAGTCCGCCGAAACCGAAAGTGCCGAAACTGAAAGCACCGAAGCCGCCGAGTCCAACGCCTCGGCAACACAAGATCTGATCCTCCCCCCGTCTCCGCTGAGCGACCCGTTCCAGCTTTCGGCGCTCACGCTCGGGCTCCGTGTGCTGGTCGCGACGCAAGATTTCGAACATGCCGAAAAGGTGATGAACTGTCTCGAGCTGTTCGTCAGTACCGGAGTCGGGAGCGAAGAGCGTCTGACGCTGGTCTATCTCCAATTGGGCAAACAGCTCCAGGAGCAGATTCAGACCTTGCGCCAGAGCGGCGATGTCGAAACCCTCCGCTCGATCACCAGCGGGTTCGAAGGGTTCCTCGACCGGATCTCGGCGCGCAGCCAGGGGAACACCTACATGACCCTCCGCTGGGTCGCCGACACGTATTTCAACTTCGGGCTCGGTCTGAAACCGGCCGCGGCTGCCGCCGCGCCGACTCCGGCGGCGGAGGGGGAAGAGGCGGCGCCCGAAACATCGACCGATCAGGAGGACGCGCAAAACGCCGCCGAGTATTTCAAGAAGGCGGGAAAAACCTACCAGACGATCCTCCAGCGGATTGAGGCCGAACCGGAGTGGGCGGCGTCCCCGAACGCGAAGGTCGCCACGACCCTGCGGATGTCCGAATCGCTCCGCGAGCTCGGCCGATTCGGAAGCGCCGTGAAGGTTCTCATCCCGATTCTCGAGACGAACGAAACGAACCTCGAGCTCCAGACCGGCGCGGCGCTCATTCTTCAGGAATGGGGAAAGAAAAAGCGCGCGCTCTACCCGCGTGCGATCCAGGGCGCCGTTCCGAGAAAAGGGGGAAAGAACCTCATCTGGGGCTGGAATCGGATCATCGCGCTCCTTTCGCGCAATATCGACAAATCTCCCCAGTTCAAGGAAAAATTCTACGACG
The DNA here is from genome assembly GCA_017652805.1 of Thermoguttaceae bacterium. Lineage (GTDB taxonomy): Bacteria > Planctomycetota > Planctomycetia > Pirellulales > Thermoguttaceae > RUG695. Next base: position 11,375 of record JAGCAH010000048.1, on the reverse strand, counting down.
CGGTCATCAACAAGATGGAGTGCCGCAACGAGTGGATCGCCGGAATCACCGATCCCGCCGAAAAGATCAAGCAGGCGAAAGGGGGGGAGACGGAACTCCTCAAACTCCATAAACTCCATCCCGACCTGGGGGGGGCGTCGTATAAGAAAAAACTCGAATCCTATTTAAAAGCGTTCCGCGAAACCGCCGGCGAACCGTCCGACGAAGGTTTCCCGCAACCGCAACAGCAACCGCAGGAAGAGGAGTCCGCATCATGACATCTTCCCTCTTTTCGATGACAAACGGATTACGGCACCTGTCGCTTCTGGCGGCGGGACTCGTCCTTTCGGCCGCCGCGTCGCTTTACGCCGATTCGGTGATCGTTTCGAGCGCCGACGATCCGTATAACGGCGAGGCCGACTCGACCCAGTCGGGGACGATCTCGAAGATCACCCGCGACGAGCTGACTCTTAAAGATAAGGCCGGGCTCGACGTCGTGATCGAGACGAACCGTGTGATCGAAACCCATTTCAACGACGAGCCGGTCAATCTCCAGGTCGCCCGTTCGGCGATCGACGCCGCCCAGTACGAGGACGCGCTCCGGAAGCTCGCCGATATTCCGAAAGGGGAGGCCGAGACGGCGTCGGAATTCGTCAAACAGGACCTGGACTTCTACCGGGCGCAGGCTTCGGGGCTTCTCGCCCTTTCGGGACACCCCGAAATGACGCTCCGGAAAGCCGGTTCGCGGCTGAACGACTTTGTTCGGAATAACGCCGACAGCTGGCACTACTACGAGGCGAACCGTCTCCTGGGCCGGATCCTGGTCGCGATGGAAGATTCGGCGAACGCCAAATCGTTCTTCGAGAATTTGCAGAAAGCTCCGTGGCCCGACGTCAAGGTGGAGGGGAGTATCGCCCTTGCGAATCTCCTTCTGAACGAAGGGAATGTCGACGACGCCGAAAAAGCGTATAATGAAGTTCTGGCCGCCGCCGATGCGCCGGGCGTCGACCGTCAGAAAGCCTACGCGCGGATCGGTCTGGCGAAGATCGCCTCGTTCCGAAAAGAGAACGACGCGTCGAAAGCCCTCTTCCAGGAGGTGATCGACAATTCCGACCCGGACGATGTCGACCTGCAGGCGACGCTCTACAACGCGATGGGGGAGGCCGCCGAACGTTCCGGCGATCCGAAAGCCGCCATTGTGGCGTTTCTGCACGTCGATCTTCTTTACTCGACGGCGAGCGCCGAGCACATCTCGGCGCTGAGGCATTTGTCGAAACTCTGGAAACAGCAGCTGCGCGACGACCGCGCCGCCGAGGCGCTCGCGATTCTGCGTGAGCGGTACAAGATCAACAACTAACCGAACCGAAGAAAAAACAACGGTCACATTCATCCGAATCGGTATGTGAGGAAACCTATGAGTAAATACCTACGCTTAATGACTCTCTTTCTCTTTCTGGCGTTCCCCCTTTCGCTGGCGGCGCAGGTCGACTTTGACAGCGACGCCGACGACGACTCGTTCCTCGGCCCTTCCGCCGAATCGGCCGAAACCCCCGAAGGGGGACAGCCCGCACCGGCGGACGGCGCCGGAGCCGGAGACCAGACGCAGAAAAAAGAGAACTACCTGGTCTGGATGTTCCGGGCGCTGGGGTGGGTCTTCGGGCCGGTCTTTGTGGTCCTTTCGCTCGTCGACGTGGCGCTGATCGTCATGAATCTGATGGCGATCCGCCGCAAGAATCTGGTTCCCGAGAACCTCGTCCTCGAGTTCGGCGAGCTGATGGACAGTCAAAAATTCCAAGAGGCGTATCAGGTCGCCAAAGAGGACAATTCCCTTTTGGGCCGCGTCCTGGCGGCGGGGCTTTCGAAGGTTCCCAGCGGCTACGACAAGGCCGTGCAGACGATGCAGGACGTCGGGCAGGAAGAGACGATGAAACTCGAACATCAGATCGGCTACCTGGCGCTGGTCGGAAACCTTTCCCCGATGGTCGGGCTTTTCGGGACCGTGGTCGGGATGATCGCCTCGTTCCAGGTGATCGCCGCCGGCGGCGCGACCCCCTCGCCGCAGAAGCTCGCCGAAGGGATCGCCACCGCGCTCTTTACGACGATGATCGGGCTGACGATCGCGCTTCCGTCTCTGGCGATTTACGACATCATCAAGAACCGTCTGGCGCGGTTCATCCTCGAAATCGGGATCATCAGCGACAACTACATCGGGCGGTTTTCTTCGGTTACCCACAAAAAGTAATAACGGTCAGTTATGCGTATAGCGTCTCCCAAAAGCGAGTCTTTCGAGCCGAATATGACTCCGATGATCGACATCGTCTTCCTTCTGATGACGTTCTTCATCATGGTCATTAACTTTTCGCAGGCCGAAAGCAACGAGGCGGTTCATCTGCCCGACAGCGAGCTGGCGCAGCCTCCCGAGACTCCGCCGAGCGAACCGATGACCGTTCAGATCGACGCCGACGAAAACATCTATCTCGGCTCGGCGCGATGCTGGCTCGACCCGTCGGCGGTTCAGCCCGGCGCGCGTCCGCTCTTTGAGGTTCTCAGCGAAGAACTGAACATGAAAAAGGTCGTCAGCGAAATCCGGCCCGAAGATATCACGCTGATCATCCGTGCCGACGCCGACGCTTCGGTCGGTTTTGTACAGCGGGTGATCCAGACCTGTCAGTCGGTCGGGATCGCCACCTTTACGCTCCGCGCCAAGCACGGCGGCGAGGGATTCGCCGGATCCCCCGAGTCGGAAGGAGGGTTTCAGCCGTTATGAGTCTTCGTGACGTCAAAGTCTCTCCCGAAGTGCCGAAACTCGAGATGACCCCGATGATCGACATCGTCTTCAATCTCCTGGCGTTTTTCATTATCACGTTCCGCATCCCCGCCGTCGAAGGGGATTTCAATATCAAGATGCCGGTGAACGCGCCCCCCTCCTCGGAGTCGATGGACGAGACCGCGCCCCTTGAGATCACGCTGCGCAGCAACGAGGCGGGCGACCTGACCGCGATCGTCTTCGGACAGATTCCGCTCGGGACGGATATGGCGCGTTTGCGGACCGAAGTTTTCGACTACCTTCAGACCGGCGCCACGGATATTTCGAAAACCGAAGCCGAGTTCACCGCCGACGGCGATCTGCATTACAGCCATCTGATTGACGCGATTACCGCCGTCTCGGGATATGTGAATCCCGAGAACCAGGTGGTGAAACTGATCGAGAATATCAAGTTCACCCCTCCGAAATAGCTCTTTCGCGATGCCGATCCCCGAACAGTTAGGCCCGTTTCGTCTGACCCGGCTCCTCGGAAAAGGAGGGATGGGGGCGGTCTATGAGGCGGTGCAGAGCGGAACGCCCGACCTGGTGGCGCTGAAAGTTCTCCTCTCTCCCGCCGATGAAGACTCGGTTCGCCGCGAACGGTTCGAGGCGGAAATTGATACGTTAAAGCGTCTCCGCCATCCGAATATTGTTCACCTGATCGGTTACGGCGAATCGGAGGGGTACTGCTATTTCGCGATGGAATTTGTCGACGGCTCGTCCCTTGAGTCCCTTCTGCGCCGCCGCCGTCGTTTTACGTGGGAAGAAGCGGTTCATATCGGGGTGAATACGGCGCGCGCTCTGCGCCATGCCCACGACCGGGGGATTATCCACCGCGACATCAAGCCGGCGAACATTCTCCTCTCGTCCAAGGGTGAGATTAAGGTTTCCGACTACGGGATCGCGCACCTGTTCGGCGGTCAGCGGATGACCGCGCTCGACACGGTGATCGGAACCCTCGAATATATGTCGCCCGAACAGGCTTCGTCCGGCCCGATCACGCCGAAGACCGACCTCTTTTCGCTCGGCGCGGTACTCTATGCCATTCTGACAAAGAGTCCGCCGTTCCCATTGGAGAAAAAGTCCCTTCCGGAACTTTTAAACAAATTCCGGGAAGGACCCGCGGAATCGGCGCGTCTCCATCGGCCCGACCTGCCGCGCGCCCTTGACACGCTCCTTTCGGAACTCCTCGAAATCAGCGCCGATAAGCGTCCGCCGAACGCGCAGATCGTTCAGCGCCGTCTGGAAGAGATCCTCGAAAAACATGCCGCCGAGGGGGGGCTGGCGCGTTTTTTTGAAACAGAAGAGGGCGACGACGAAGCGGAATACGATCCGAGCCGGGCCGAGACGATTCTGGCCGAATCGCCCGACGCGCCGAGCCGGGTCGACCTGGCCTCGGACGATACCACCGACGACCGATCGGGCGCCGACCGAACGATTACGACCGGGGTTCTGAGCGAAAAAGCGCCGAATTCGGGGAGTCTTTCCCTCGAGTGGACCGGATCGGATCCCGTTTCAACGTCCGAAGTAACCCGCGTCGACCGTTCGGCCCCCCTCCCCGAATTTACCGCGGTTCCCGAAGAGGAATTCGACCCCTATTCGGAACAGGAACAGCCCCCGTATCTTTCGCTGCGGATTCTGGTTTTTTCGCTCATTCTCCTCCTGGTGGGAACGTTTCTTGTTCTGGCGATCCGCCGCCCTTCGGCCGATCGGATCTACGAGCGGATCGAGGCGGGCGTGATCGGCGTTTCCCCCGAGAATGAATCGGACTACATCGACGCGCTTCGCCAGGAGCGGGGGGATCTGGCGAAATTTCTCGCCCTCTACCCGAACGACCCGCGCGCCGACCGCGTCCGCCGCCTGAGCGGCGACCTGGAGTGCGCCGCGCTCGAGTCGCGTCTTTCGCGTCTGGCCGAACGGTCGATTTTCCGCCGCGAGTCGGCCGGCTCGCTGATCGAGTCGGCCTATATCGAGGCGATCCGCGCCGCCGAACGGGATCCGGACGAGGGAGTGCGGAAGTTCCGCGCGTTTCTCAACGTCTTCGAACGGGACGAGAGCCAGACCTCGCCGTACAGCGTTCCGGCTCAATGTGTCCGACTGGCGCACCGCCGCCTGGAATTGCTTGAAAAGGAAATCAAACATCAAGAGGAGACGGAACGGGATCTGCTGACCGAACAGTTGGATTATGTCCGCACGCTCGAAGAAACCGACCCGGCTCGCGCCGAGCGGATTCGGGAAGGCCTGCGCGAGTTCTACGGAAACCGCCCGTGGGCGGGAGAACTTCTCGGCGAGTGAAAAGAGACGTAAAAGAGTCCGACAAAAAAGCCGTTCGGTCTGTTCCGAACGGCTTTTCAAAGAATGGGATGCGACCGACCGATCACTTCTTGGCGGGAGCTTTGGCATCGGCGGCGTCTTCGGCCTTAACGGCCTTCTTTTTCTTCTTAAGGACGACGCGGTAAACGCGGGTCTTGGTCAGACCGAAGGGGGAATCGCCCTCTTGCCACTTGTCCATTTCTTTCATCTTTTCGATCCGCTCGACGCGGGTCAGCACGTTGCGGGACCGGGTGACCCCCTTTTTCACTTTCAGGCTTTTATCGATCGTCATGGTTTGCTCCGCGATATTCGGAGGGGAACCGTCCGGCGGGAAAACGCGGACTACCCCAAAGGTTATTGGTAAATATCGATACTTACGGCTAATATACCTCTGAATTCGTATTCGGGAAGGGGGGAAGGCGCCGCCGAAAACCCGAATTATCTCTCCTAAAATCTCTTTTTTTCGAAACCGCCGCACCTCTTCCCGTTTTTTCCGCGCGAATGAGGAAAACCGCATAACCGACATATTTTAACTTCAGTCGGCTCGGCGCGATTTCCGATGATGGGAAAGGATATTTTTGTCGCCGCCGGCGGCTCGGGCACGGGGTCTGAGCCGTCGGCGCCGAAGACGTCTTTGATGATGAGACTGAACGCTCAAGTTCGGATGTTGAACCGCGAAACCGCGATATTTTCGGGAGTCGGCCTCTTATCGGCGCTCCTGTTCGGAGTCCTGTCGATTTTGCTCAATGCAGGCGGAGCGGTGGACGCCGCCGACGGCGATCTCCTGCTGGCCCAGTACCAGGACGGTCTTTTCATCGACGCCGTTCCCGCCGCCGACTCCGGGGAAAAGGCGCAGACCGCGCCGGTTCCGAGCGAATTCGGGCTTGAAGAAGAGAGAGCGAAAGAAACCGCCGAGCCGAAGATCCTCGATATCGGCGATATCGATATCTTCTCGCGCGACGTGGCCGCCGCGCCCCACCTGAGCGCGCCGGTCGAGACCGACGAACAGCTCCCCGACGAGGCGGACACCCTGTTCGAAGGGGTTGATCTTCACGCCGAGCTTGTCCATCGGATGAGCGAAGGGGAACTCGACAGCCGGTTCGCGCTTTTCGCCGAATTCGAGCCGACCGCCGAGTGGTCCGCTTCGGTTGAAGGGCAGCTCCGCGACACGTTCCCCCTTCTGGAAGAGAACCCCGCCAAGGCGCGCGCCGCTCTGCGCCGTCTGAGCGGCGAAATCGTACAGGACGATCATTCCGAAACCTCGCTCCTGACCGAAGACGAGGCGAAGTTCCTCGCGCAGCATCCCAAAAAACTCGGCCGATTCACTTTGGGTGAGAACGGTTTTACATCGGCGCTTTCTTCCGAAAAGTATACCAGCCGGATCGAACCGGCTCCGGACGCCACGGGTCTGGCGGCCCTTTCCCCCGAAGAGCGGGGAGCGCAGATGCGCTCGTTCCGCCACGCGCTCGACCGGCGGGTCTATCTCTGGTCGGCTGCAGCCGACTACTTCGAGCAGAATCGGCTCAGCGTCCGTCAGCCGCCGAAGCCGATCACCGACAACGAGATCGCCGATCTGAGAGAGAAGACGACGGCGGTAAGAAACTATTTCGGAATCACTCCCGCCGGCCGCCGATGGAGAACGAATTTTGAAGTCGATTCCCTCATGACGGCGCTCGACCGACTTCAGCGGGACGGGAACGGGGCGGACGTTCTTTTCCGCCCCTATCTGACCAAAAACGCCGCGCCCGACAGCGAGGGGCGCCAGGCGGATATTTCCCTTCTCCGCGAACATATCAACTCGATCTGCTGTAAGATCGAATCCCCGCTTTTGACCCCCGCGCAGAAAGAGGTCTTTCGCCACGCCGCGCCGAGACAGTGGTACGAGACGCTCCGAAAACTGACCGCCGACCAGTCGGATCCGTACGCCGTTCTGGCGCTTTACGAGGAGTATGAACGTATCGGCGGCGGCGACACCGGCCGCGAACTCGGTCGGGCGGCGTATCGGATGAAGACGTCGCCTCTGGCCTCGAGCCGCGCGATGGGGGAAGCGGTCGGAACGATCTACAACAACCCGAATCTGAAGGTCTACATTTCGCAGGCGTTTATCAACCGGTTCCTTCCGATCCGCGACCCTGAATTCGATGTGGTACAGGAAAAAATCCTGGGGAACCCCGTCGCCGGCTCGCGCCGAACCGATACGCAGGTTCGGATTCAGCTGGTTCCCGACCCGAAACGCCTTCTGATGAACCTGGTCGTGACCGGCCGGATCGTCGCCTCAACCAAGAGCGAAGTCTTTCCCGCGAAAATCTTTAACGAGAGCTACGCCAACTACGTCGGAGTCAAACAGCTCGAGTGGGGGAACCGCGGAGTAGGCTGGTCGGAATCGCGGATTGACGTCAATAACAGCAACGTCCTGAGCGACGTGCGGACGAATATCGATTTCGTGCCGATTCTGGGCGGACTGACCCGCGAGATGGTCAAAGGGGAATACCAGTCGCGGCAGGAAGCGCTTCGGCAGGAGACGCGCGAGAAGATCACCGCCGAGGTCAAACGCCGGATCGATACCGAGTCGACCGAACGCTTTGAGCTCTTGAACGGCCGTCTGTCGAACAATTTCTACAGCCGTCTTGAAGAACTCGGCCTGAGTCTGACCCTTCAGGACGCGCGGACGACGGACGACTGGCTTTTGGCCTCGATGCGCCTTTCGCAGCCCGCCTCGCTCGGAAGCCAGACCGTCGAGCCGCCGACCCTGCGCGGGGCGTTCGCCGACCTGAAAGTGCACGAATCGGCAGTCAATCTGTTTCTTGCCGGTCTTGAGTTGGGGGGACAGAGCTGGACGCCCGAAGAGCTGGCCGCGCATGTCGCCGCGAAACTCCATCGCGACGCGCCGAAACTGGAATACGACAACGATCTGTGGGTCGAGTTCCAGATGTGTAAAAACGATCCGATTTCGGTCTCGTTCGAGGAACAGGCGGTCAAACTCCGGCTCCGTTTCGATTACATCGAGCTGGGCGATCAGAGCTGGGAAGAAGTCGAGGCTGTGGTGACCTACGCCGTCGACGTCGATGAAAAGGGAACTCCTTTCCTGAAACGGGACGGCGTGGTTGGGATCACCGGACCGATGAATATCAGAGCGCAGATTCCGCTGCGGGGACTCTTCTCAAAGATTTTCCCGCCGGAACAGCAGATCGTTCTCCGTCCGAAGCTTTTCGATCGGGACGAGCGGTTCGCCGGACTATCGACCGGTCTGTGCCGCGTTTCGGACGGGTGGTTTGCCGTTTCGGTGGTCGAAGAAGGGAAACCGGCCACCGCCGCCGCGAATCCCCTGGAAGAGGAGTATCCCCGGCTGAAAGCTCTCCGCGAACGATTCGCTCAGCGGTCGCGTTCGGCGGTCGGTCTGCGATAAATCACTTGTGGGACGGGCCGCGCCTGATCGGTCCGGTATCGTAGGTTTACAGATGAGTCGATTCAGTAAAGAGTATCGTCTGACCCCTTTCGAAGAATATATGTTCTGGGACGAGACGCCGGCGTTTCCGATGACGAGCTGGCAGCGGTTCCGCTTTTCGGGCCGACTCGATCCGGAACTCCTTCTCGGCTCACTCCGCGCCGCCGCCGCGCGGCACCCTCTGATGAACGCGCGGGTCGAGATGCATTTCGGCAAACCGTACTGGCGGCTCGACTCGGCGGAACCGGATATTATCTTCTACAATTCCGCCGACGAGGAAAAAGGGCTGATTCCCCCCGATATCAGAAAGACGCATGGTCTGGGTGTCTTTTACCGCGCGTGGGAAGAGAACGGCCGGCCGATGACCGACCTCGGATTTTCGGTTCATCACTCGGTATCGGACGGAATGGGGAATATGTGTTTCTTTGAAGATATGTTCCTCAACTACGCCGCGAAGAAGGGCGTGCCGGTTCCCCCCGAAGCGTACCAGACCCTCTCGCCGGAGAGCATGACGCTCCGTCTGGCTCCGAACCAGACATGGAAGAGGTATTTCAAGCTCCTTTCGAACGGGACCAAGACGACGCGCGATCTGCTCCTGCACGACGCCAAACCGTTCCTGCCGATCAAGAAGATCGACTATACCACGCCGGTTGTGAACCCGAACCGAATGGATGTCTTTTACCTGACACCGGAAGAGACCCTCGCCTACCGATCCAGGGCGAAAGCCGAAGGCCTTTCGCTCAACGACCGGCTGATGTGCGACTTCTTCCGCGCGTGCGGCGACTTCGAACGGAAATTCGTCCCGACGAAAAACCGTTGGATCCGAGTGGCGATGCCGATCAATATGCGCCCGGCGGATCTGCCGACCCTCTTTGCGACGAACGTCGTTTCGATGGTCTTTCTCGACCGCCGTCCCTCGCAGATCACCGAGGACGACGCGTTCGCGCAGGGAATCCATCGCGAGACCGAATGGATCAAGAATACCGATCAGGGATACGCGCTTCTGGTCAACCTCCGTTCGAAACGGAACACGCTGGGCGGAATTAAGATTGTGCTTCACGGGCGGCGCTGCTGGGCGACCACGGTTCTTTCGAACCTGGGGGTTCTTTTTAAGAAAACTCCGCTGCCCCACACCGACGACGGCCGACTGATTGTCGGCGATACGGTTCTCGAATCGTTCTTCGGCCTGCCGCCGTTCCGGGCCAAGACTTTTACCGGCTGCGGGGTTTGGACTTACGCCAGCCGGCTCGGATTCGGAATGCGGTACGACGAGCGGTATCTGACCGACGAACAGTCGGCGTTCGCCTTTAACGCCTTCAAAGAGAGAGTTCAGAAGTACATCGCCGTCCCCGCCGGAAAATGACGCGGGAGAGAGGACAGTCCATGGCCGCCGAAAAAAAGAGTCCGTTCGAGGGGGAACATCCGAATCTGAAAACCGGGGTCGGTTCGGTGACCGACAGCCGTCCGGTCGCCGAGTCGACCTGGCTGGTTGAGTTTGCCGCGCCGGAGCTGGCCGAGGCGGTTGCGCCGGGACATTTCGTCATGCTCCGGCTGCCGGAACTTTATTCTCCCCTTCTGGGGCGGCCCTTTGCCGTCTACCGCGCCGACCGCGCCTCGGGTCGGGTTCAGGTGATCTATCTGGTCGTCGGGAATATGACGGGGCGTCTTTCGCAGATCGCGCCGGAGACTCCGATTGAGTGGTGGGGGCCTCTGGGGGGCGGCTGGGCGCCGATCGAAAAAGAGGGAAACCCCGCCGCTCGCCGGATTTACATGGCCGCCGGCGGAATCGGCTATACGCCGTTTTATATGCTCGCCGAGAAGTACGCCGCGCTGGAAAAGGGTCCGGAACTGCATCTCCTTTACGGCGCGCGGACGAAAAGCCGCGTTCCGAACCTCGACGACTTCCGTGCGCTGGGGGTTAATGTGAAGGTGGCGACCGACGACGGTTCGACGGGGGCGAAAGGAACGGTCAGCGACCTGCTAAAAGCCGAGGGACTCGAGGGGGGAAAAAACGCGCTCATTGCCGCGTGCGGTCCCCGTCCGATGCTGGAAGCGGTCTTTACGGCGGCGAAGAGTCTGGGCAGTCTCCCCTGCTGGACCTCGCTCGAAACGCCGATGTCGTGCGGGATGGGGCTCTGTTTCGGCTGCGTCGTCGAGTATTTGGGGGAGGACGGGAAGGCCGATTACCGCCGAACCTGCGTTGACGGGCCTGTTTTCGACGCTTATCGCCTGAAATGGAATTAGTCTGAACTTTTCCGGTCTTTTCCGGGAAGACGCTGTCCGAGCACGTTTTTCCGCTTTTCCGGAGAGCGAAACCGGCGGGGGGGGCGTCCCGGTTAAATTTTCTGTGAAAATGTGCCGATAATAACGATTGCGGCAGGTTTGACGCCCGCACTCCGCGTTATTATGAGGAAACCGCCCATGTACGACGACGAACGATTCCGTTTCACCCGTCCTGAGCCCGAACTTGACGATATGGATCGGCGCGAAAACGCGCTGAACGCGCGGATTGCCGCCTTCGAGAGTATCGTCCGAAAGACGAAAATCTCAACCGCCGAACGGATTGAGCACCTGACCGCGGGGGAGTCGGAACTTTCGGCGCGGTGGGACGAGCTTCGCGAGGAGATTGACGCTCTGACCGGCCGCGAGAACGACCTTCGCCGGCGCGAAGCGATTATCGCGCGGAAAGCTGCCGATCTCGACGCCCGCGAGACCGCCCTGCGTCAGAAGACCGAGTCGTTCCGCGCCCGCAGCGAAAAAGTCCTCAGTGAGATCAGCCGGCAGAAAGAAGAAGTCCGCCGACTTATTTCGGCCAGACTCGGGTGAAGAATC
>JAGCAH010000006.1 GCA_017652805.1 Thermoguttaceae bacterium | reverse complement strand
TGTTCTCGCCGGGTTCCGTGAAAGCCTCGAACGCGCCGAGCCGCCGATCGTAGTCGATATGACGACGAGTTCTCCGGCGCTGGCGGCGGAGATTTTTGACGCGGCAAAGGCGCAAGGGGCCGACGCACTCGACGCACCCGTTTCGGGGGGCGATATCGGAGCGCGGGATGGAACCCTTTCGATTATGGTCGGCGGGGATGAGGCGGTTTTTCGGAGGATCGTTCCCCTCTTTGAGGTTCTCGGCTCGAAGATTGTCTATCAGGGGAAAGCGGGAATGGGTCAGCATACCAAGATGGTGAACCAGATCCTGATCGCCGGGAATATGGCGGGAATGTGCGAAGCCCTCCTCTACGCACGGCGCACGGGACTCGATATGGAGAAGGTAATGAGCTCGGTCGCCGCGGGGGCGGCGGGTAGCTGGTCTCTTTCGAATCTGGCTCCCCGGATTCTGCGCGGCGATTTTGCGCCAGGTTTTTTCGTTGAGCATTTCATTAAAGATATGAAGATCGCGCTCGACGAGTCGGCGCGAATGAATTTAAGACTTCCCGCGCTCGACTTGGTCTGTCGACTCTATCGGCGGCTCGCTTCTCAGGGGGGCGGACGGCTCGGAACACAGGCGCTGATTAAAGCGCTGGACGGACTGACGGAAGACGACCCATTCTGAAGGGGTGTATGACACATTCGGAATCGCTTGCCGAACGGGAACAGATCTCTGAACTTGAACCGAAAGCCGCGCCCGGCGCGCGGGGGTAAGGAGAGAAACGATGGAAGAACATGACGAATCACGCGCCGATATTGAACTGGATTTGAAACGTGCCTTTGAAGACGAAGCGAAAGCGCGGCGGGAACTGGTCGAACGGATCGCCGCCGCCGAAAAGGCCCGCAGGGAAGGGAATAAAATTAATTTATCTTCGCTCGCTCAGGATTACTTTACCCTGGCGCTCGAAGCTCAGGAGGAGGACGACTACGAAACCGCAGGGAAATGGCTCCGAAAGGCGATTAAACTCCTGGAATCGGCCCCGTTTCCGACCGACGATATGATTCTGATTCTCGCGCAGGCGCATCTGGCTTACGGCGTGACGCTCAACGATCAGGGCGTTTGGTCCGACGCGCTGGCCGAATACGCCGCCGCCGAAACGCTTCTGAGAAAACTTTCCGAAATCGGCAATCTCGATGCCCGGCTTGATTTGGCGGGGATCCGTCTGAATATCGCCACAATTCAATTTGAGCAGGGGAAGTATTCCGACGCGATCGCCTCGTTTGAGCAGGTGAAAAGCGAGTTCGCCTCTCTTTTCGGCACGTCGAAAGAGGATGAAGCGTATTACTACCTTGCCAAAACGTATATGCAGGAAGCCGCGATTTATCGCGAAACGGGGGAGGACGAAAAGAGCCTTCAACGTTTGGAAGAAGTGATTGCGCTCTATCGAAAAATGATCGAACGGGGGGATGCCGAACAGAGCGTCGATCTGGCCGAGGCGCTGGCGGTTTACGCGCAGACTCTCGAGTGTTCCGGCCAGCGAACGGCGGAGGAGATTCTTCCCTATGTGGAAGAGTCGGTGACGCGTCTGCGCGACGGGGTCGCCGCCGGACGCGCCGACGTCTGTCCGGAACTGTTGAATGTTTCGGTGATGAACGGGCGGCTCCTCAACTACATGGATCGATTCGACGAGGCGGAAGAACTTCTGACCGAAACCGCCGAAATTTTCGACGGGATCCGCGAAACCGACGATCCGGAAGCTCTTCTTGCGCTCGTGACCCTTTTCGACGAACGGGGAAAATCACGTTACGCGCGTGAGAAGTACGACGATTCCCTCGCCGATTTCAATACGGCGGCGGAAATCGCCTCGAATCTGCCGGTTGATTTTTACGGAGAGGACGTTGATCACGACGACGAGGAAGATCATCACGACCATCACGAAGGGTGCGGCTGCGGTCATAGCAATGTGCTGCGTTCTGAAGGGCTGCTGAAGCTTTTTTCTGTCTATGTGAACCGCGCTAAGACGTTTAGGATATTAGGCCACACCGATGAGGCGAGGGCCGACTGCGCACGGGCGGGTGAAATTCTCCCCCAGGTGAAGGATTATCTGGAAGAGGATTATCAGGGATATCGGGACGTTTACGACGCTCTTGTCAAATCCCTGTCGTAACGCGCGGCGACCGTAGCGCTCGGAATCCCGTAATTAACGGCGGAAAGAAGGAGCGATGAACCTCTTTAACCGAAATGAGATAAAACCGAAACCGTTGGCCGAACGGGTCAATAAACTGAAAGTTTTGAAACTTGCCGAAAAGGTCGAAAAGGGGCCGATCGATCTTTCCGACGAGGCATGGAAGTCGGTCAGGAGCGCGGCGGCTCGGATCCGCCGCGCGCGTGAACTCGGCGCGGCTCGGATTCTGACCTACGGCGCGCACTCGATCAAAAACGGGCTCGGGCCGACGATGGCCGCCCTGGCCGATGAGGGATGGATTACCCATTTCGCGACCAACGGTGCGGGGATCATTCACGACTGGGAGTTTGCCCTCCAGGCCGAGTCGGGGGAAGACGTTCATCGGTATGTCATGGAAGGACAGTTTGGGATTTGGGAGGAGACGGGCCGCTACATGAACCTTTCGCTTTTGGTCGGTGCGATGGAAGGCCTTGGGTATGCTGAGTCGATCGCCGCGACGGTCGACCGCGGAAAGATTACCGTTCCTTCTCTCGAACAGCTCCGCGACGCCGCCCGGGAATCGGCGGAGTCCGAAGATCCCGCCGCGCTCGAACGAGGCGCCGCCGCGCTCGATTTAATGACGATGATCGCCCGCGGAAACCTGCCGAAAGAGGGAATCGTCTACGAAATTCCCCACCCCTACAAGGAGTATTCCCTGATCTGGCGGCTCCGCCGCGCTTGTGTGACGCAGACCTGCCATCCGATGATCGGCCATGATATCATCTATACCCATCCGGTCAATTTTCCGGCGGCGGTCGGCCGGTGTGCCGAACGCGATTTTCTGGCGTTCGTCGCTTCGGTCGCGAACCTAAAAGGGGGAATCTACCTTTCGATCGGTTCGGCGGTGATGTCGCCGATGATCTTCGAAAAAGCGCTTTCGATGGCGCGCAATGTCGCCATACAGCGCGGGAAGGCGATCGGCGATTTCGATATACACGTCCTTGACCTGGCGCCTTCCCGTTGGGACTGGAACGGCGCGGGGGAACCTCCGGTCGATAATCCCGCCTACTATCTGCGCTTCTGTAAGACGTTCAGCCGGATGGGAGGGAATATGATGTACACTTCGGCCGACAATTCCTCGTGGATTCCCGCTCTCTTGGAGGAACTCCGAACGCGAGCCTGACGCCGCAGGTCCGAATTGTTTCCTTCCGTAAATGAAAGGTGATTGTCCGATGAAAAAACTGATCTCTCTTTTTCTTGCGCTTTGTGTACTGGCTCCCGCGCTTTATGCCGAGGCGATCGATGCCGACGTGGTGATCTACGGCGGCGCGTCGGCGGCGGTCTCGGCGGCGGTACAGGCGAGGCGGATGGGGAAGACCGCGGTGATCGTCATGCCCGATCGACATCTCGGCGGAATGACCGCTTCGGGACTCGGGCGGACCGATTCGGGGGACAAGCGGGTCATCGGCGGAATCGCCCGCGAGTTCTATCATCGGCTCTGGCTTTACTATCAGGACGACGCGGCGTGGAAGTGGCAGCCGAAACCCGCCAAGTTTTCGGGAATGGACAACGACACACAAACGATATGGAAGTTCGAGCCTTCCGCCGCCGAAAAGGTAATGGAGGGGCTCGTCGCCGAATATAATATTCCCATCTATCGCGGCCAGCGGCTCGACCGCGAAAAGGGAGTGGTGAAAGAGGGAGCGGCGATTAAGTCGATCGCGACTCTTTCGGGGCTCGTCTTTACCGGGAAGATCTTTATAGACGCGACGTATGAGGGGGATCTGCTCGCCGCCGCGGGTGTTTCCTATACCGTCGGCCGCGAAAGCAACGCGCAGTACGGCGAGACGCTCAACGGCATACAGACCGCTCACGCGGTCTATCATCAGTTCGCCGGGCCGGTCGACCCATACGTCGAGCCGGGAAATCCCGATAGCGGAATCATTCCCGGGGTGAATCCCGGTCCCGGAGGGGATGACGGGGAGGCCGACAGGGGAGTGCAGGCGTTCTGTTTCCGCCTCTGCATGACACGGAATCCCGAAAACCGCGTTCCGTTTGAAAAGCCCGCCGACTACGACGAGGCGGATTATGAGCTCCTTTTCCGTGATATTGCGGCGGGTCAGGTTCATTATCACGATCCCGGCGCGGTTCCGAACCTTAAGACCGATACGAATAACAACGGGTCAGTTTCGACCGACAATATCGGCGCGAACTACGAGTATCCCGAGGCGAGTTACGAGCGGCGCGAAGAAATCGTAGCCCGCCACGTCCGATGGCAGAAAGGGTTCTACTGGACGATGGCGAATCACCCGCGCGTGCCGGAAGAGCTTCGCCGCGAGTTTTCCGAATGGGGACTTGCCAAAGACGAGTTCACAGATACCGGTAACTGGCC
>JAGCAH010000047.1 GCA_017652805.1 Thermoguttaceae bacterium | reverse complement strand
TTTTTTGTGCGATTTGCCTTAAATTAGAGATCAAACGATTTCGCTGATGTAATTAAAAACACTTAATTCACCTCTTTACTGTAACCGCTTTAGTAACCTTTTTTTACTGTAAGAACATAAAGAGCCTAGTGGAAACGTCGTGTCCGTCGAAGGTTACCTGATGCTTTTAAGAGAAGAATCTTGAGGCGGGGGGCGTCGTCGCTGTCGCAAAAGGAAAAACCGCTCACGACGCGCGGGTCGTTCTCTCCGTAATCTGCTCTTGTTTTCCCAAAACCAGGCACAGGGCAGGGGGAGAGATGACAGAGGCTATTCCCCTGATTCCGCTTGTTTGCCACCCTCTTTGGTGTCGAGGGAGACGGGGCGTCCGCCTCTCTTGTTCGGATTGTGATTCCGAACCTTCCGAATCTGGGGAAACGAAGTCAATTGGCGCGGTTCCGTTGAACACGGGTGTTTTCTAATGGTCGAAATGAGAAAAATGGGGGCTTCTAACTGT
Source organism: Thermoguttaceae bacterium (assembly GCA_017652805.1). Taxonomy (GTDB): domain Bacteria; phylum Planctomycetota; class Planctomycetia; order Pirellulales; family Thermoguttaceae; genus RUG695. Next base: position 10,209 of record JAGCAH010000047.1, on the reverse strand, counting down.
GATTACCAGAGAGATCATTTTGTTCGTTCCCGATACTGTCTGATCGGTTGGTTTGTCCGCCGAGCCGAATCTCTGTTCTTGAAATCGGCCCGGTGTCAGGTAGAATAGGTTTATATGTTGTTCAGGGCGGCCGGAGAGATGTTTTCGGGAACGGCCGTCGGGATCGACTCAATTCGGGAGTTCCTTCGATGAGTTTTCGGCGTCTCGCTTTGTGGTGGGGTCTTTTTGCGGCATTGGCAGTGTCTGCGATCGGTGATAACGCCTTTTACCGTTCCATTCAGGATATGGGGAATTCACTCCCTCCCGCACCCGACTGGACCGCCTGCGACGGTGAAACCGAAATCCCACTTGACGGGATCTGGCGTTTTCAATGGTTCGAAAATGACGAGGCGGCGTCAGGGCTTTGGGATAGTTTCTATACTCCCCCGTTTAAAGACGACGAGTGGGATGAAATCGAGGTTCCGTCGAACTTTCAGATGAAAGGGTACGGGTATCCCGTCTACACGAACATCGTCTTTCCCTGGGAAGCGAAGGGGGGCGTTGCCGACGGGACGATTCCGAACGACGACAATTGGGTCGGTCTTTATCGCCGCCGTTTTGAACTTGATTCGGAACTTCTGAATGACCAAAAACGTGTCTTTCTGGAGTTCGACGGCGTCGAGTCGGCGTTTGAGGTCTTTTTGAACGGCCGTGCCGCCGGACGGGGAAAAGACGCGCGCGCGGGGGAGAGGTTCGATGTCACCGATTTGGTGAAACCTGGCGAGAACAGTCTGGCGGTACGACTCCATCGATGGAGCGACGCCTCGTATTTGGAAGATCAGGATTTCTTCCGCCTGTCCGGGATCTTTCGGTCGGTACGGGTTAAGGTGGTTCCCGCCCTGCGTGTCGAACGGCTGGCGATTACTCCGCAACTCGACGCCGGGTACAAAAATGCCGTGGTTTCGGTCAATCTGATCCTGGTCAATGAGAGTCAGGAGCCGTCCGCCGGAAATCTGACCGTTGCGATCGCATCAATCCCCGGCGCGGCAGTGACCGATGGGGAAATCGCCGGGGGGGAATCGAAGCCTTTTTCGCTTCGGCCGGGCGAATCGGCGGTGATGAAATATGCAATCCCGATGATTGACCCGCAGCTTTGGTCTGCCGAAACACCTTCGCTCTATGAAGCCGCGCTCTGTCTCGAATCCGGGGGTGATCGAGATATCTCGCGAACCGAAATTGGGATCCGCACGTCGGAGATCAAAAACGGCCAGCTTCTGGTCAATGGCAAGCCAATCCTGATCAAAGGGGTGAATCGGCATGAACACGATCCGTATACCGGTCACGCGATTGACCGCGAGTCGATCCTGCGCGATCTGACACTGATGAAACAGGCGAATATTAACGCGATACGCACATGTCACTACCCGAACGTTCCCGAATTCTACCGTCTCTGCGACCGGTTCGGGTTCTATGTGGTCGACGAAGCGAACAACGAGGCGCACGGGCGGGGCTACGACGAAGAGTCGCTCGCGAAAAAACCGATCTGGGGTCCGGCGATCATGGCGCGGGTACAGCGGATGGTCGAACGGGATCAGAATCATCCGTCAGTGATCATCTGGTCCCTCGGGAACGAGGCGGGGAACGGGATCAACTTTGAGACGGCGTATGACTGGGTGAAATTGTATGATCCGAGCCGCCCGGTACAGTATGAGCGGGCGGGGCTCGATCGGAATACCGACATTTACTGCCCGATGTACCTTTCGGTTCCTGAAATTCTGCGATACGTCGAACAGCCGCAGCCGCGGCCGCTGATTCAGTGTGAATATGCCCACGCGATGGGGAACAGTGTCGGGAACCTTTCCCTCTACTGGGAGGCGATTCGATCCCAGCCCCAGCTTCAGGGGGGCTTTATCTGGGACTGGGTTGACCAGGGGATCGCGATGAAGGTTCCGAGGCAGGGCGTTGTCGATTCCGGACCGAATCATCTTCCGGTCGTTTTGGTCGGCCGACTCGGCACGCGGACGCGGATCGGCGAGATCGCCCTCGGTGAGAAGACGAAACCCGCTTCTTCCGGCCCGCTCGGACTGAAAGGATACGCGGTCGTCAGCGATCCTCAAAAGAGCCTCGATTTCACCGACAACGCGGTTTTTACCGCCGAAGCGCTTGTCTTTCCCTACGCGACGTACGCAACGGGCACACAGCCGAAACGGGGCGCGCTTGTCGGGAAATCTCATCGGCAGTGGTCGCTCGATCGAACCGATACGGGCGCGGCGTTTACCGTTTCTGACGGTGAAAAGACGTACTCCGTCGAAGGAACCGTGCCGGATTGGGAAGGGAGAGCGCATTGGGTGAGCGGTATCCGTACCGAAGATGAGCTGATCCTTTGTGTCGACGGAAATGTGATCGGGCGTGCTCCGTGCGGCGCGAAGATTGCGTCAAGTGATTTTCCGGTCGAGATCGGCCGGAACAGCGAGCTTTTACAGGATCTGGCCCGCGCGCTGATCTATCGTGTACGAATCTACGGCCGTGCGGTTCCGATCGAATCGGTGGGAAAGGACGCATCGCAGGAGACGGAGGGTCTTCTGCTGGACGTCGATTTTACCCGTGCGAGGATTGAGCCGTCCGACAGGATTTATTTCGGCTACGGCGGGAATTTCGGTCCGGCCGACGTACCGAGCGATCAGAATTTTTGTATGAACGGGCTGATCGCTCCCGACCGCCGCCTGCACCCGACTCTCAGCGAAGTTCGCGCCTGTTACGCCGGTATTGCCGTTAGGTCGCTGGCCGAAGGGAACGATTTCAGCCGCTATGAAATTGAAAATCGCGCGTTCTTCCGCCAACTTGATAACGTCGGATATAAGATTACCCTGACCGAAGACGGGGAAGAAGTTGCGCGGCAGGACGGGGTGTTCGGTCAGGACAGTCCGAATCCGATGCCGCAGAGCTCGTTTACAATGGCGTTGTGGCTTCCCGGATACGATCTTCGAAATATCGCCAAGTTTCCGGCGAAACCCGGGAAAGAGTATTTCGTGAACTTCGAGTTCTTCACCGTCGAAGACGAACCGCTTCTGAAAGCGGGAGACGTGATCGCCGAGGCGCAATTCCGCCTTCCGGTCTTTGAAAATGGGGAGCCGCCCCGTGCCGATCGGAACGACTCTTTCTTATGCCGACCCGATTTCTGGCGCGCGCCGATCGATAACGATCGAGGGAACAAATTCACCAAGCGCCACGCGCACTGGCGGTACGCCGGGGAAGAGATCGACTGGTCCGAACCGCGGATTGAGGAGAACGACGGGATTCGCGTCGAGCGGTTGGACGGGAAATTCCGGTATTTCGACGGCACGTGCGCGATGGCGTTTACCCACTATCCGGACGGATCGACCGGTGTGGCGCTCGATGTGACCGCGCCGGAAGGAGACGAGATCCCGCGGATCGGTACCCAGCTAAAACTTCCCGAAGACTGCGACCGGATCACGTTCTACGGCCGGGGGCCGGGCGAAAACTACGCGGATCGCAAGAGCGGTTCACCGATCGGACTCTACAGAACGACCGTCGACGACGATCTGAAAGCGTCATGTTACAGCGAGCCGGGGGAATACGGAAACCGAACTGACTGCCGGTGGCTGGAGATTACCGACGCCGACGGGAACGGATACCGGATTACCGCAGAAGAGAGCGACGGCGTACGAAACAGCGCTGAAGGAGCCGCAGTTTTCAGCTTTTCCGCGAAACCGAATCGGGCGCGGGATCTGGAATCGGTTGAACATACCTGGATGGTTCCGCGTCGGCCGAATGTCTACCTGAACATCGACCTGGGACAGACCGGGGTCGGCGGGGATTACTCATGGGGAGCCCGCGAGTATCCCGAGTTCCGCCTGACCGGAAATCACCATTTTGAATACCGCGTAACACCTATCAAGAAAGAAATTCAGAAAGAAGGAGAAGAATGACAGCGACCCTCCTCGACGGCAAGAAGCTTGCCGAAACGATTCGTGAAGAGATCCGTCTGGCCACGGCGAAGTTTATCGCCGAGACGAACGTACAGCCCTCCCTGACCGTGATTCTGGTCGGTGAGAATCCCGCCTCTCAGGTCTATGTTCGGAACAAGGAAACCGCCTGCATTGCCGCTGGAATGAAAAGCGACGTGATCCGACTCCCCGAAACGACTTCGACCGACGAACTTCTGGAGCTCATTGAAAAGCTTAATTCCGATGCCTCGGTACACGGTATTCTGGTTCAGCTTCCGCTTCCGAAGGGGATTGACGAGAAGCGGATTTTGGACGCCATTTCGCCGGAAAAGGACGTCGATGCGTTTCATCCGGAAAATGTCGGTCTGATTTCTCAAGGCCGCCCCCGCTTCCTGCCGTGTACGCCGTACGGAATTCAGGAGCTCCTGCGCCGATATAGCATTGAGACGGCGGGGAAAGAGGTCGTCATAGTCGGGCGAAGCGATATTGTCGGCAAACCGATGGCGCTTCTGATGGTTCAAAAAGGCGCCGCCGCCGACGCGACGGTGACGGTCTGCCATAGCCGCACGCGCGATCTGTCCGAAGTGACCCGACGCGCCGATATTCTGATCGTGGCGATCGGGAAAGCCGAGTTTGTTACCGCCGATATGGTCAAGCCGGGCGCGGTGGTGATCGACGTCGGGATGAACCGGAAAGAAAAGACGGTGATCGGTGACGACGGTCAGCCGACGGTGAAGAACAAGCTGGTCGGCGACGTTGATTTCGACGCGGTGAAAGAGGTTGCCGGAGCGATCACGCCGGTTCCCGGCGGGGTCGGTCCCCTGACGGTGACGATGCTGCTGCTCAATACGCTCAACAGCGCGAGACAGTCGGCGTCGAATGCTTGAGTCGTGATACGAAGTGCCGCTGATGACGATATCGTTGGCGGATCTGAAGAATCATTTCGAGAAGTTTGAGTGAAATGGACTGGAATTACGATGTCCTGGTAGTCGGCGCGGGTCACGCCGGCGCCGAGGCGGCGGCCGCGGCGGCGCGTCTGGGCGCCCGAGTCGCTCTGTTGACCGGAAACATCGATACGGTCGCGCAGATGAGTTGCAATCCGGCGATCGGCGGGGTCGGCAAGGGGCATTTCGTTCGCGAGATCGACGCACTGGGGGGGCTGATGGCCAAAGCGATTGACGCGACGGCGATCCAGTTTCGAATGCTCAATACGCGGAAAGGTCCGGCGATGCGCGGGCCGCGGGCTCAGGCCGATAAGCGCGCCTACCAGGACGAGATGCGCCGCCTCCTTGAAGAGACCCTAAACCTTGAACTTCGGCAGGAGACGGTCGAAGAGGTTCTTGTCGAAAAGAACGAAGTGGTTGGCGTCCGGTGCGCTTCGGAACGCGTCTATCGCGCGCCGTGCGTAGTGCTGTCGTGCGGCACGTTTATGCGCGGACTCCTCCACTGCGGTGAAAAAAGAATGCCGGGGGGGCGGATCGGTGAACCGTCAGCGGAGGAAATCAGCGATTCGCTTTTAAAACTCGGATTGACGCTGAAACGGTTTAAGACGGGAACCCCGCCTCGGATCAACGCCAAGACGATTGATTATGATAGAGTCGAAACGCAACCGGGGGACGCCTGTCCGGTTCCGTTCTCGTTTATGAACGACGAGATCCGGATCGATCAGGTTCCCTGTTGGATGACGTATACCAATCCACGCCTGCACCAATTTCTGCGCGAGCGTTTTTCGGATGCGCCGGTCTTTAACGGCCAAATCGAATCGACCGGCCCGCGCTACTGCCCTTCGATTGAAACGAAAATCCTTCGATTTGCCGATAAAGACCGCCATCAGCTCTATTTGGAGCCGGAAAGCCGGCGTACGCACGAGGTCTATATCAACGGACTTTCGACGAGTTTCTCGCGCGAAGTTCAGGACGAAATGCTCAGGATGATTGACGGGCTCGAACATGCCCAGATTCTGCGGTACGCGTACGCCATCGAGTACGACTATCTTCCCCCCGACCAGCTGAAAATGACGTTCGAGACGAAACGGATTTCCGGGCTTTTTATCGCCGGACAGCTGAATGGAACCACCGGTTACGAGGAGGCGGCGGCTCAGGGGCTCGCCGCCGGGACGAACGCCGCGCTGAAAGCGTCGGGAAGCGCCGATACGCTCATTTTGGGCCGGGACGAGGCGTATATCGGCGTGATGATCGATGACCTTGTCACGCGAAGCGTCGATGAGCCGTATCGGATGTTTACTTCCCGCGCCGAGTACCGTCTTTTGCTGCGTCAGGACAACGCCGACCGCCGTCTGACCCCAATCGGTCGGCGGTTCGGCCTGGTTGACGATGAGCGCTGGGAGAAGTTCGAGAAGAAAATCCATCTGATCGAAGAGACGCGGATCGCGCTTGAGGCGCTTCACACCGATCAGGGAAGCGCGCTGAAATATCTGAAACGGCCCGAGGTGGAGTGGGCCGACCTGACGGCACGCTGGCCCGCTTTTGCCGACGTTCCCGCCGATGTGGCGGAACAGGTTTCGATTGACGCGAAATATGCCGGGTATATTGACCGCCAGAAGCAGGAGATCGCGCGGCAGAAGAAGGTCGGCTCACAGCGGATTCCGGACGGGTTCGATTACGACGCGATCCCCCATTTGCGCGCCGAGGCGCGCGAAAAGTTCGCGCGCGTCCGGCCGATCGACCTGGCGCAGGCCGGGCGGATCACGGGGATCACCCCCGCCGATATCGCCGTCTTATTGGTCGCGCTGAGTCGGAAAAACTAATGTCGCTCTCAAACGGTCTTTTCTTGAAGTCCCGTCGCTTACGGGATATAATGACCGGGGGCGGAGGCAGACGTCGGTGGAAGCCGACGAGCGGTTTTTTCAATTCTGACAGGAAAAGGTTTATGAACAGGTGTTTTAACCTCCTCTTTTTACCCGTTTTCGCTGCGGCGTTTTTCCTTTCGGCCCTTACGGTCGAAGGAGCGGGTGAGTTTGCCGGTGAGCCGAACGGCGCGATTTTGGCAGGATGCGGCGGAGTGATCCTTTGGTTCGACGAGTCGGGTGCGATCTCGCGCCGTTATGACGAAAACGTCGGAAACATGGGGGACTGCCACCTTTTGGGAAACGGGAATATTCTTTACGCCGATGCCGAAAGCGCCAAAGAAATCGCGCCCGACGGGACCCTTCTGCGCGAGTGGACCGATCCGGACGGCGGCAGTGGCGATTTCACCTTTTCGGTTCAGCGCACCCCAGACGGCAGGACGGTGATCGGTGCGAACAGTTCGAACGCGATCCTCGAATACGATAAAGACGACAACCTCCTGCGGCGGATCCCCTGCGCGTTTCTCGATCGGCCGGGAAGCCACGACAATATGCGCTGGGTGCGGAAAACGGCGCGCGGGACCTATCTGGCCGCGCAGAAGTCGAAGGGAGTGATTGCCGAATATGACGCGGAGGGGCGTATTCTTCGCAAGATGTCGGTTCCCGATCACGAAGTCTACGGACTTGCCGAAATTTCCGAAACGGGAGAAGTTTACGGTACCTTTCTCGATTGCGTCGTAAAATTCGACGCGCAGGGGAACGAAGTCTGGCGATGTACGAAAGAAGATCTGCCGAGTCTGGAACTGACCTACATCTGTTCGATTCAGATTCGCGCGAACGGGAACCTGGTTCTCGGTAATTACGCCGCGAATCGAGATGGCGTTCACGCTGTCTGTATGTTCGAGATCACCCCCGAAAAGGAAGTCGTCTGGTCGTACCGCGATCCCGAAGGACCGGACTCGTTCCTGGGCGTCGAAGTTTTGGAAAACGCGCCATGAAACGTCGGCCGCCGACATTTTCTCACCGCGTTCGGTATGACCGGGTGACCGTCGGCCAGACGCCCCGGTGCGGGAAGGGGCTCTTTGCCGCGGCGGCGATGAAAGCCGGTCAGGCCGTCGGTCGGATTCGGGGAGAGGCGAAGCCGCCGGGCTATATGTCGGAATACTGTATGGGGTATCGCGACGGAGCCATTGAACCGGACGCGCCGTATCGCTATATCAACCATTCGTGCGATCCGAACTGCGAGCTGATCGAATGGGAGATTGACGACGGGGAAGGGAACAAGTATTACGAGCTCTGGCTTCATACCACGAAAGCTGTTGCGGCCGGCGGCGAGCTGACGATCGATTATGCCGCCAACGGTGCGATGAAAACGGAGTCTTCGGCGGTCTGCCTCTGTGGCAGTCCGAAATGCCGCGGTTTCATTTGATAATGGTAAGGAACGCGAAAATGAAAAAGAGTATTCTTTCGATTCTGTGCGCCGCGTTGGTGATCGCGGGGTGTTCTCGGTCTGTCGACGAAGAAAATCCCGCCGTTCCGGAAGGAGTCGTCTGTCCGATCAGCGGTCCGTGTATTACTGATGAGGGGAAGGCGCCCGCCGAGCCCGCGAGCGAGGCGGAACCTCTCCCGGCGAACCTGCCCGACACGGAACCGGAGATCCGCCAGGTCGATCTGGAAAAGGAGCCGTGGCTGGTTGAAAGCGTGAATCTGCCGGCAAACCACCCCGCGCTGAAACGGGACAAGGTCGTCTTTGCCGATAATCTCCTCTGGACGGCGCTTCCCGATACCGTTGAAAAAGTGCAGGTCGAAAAGTGGCTGACCCCTCTGCCGCCGGAATCGGAAATGGCGGGAAAATATATTCTGATCGAGGTCTGGGCCACCTGGTGCCCCCCCTGCCGCCGGTCGCTGAACTATCTGAACTGGCTGGCCGAGCATTACAAAGACGATCTGGTCGTGGTCGCGATCTGCGAAATGGAAGAGGAAAAAGTCAGGTCGATGCCGGGGAACCATAAAATCGACGACGTCCGCTACTCCCTGGCAATCGACACCGGCCGACGGTTTGCCAACGCGCTGAACGTGACGGGGATCCCCCACGTCGTGCTGGTCGAACCGATGCTCGGCGGCGTGATCTGGGAGGGGATGCCGACGATGCCCGGCCACGAGCTGGACGCGAAAACGCTCGAAAAGTTTTTCGCGGCCGGTAGAAAACTGCGCAGCGCGGGAAAGTTCCCCGCCGAACCGCTGATCAAATTCGAGGTGAGCGAGCCGACCGACGAGCAGCGGGCGACGCGCCGTCATCATGAGTCGGATATTGAAGACAAAGTCGGGGAACCGAGTCAGGACTGAGATTATGAGACGACGAGATTTCTTAAAAGCGGGTCTTTGCGGACTGGCGGGGGGGGCGCTTCCCCTCTATGCCGACGGAATGGGGGACAAGGCACTTCGTGTCGCTTTGATCGGAACGGGGTGGTACGGGAAAGTCGACCTCTTCCGTCTGCTTCAGGTGGCGCCGGTCGAGGTGGCCGCGCTGTGCGACGTGTATCGCCCGCGCCTCGAACAGGCGGGCGCGCTGACCGCGGCGCGGCAGGTTTCGGGGAAAACTCCTGCGCTGTACGGAGATTGGCGCGAACTGCTCGACAGGGAAAAGCTCGACCTGGTTCTGATCGACACGCCCGATCACTGGCACGCCCTGCCGACGGTGGCCGCGCTGAAAAAAGGGATCAGCGTCTGGGTTCAGAAGCCGATCGGGGTCGATGTGGCGGAATGCCGTGCGATGACCGAGGCGGCCCGCGGCAGCGGCGCGGCGACACAGGTCGGACTTCAGCGGCGGAGTACCCCGCATCTGATCGACGTGAAAGAGAAATTCTTCGATTCCGGACGGCTGGGGAAGATTGCCCAGGTCGATATTTTCAGTTACTACGGGATGGGCGACGTGAACGAAGAGGCTCAGGTTCCCCCGGAAGGATTCGACTACGAAATGTGGACCGGGCCGGCGCCGATGCGTCCCTTCTATCCGCTTAAGGCCAGCGGCGGCTGGCGGCAGTTCATGGAATACGGGAACGGCACCCTGGGGGATATGGGGGTGCACATGTTCGATATGGCCCGCTGGCTGATGGGACTCGGCTGGCCGCGCCGCGTACTGTCGGCGGGCGGCCGGTACGTTCACACCCGGGGGGTGCAGACAATTTCCGATACACAGACGGTCGTTTTCGGGTACGACGGCCTGAACGTGATCTGGAACCATCGGCATTGGGGGGTTCTCCCGGACCCGAGCTATCCGTGGGGAGCCTATTTCCACGGGGAGAACGGTCTGCTGAAAGTTTCGGTTCTCCGGTGGGATTTCATTCCGAAAGACCGGAACGAGCCGGCCGAATCGGGCGAGGTGGTCTACGAACACGACCAGTATCCCGCCGACAAAGAGGAGGAGCGGGTCGAGCTGTTCGCCGCGCCGGCGAT
>JAGCAH010000005.1 GCA_017652805.1 Thermoguttaceae bacterium | reverse complement strand
CCTTCGCAGTTACGACCCGCTTGGCAACGACATCCTGACCTATATGCCGAAATACAGCGAGAACCCGTATCTGGTCAATCCGTACGGTTCGACGCAGAAAGACTCGACCTTTACCGCCGAGATGCTGGAACTTCTTCTGCGCCCCTTCGACTACGACCGTAAGGGCCGTCCGACCAAGCTTCTTTCTTCCCTTCTGGGAGAAGAAAATGTGTCCCAGGCGCTCAGCCAGCCCGATCCGGTTAAAAACTCGGCGCTCCGCCGGGAAATCACTACAGTTTCGAGCGACATTCCTGTGCCCGCCGAGGCGATTCCGGTCGGTACCGCCGAAGTGAAGGACGGTGTCTACGGGCTTCGTGAACTGATCCGCCGCTGCGTCGTGCTGGAATTCTACAAGGCGAACCGCGATACAATCTTTAACGATGATTACATTAGAGATAGGAAAAAAGAATTCGGAATCCCGATCGAAACCGAAGAGGAACGCGCCCTCTTCCGCGCCTATCTGCGCGAAAAGATCGAAGAGGAGATCGACGGCTTCAACAGCGGCGCGCTTGACGCGATCACCGACCAGCTCTTCGCACTTCTGCCCCACGACATTCAGGAGGGGCGCCGTCTCGACTTGAACGCCCTTTCGCATAAGGCGTGCTGGATCGACTCGGCCTATTACGAGTACGAGGATAGTGATGGAACTTTAACTTTTACTAAGAAAGAAAAGAAACCGGGAGATGAGGAAAAGCCCGTTCATTATAGGGAGGGCGAACTTGAGTATTGTCACCAGCTCGGACTCGCCGAGCGGATGAAGTTCGCCCGCGGACTCTACGTCCTTCTGATGGCGCTGACCTACGAAGACCGGAATGCCGAGACGGCCGCCGCGTTCTACGACAACGACCCCGAGGCCCGCCTGGCCGACGAGAAAACATACAAAGATTATCTGGAAGGGTGCGACAAGCCGTATATCGACAAACTCGCCGCCAACGACGGATCCGAAGAAACCGCCGACGAGAAAAAAGCGCGTCTTGCCGACGAACTCGCCGCCAACCGCCTGGCGCAGTACTGCGTCAACCTGGTCGATTTTTCCGACCCCGACGCCACGATGACCCCATTCTTCTACGATCCGAACCCGTTTGACGGCTGGTGGTCCTATCGTGACAAATCCGCCGACTGGATGTATGGTAATCATAAGGATGTCGGCGAAGGGGAAACGCCACCCGAACACCAGGGAAACAACGATTTCTTTTTTGTTCTCTTCACTCCCGGCTCCGACACGAGTGATTCCACACGCGACTTCTACGACGCGTTGATTCCCGCGATTGGTGATGACGGAAGTTATTCCGATTCCTTCCTTTCGACCCCGGATGCTCAAATCAGCAATCGTTGCCTTGAGTATATCAACAGCAATCTTCCCGTCACGTTCGTCAACGACGAAGAAGGCGACAACCGAGACCGCTTTTCGCAAGCACTCGTCGCCTGGCTAAACGGTCAGTCGCTCGACAATCCCGGCGTCGGTCAGGACGATTTCGGAATGCGTCTCGTCTGGG
>JAGCAH010000046.1 GCA_017652805.1 Thermoguttaceae bacterium | reverse complement strand
GACGAACGCGCAGATACCGTTCGACCCGTGCCGCAGCGACCTGGTCTGGGTCAGTCTCGATGGGGTCGGCCGGTACCACGACCTGATCCGCGGTCCCGGCGCGTTCGACCGGCTCGAAAAGAACGTCGCCCTTTCGGCCCACCCGAATCTGAACGCCAACATGGTGATCAACCGGTACAACTGGGAGGCGGTGGAAGAGACGGTCCACTACGTCGCCGATCACCCCAAATTCCGGCTTCTGGCGGTCAGTTTCCACACGCCCTATCCCGGAACCGAAGAGATGATGCTCGATTGGGAGACGCGCTGCAGGGTGATCGACCTGCTGGTCGGCCTGCACAAAAAGGGCGCACCCCTGATGAACACCCGTTCGGGGCTTCTCCGTCTGAAAGACATGCGCTTTAAAAAGCAGTGCTGGATCTCGAACTTCGTCCTTCCCGACGGCACTTTCGAAAAGAATTGCGGCGGTGACAAACTCGGTATCTGCGACCGGTGCGGGTTCGGAATGACCGCCGAGACGGCCGGTCTCTGGAACCTGAACCCCGAAACGATCCGCGCCGGACTCAAAGTCCGGACGTGATGCAGATATTCAGAAGGAACACACCATGCGGAAAGACCCCTCCCAAAAACCGAACCGCCTGCGGCTTCCCGGGTTCACCCTGGTTGAGCTGTTGGTGGTAATCGCGATCATCGGGATCCTCATCGGGCTCCTCCTGCCGGCGGTTCAGGCGGCGCGCGAAGCGGCGCGGCGGATGAAATGCCAGAACAGTTTTAAACAGGTCGGCATCGCGCTTCACGCCTATCACGATGCCTACGACTCGCTTCCCGCCTCGGGGATGAAAGAATTTTTCGGCGTGCCGGCCTACGCAGGCGGACTTTACAGCGGGCGGGTCACACTCCTCCCCTTTATGGAGCAGTCGGGACGCTATGACGAACTGGTCAATGACTTGAAACACGACCCGCCTCGTACCGACGGGTTCACCAGCGCCACATACGCCGACACTGGCGAGCCGGTTCTCTGGAACAACGGCACGATCGACTACATGACATGCCCGTCCGACCCGGAATCCCGCCAAACACTCGCGGAAATCCCCTACTGCTCCAGGATTTCGGTAAGCCTCTGCGTCGGCGACGCGCTCATTCCGGAAAAGTTCGTAACAAAGGCCGACGGCACCCCGGACCCCGCCGCCCCGTTCAAAAAGACCAACTCGCGGGGCTTGTTCCGGCCCGAAGTCTGGAAGAATCTCGCGAGCTGTCACGACGGCACCAGCAACACAATGGCCGCGACCGAAACGTGTATCGGCAGATTATCCGATGAGCGGATCCGCGGCGGAGTCAACCTGATCGAAGAGGTGGTCCGGGACGGAAAAGTCATCCCGTCGATCTGTCTCGAAAAGGGCTACGACGAAAATGACCGGACAAAAATCGGAAGGCCGATTAAAGACGAGGACGATCCCATGAACATCTTGAGACAGGTCGTTCAGCGGAACAACTTTTTCGTCGACGGGCTTTGCATTACGTCCGTCTACACGGCCACCGCCGCGCCGAATACGCCCATTTGCCTCTTCTCCACGACGACGTCGCCCCCCAAGATTCCTTACCCTTACACTTTCTTCGGCGCGATAACCGGCGGGGCGTCGAGCTGGCATTCGGGCGGGGTCAACGTTCTTTACGCCGACGGCTCGGTACACTTCATCACCGACAACGTCGACTGCGGCAACCTCGAAACCGAAGAGCCCGAAAGCGGCTCGAGCCCCTACGGCGTCTGGGGCGCCATGGGAACGCCTTCGGGCGGCGAAAGCCGTTCGCTTTAACCGGCATCAACACTCACACACTGAAAGGATCGCCATGTCCGGGAAACGCTCAATCCGCATCGGAACCGTCGTGATCGGCCGGGGGAACCCGATTGCCGTTCAGTCGATGGCGGCGAGCAAGACGACCGACATCGATGCCACGGTCGAGACGGTCAACCGGCTCGAGCAGGCGGGCGCGGCGATCGTCCGTCTGGCGGTCGATACCGAGCGGGACGTCCGGGCGCTCCCCGAAATTCGCCGTCAGACACACGTCAGCCTTTCGATCGACCTTCAGGAAAACTACCGCCTCGCCGAAAAGGCCGCCCCCTATATCGACAAGATCCGCTACAATCCCGGGCATCTGCATCACGCCGAACCGAACACCCCCTGGCGGGAGAAGGTCCGCCGTCTGGCCGAAATCGCCAAAGACCATGACCTGGCGATCCGGGTTGGGATCAACTGCGGGAGCATCGATCCGGTTCACCTGAAAGCCTACAAGGCGGCGCGCGCGGCCGCCAAAAAAGGGAACGTCCCCGACCCGTTCGCCCCGATTTTGGAATCGGCATTGGAACATACCGCCTGGCTCGACGAGATCGGGTTCACCCGCTACTGTGTCTCGATCAAAGACTCAAATCCCGAAACGGTCATTCTGGTTAACCGTCGGTTCGCGGATCTCCGTCCCGAAGTCCCGATTCATCTGGGCGTGACCGAAGCGGGGCTCCCCGCCTATGGAATCCCGAAATCGCGCTACGCGCTGGAGACGCTCCTTTCCGAAGGGATCGGCGACACGCTCCGCGTTTCGCTCACCGTGCCGAACAACCACAAACAGGAAGAGGTCGAAGCGGGCCGAATGATTCTCGCCAACGTCGCGGCGGGCCGGATGATGAAAGAGAGCGAGTTCTCCCTGCCGAAACTGAACATCGTCAGCTGTCCGAGCTGCGCTCGCGTCCAGAACAGCGCGTTCGTCGCCCTGGCCGAAGAGGTCCAGAAGGCGACGGAGTTCGCCGCCGATGTCCCGCTGAAAATCGCGGTCATGGGATGCCGCGTCAACGGCCCGGGCGAAACCGACGACGCCGACTTCGGTCTCTGGTGCGGCGCCGACAAAGTCAACTTCAAGGAGGGCGAAAAGCTCATCGGCTCCTATCCCTACGGCGAAATCGTCCCGGTACTGGTCTTGAAGTTAAAAGAGCGCATCAAGAGCGCGTAACACATCAAAAGAAAGATTCCCGGTTCCCCCGCTTTGCAGCGGCGGGAGCGCTTCCGCCGTCCTATCGAATTCCGTCATTTGACACCCGCCTTTCGCTCATGTACAATTAAGGGCGGTTTCGATGATTTGTTTGATTTCGTCGTGAGGTCTTCGATGGTACGGCGTGTTTTCGCGTCTCTCTGCATTTTTTTCCTTTTCGGCGCGGCGCTTTTCGCCTCGGACTATCCGAAACGGATCATTTACGACACCGATCTCGGCGGCGACGTCGACGACGGGCTGGCGCTTTCGTTGATTCACGCGCAGATCTGCCGCGGCGAAGTTGATCTTCTGGCGGTCACCATCACCAACGCCAGCCGGTTCGTTCCCCGCTATGTGCGGATGCTCAATGCCTATTTCGGCCGGCCCGGCATTCCGATCGGCGTTCCCGAACAGCCGTGCGCCGGAATGGACGGCAAGTTCATGGAACAGACCCTCGACAGGTACGAGGCCAAATACGTCGCCGACCCTTCGGCTCCCCTCCCCGCCGAATCGGCGGTTCCTCTCCTGCGCCGCGTCCTGGCCGAGTCGCCCGACCATTCGGTCACGTTCCTGATGGTCGGATTCGCCACGAACCTGGCGCGTCTTTTGGACTCGCCCGCCGATGAAATCTCCCCTCTGACCGGCAAAGAGCTGATCGCCCGGAAAGCCGACCAAACCATTCTCATGGCGGGGAACTACCAGGACCGGCCGGCGGAATTCGTGGAATACAACGTCTCGTACGACATACCGGCGGCGCGGCGGATTGCCGACGACTGGCCGACGCCGGTCATCTGGGAAGGCCAGGAAACCGGTGCGCGCATCTTCTTCCCGATCGAGCGGCTTCACAAAATCTTTGCGGCGGCGCCCGAGATGCCCGCCTACGACTCGTGCTGCCGGTACGGACTATCGAACATGGCGCTCTGGGATCTGGTGGTGCCGTTTTACTTCATCCATCCCGACTATCTCCGGCTGAGCGAACCGGGCCGCGTCTCGTTCCGTGAAGACGGCTCCTGCGTCTTCACGCCCGAAGAGAACGGCCGCGACCGCTACATGATCCTTCCGACCGAAGAGGAGATCACGCGTCTGGCCGAAGCGTTCGCCTGGCTCGTCTCGCAGCCGCCCAAACCGAAAGAGTAAACGGGCGTTCCGCCGGCACTCCCCCTCACACGTTCCGCTCAGAAAAGGAATACCGATGAAAAAAAGATTTCTTCTTACGGCGCTCCTGTCCGCCGCGCTGATTCTGTCCGCACTGAACCGTCTTTCCGCCGCGGTGCCGCCGGAAGACCTTGCCGCGATCGACGCGCGGGCCGCGGAACTCGCCGAACTGATCCCCGCCGAACCGGTCCCCCTTATCCCGCCGATCACCGACCGCGAAAAGTGGGAGAAGTTCGCCTCCCTCTTCGACTCGTCCCAGATCGTCAAATCGGCGGAAAAGCTTCTCGGCCAGCCGGTTCCTGAGCTCCCCGAAGACCTCTACAAGGAATATTTCCGGAACGGAAACCGCACGCACTTCCAGAGAGCGCGGAACATCTGGCTGCGCCGGTGTATGACACTGGCGATGGCCGAACTGATCGAAAACAGGGGGCGGTTCCTTCCCGCGCTCGAAGAAATGATCCGGAACTGGTGCGCCTATCCGAGCTGGGTTCTCCCGGCACACGATCCCGGCGGGCCGGAACGCGGCGGATCGGTCTACGACGGGACGCTCGCCAGCGCCGACCTGGCGGCGACCGATCTGGCGGGTCAGCTCGGCCTCGTCGCGCGGTCGATGGCGCCGGTCCTTCCCCCCGACCTTGTCCGGACCGTCGAAGAGAACATCCGCCGCCGCGTCCTCGACCCGCTCCGGGAAAAAGTCTATGGTTCCGACCCGGTGGGCATGTGGTGGGTCACCGGCACGAACAACTGGAATCCCGTCTGTTTCGCCGGCACGACCGCCGCGGCCCTGTCGGTCTGCGAAACCGCCGAAGAGCGCGCGTGGTTCCTGGCCGCGGCGGAACAGCTGGCCCCGAAATACTTCTTCGAGGGGATCACCGGCGACGGCTACTGCAGTGAAGGGATCGGCTACTGGAATTACGGGTTCAGCCACTACGTCCTTCTGGCCGAATCCGCCTGGCGCGCGTCGGGGGCGGTAAATCTCTACACCCATCCGAAGGTGCGTCCGCTCACCGAATTCGCGCTGAAGATGGAAGTCGCGCCGGACAGCTACGCCGCGTTCGCCGACTGCTCGCTCGCCGCCAGGCCGGACAAGGCGCTCCTGGCGCTTCTGAGCCGCCGGCTCGGACTCGGCCTGACCGAACTCGAACGCGGCCGGGCCTATCCGCAGGAGAAAGCGGATCTGCCGGTCAACGCGGCGGTCTTCTTCTTCGGGCCGCTCGAGTCGGGCGGCGAACTCACACCTCTGGTCACCCCCGCCGCCGAAACGCGCGACTGTCTCGCCGAGCCGGTCAGCCGGTTCCCCGACGCCGGCGTGATCATCTGCCGACCGGCGGAAAAGGGGGACGCGGCAATCGCCGCCGTCTTCAAGGGGGGGCACAACGGCGAGATGCACAACCACAACGACGTGGGAACCTTCTGCGTCCTGCGCGGCGGCGTCTGGCTCATCTGCGACCCGGGGGGAGAAACCTATACAAGACGGACCTTCTCGCCTCAGCGCTACG
>JAGCAH010000045.1 GCA_017652805.1 Thermoguttaceae bacterium | reverse complement strand
GTGCGTACGATACGGGGTCATGTGGCTCGGCTGATCGATCATCCAGAACCGATCCCAGCAGTCACGCGCCTGACGGAGGTCTTCCGATGTGTTATAGAGCTGTTCGGTTCGGGTCGCCGGATCGCCGGAATACGCGGGAATGATACAGCCGGCGCTCCCTGCCAGAACCATTCCCAGCAGAACTAAGAGAATATATTTTTTCATCCTTGAAACTCCTTCTTGAAGTTTAACGGCGTCCTTTCGGCATCCTTGCTCTGAATCGCCCGATTCCTGCCGAAGGAAAGTCTTCCTTCGCGGCTCCTTACGATTATCGGGTATCGGTCGGGCGGAACTGCAACAAAATCGGGATAAAAATCAAAATTATCCGAAGGATTTCACTACTTTAACTAAACCCCTCATCCGGCAAAACCGAACCGCGCTAACGGCGAAAAGAAAGGGGGAGATTCGTCGTCTCCCCCCTCTAAAAGCCTGTCATTTCGGACCGGAATTGGGTTAGTGCGGTCCTCCCCAGTTCCGCGCCAGGTCGAAGATGAGCGGATGGCACGCCATGATCATCGCCGCGACCGCCATCGCCAGCATGAACATAAAGAGGGTATACTCGACCAGCTTCGGATCCTCGGCATACCGTTTCCGGAACGCGCGCAGAAGTGCCGGAAGAAGGAGAAGAACGGCTCCCGTCCCGTTAAACGCCAAAAGGAAGAACGGCAGGGTAAAGAAGTCGCTGCCATTACGGTGCCACTCCAAGATCCCTTTGAGATTCCCCAAAATCAGGTACAGGATGAAGAAGACCTGTGGAATAACCAAAAGTTTGCTGACCGGGTCGTTCCGCTCCTCCTTCCGGCGGCGGGAACGCCTTTTTTTCTTTTCCGTCTTCTTCTTTTTCTTTCCTTTTTCGGTCGCTTCGGATTCGGCCGCCCCGCCTTCCTCCCCCTCGGGGAGCTTTTCCGCTTCGAAAAGGGTTCCGGCATCACCGAGGGAATCGCCGCCAAACTCGGACGAACCGCCGGTTAGGCCGGAATCGCCCAGGAGGTCGTCGAACGAATCCCCCGACCCGCCGCCGTCGCTGAAGGGAGAAGGACTGTCGAACGAATCGCCTTCGGCGCTCTCCGAAAAACCCCCGGCCTCTCCCAGAAAATCGTCGAGCGTCTGTTCGTCGGGAGATTCGTCCTCCTCCTGCTCCTCGGCAAGGTGCGAGAGGCGGACCGCCGTCTCTTCCCTCTGATCCCCGCCGGAGTCGAGGAGTCCTTCGAGCCCCGCCAGCCCCGCCGTGGTACTCTCGTCTTTCGCCGGTTCCCCTTCACCGCTCAGCGCTCCGAGGAGGGCGGCGGTATCTTCCCCCGCCGCGGAACCGTCGGGAGAGACAAGCCCTTCAAATCCGGCCAGCGCGGCGCTCGTCGATTCCCCTTCGGTGGAGTCGCCGGTATTGAGCGCCGCGAAATCGTCCCCCTCCTCGTCATCGAACGAGGGGAAATCAGCGTCGTCCGGCACATCGGCCGATTCTGTTTTCGTATCGACCGCGTCCTCTCCGTCGTCGGCGGACTCCTGGTCATCGGTATCGAATCCGCCGTCCCCGTCGGTTCCCGCCGAAAGGCGGCCGAGCCTCGCGGCGGTATCGTCGGGGGCGTCCCCGCCGAACATATCCTGAAGACTCCCTAACCGCGCGGCGGTATCGTCGGGAGCCGCGCTCCCGTCTCCGCCCAATAGCTCGTCAAGGGAAGGTTCCCCGCCGTCCCCTTCCGGCGCCGGAGCGGTGCCGAAAAAATCGTCGAGCGAAGATTCATTTTTCTCTTCCGAAGGGGAAACGTCGGCGGAATCGGAGAAGTCAATTCCCGCGGAAGTCTCTTCCGCGTTCGATGTTGTCCCGCCGTCTTCGGGCTCATCGATCGCCCCAACCCCCTCCGGCTCTTTCAGAAAATCGTCGTCCGTCTCTTTTGTGAAATCGAGAGAGTCTTTGGAACTCTCTTCGGTCGGCATCTCTTCGCTGGCATGAACCGAGTCGTCCCCGAACCCGCCGATGACCTCCGAGTCGAGACTGAACTCTTCACTCGAAGTTGGCTCGCCCATTGAATCGGAGCTCTCCGGCGCGGCGAACTCAAATCCGAAATCGGGATCCTCACCCTTTTCCGACGCCGTACCGCTCCCGAAAGAATCGTCGAATTCGGGGAGATCCGGCTTGAGACCGGCGCCGAAATCGCCGTCTCCAGAGGTCGGAAAGGAATCCCCGTTACTGCCGGTCCCCTGCAGGGAGCTGAAGAAATCGGAATCGAAATCCGTCTGCCCCTCGCTATCTGCCGAAAGTCCCGCCAGGCGCGCGTCGGTATCCTCGCTCGTCCCGGCGCCGTCGCCGCCTAAAATGTCGTCGAGAGAAGGTTCTCCGCCGTCGGCCGCCGGTTCTTCCGAGCCGCTGGAATCGGCCCCTTCCCCTTCAAGGCCGTTCGGTGAATCGCTGTCAATATCGCCTGCGGCGGGTTCCCCTTCGGGACTGGCGGTCTCCGGGGAGAGAAAATCGAGATCGAAATCGTCATCCCCTCCCGATGCGGACGAACCGCTGCCGGCGTCAGAGCCGAATTCGGAAAAGTCGGTATCGATATCACCGGAACCGGAGCTTTCCGAACCGGTATCGCCTGCCGCGTCAAGCCCGCGAAAATCAAAGTCGAAGTCGGAGCTTTCGGATGGAGCCGGATTCTCTCCGTCGTCGTTCGGTTTCGGAGCGTCAAGCCGGGACGCGGTATCTTCCCCGTCGTCCTTTTTCCCGCCCATTAGATTTTCGAGCCCGGCGAGCGCGGCAAACGTATCGTCTTTCTGGGGCGCGGAAGAATCGTTCAGAAGCCCGTCGAAAAAATCGTCCCCGTCGTCGCTTGTCGGCGAGGCGTCGGTATCGGAAGAATCGGGATCAAGGTCTGCGTCCGTTCCGTCGGCCGCGGCTCCCCCGTTCTTTCCGCCGATGATGAAATCGGAAAAGTCGGGCGAGTCGGAGCCGGAAGAGGCGAATCCGTCGAAAAGTTCGTCAAACGAAGGTTCGTTATCCGATTTGCCGGAATCGTTCTCTTTCCCGTTTTCGGAGAAGGAATCATTCCCGAAACTGTTCTCGTCGAACGGATCCTTCTCGAAATCGTCTTTGTCGGAATGGGACACCTGTACCTCCGCCCGTCGCCAGACACATTGGACTGCCGTTAAAAATTATGCAACTTTACTATTTCAACAAAAACTCCCCTTTTATCCATTATCTAATAGTATATCGGAAAACCAATATCATTTCCAGTAATAAGAAAGGCGGAACCCCTAACTTTTAACAATCGGGAAAAAAGATAACGATTCTGACGGTTTCACCGGCCGCCCGCCCTCCGCACAGCGGACAGAGCGATCCGCCGCCCCGCTTTTCCGGAGCGGAACGACCTGTCGAAACGCATCGGCTAGCCCTTCTTCGTCAGAAACTTCAGCCCGGTAATCCCGGTAACGATCAGCAGAACGCGGACCAGGCGGGGGAGGAGAAACCGTTCCCGGAAAAAAAGAGCGGCGCAGAGGGCGGCGCCGATCATTCCCGGTCCGGTCGGGGCCGGAAGGAGGATGCTCGCGATTCCGCCGACCACGGTCATGACCGGCGGGAGCCGCGCGGTAAACCCGAGGAAGAGTTTCATCGCGCACGCCCAGACGACCTCAAAAAAACCGGCAAGAAGAACAAGCCACGCTGCCATCATCACTTCACCCTTTTGAAACAAAAAACGCCGTCTTCACAACCTTCAACGGCCTGACAACAGGGGAAACGGCGCCGCTCCATGGCCCAGCGGTCGCGGGTGCCTTCTTCGAAATACTCAAACGCGGTTATACACGAACGGAAGAATCTTTCCACCCCGAAGACCGCGCACGGACATTCCTCCTCTGAAAAAACCGTTCCCTCCCATTTCACCGGTTCATTCGCTATACTGTTTGCATCGCAACAGTTTTTTCACGTTCCTTTTTTCAACAGTTTTCACCGGAACACCGCGATGAAACGAACCTTTCGCCTTTCTCTTTTCCGCGCGAAAACCGATGTCGTCGTCCGATTTCGCCGCGCCCGACTCGAACCGCCCGAACGTCGCGATCTTCTTTCGGTCACCGCCGGCGGGATCGCTTTTTCGGAATCGGTGCCCGACCCCGAATTGGCGTATATCGCTCCGACAGAGCCAACCGGTGCGGTTCAACTCGACGCCCAGGGGCTCTGTGTCTCACGCCACTGCGTCAGGGAAGAAGTCTACCGCGAGCACAACATCATCGACATCAGCCGTTCGGGATTCAGCCAGACAAGCGTTTCGATCTTTACCGCCTCGCTCCAAAGAATGGGGGGAACCTACGTTCTCGACGAAGCTTCGGACAACTGCCTCCATCTGGAATTCTGAACCGGCGCGTCGCCCGCGGCCGCGCCGGTGCGGATTATTTGTGCTGTCTTAAAAATTTCGCGTCATTTTCACCCTTTGCGGATTGATACGCCCGGCGCTGAAGGGTATACTGGGGTATCATAGATCGGCGTCTTGGCCGCTAAATTTTCATATTTTCACAAGGGTTCCTTTATGAAGTTTTCACTCTCCGCTTTCCGCACCCGCGCGAGAAAAACCGCCGCGCCCCGATACCGCCGCATGTCCCTGGAATCGCTCGAAGACCGCGACCTCCTTTCGGTCACCGCGGGCGGGGGAGTGGTCGGCTCCGCCGCGCTTTACGCAGCCGACACTGCCGACGCCGACACAACGCCGGTCGATCTTCCCCGGCCGACCGAGGCGACCCAGCTCGCCGCCCCGGTCTTTTCGAGCGTCGCCGGGGGCGGTGGGATGACCCATCTCGTCGTCTGGAACGCCGTCGCGAACGCCTCAAATTATCAGCTCTCTTACAGTTCCGACGGCGAGACCTGGCAGACGCTGACCACAAGCGGCACGTCGGCGAAAATCACCGGTTTGGTCGGCGGAAATCAGATGCGCTACCGCGTCCGCGCTTTGAACAACGGCAGTTATACAACCTCGGCCTGGAGCGCGACAAGATCGCTCTACGTCTGTCCGGTCGACGTTGACGGCGACGGATTCATCGGGCCCGGCGACAACTCGCTCCTTTCACAGGCATGGTTTTCGAACGAAATGACGGAGAACTGGAACCCGGCGTGCGATATTGACGGAGACGGATTCGTCGGACCCGGCGATCTGTCTTTCGTTTCTCAGACCTGGTTCAAAACGCGGGACAGCGTCGCCGTCCCCTCGGTGGGGCTCGTCTATTACGACGAGTCGGTCATGCTCTGGAATACCGAAAATGTCGCACAGCCGCTGCGGACCGGCGACGTCATTTCGGTCGGCTATCAAAAGGGGCGGGCCGAATACACGATCGACATCGTCGGGATCTGGGATTCCTATTTCCTTGAATCGCCCGAAGAACCGGGGACGTATCACTACTATGTCACCGTGACCCGTCCCGGGGCTCTTTACCCCTGGGAAGGGGAAATCACCGTTGTCGTTCCCGAAAAAGAAGTTGATCCGGTTCCGTCTGACATGACCGTTTCAATGGCGTGGGACAGCACCAACCACGGCCTTAACCTCAACTGGACCGCCAAAGGCGATTTCCAGAAAGACGCGTACCTTGACCTCTACTTCGCCTCGGGCGCCAGTTACAGCGGGATCGTCGACGACGCTCCGGTCTCGGTCATGATTCCCGCCGGCACCAAAGCCGGAGCGAGCGGCACGATATTCATTAACGGCGCCGATCTCTACACCGCGGTGCCGACCAACACGTTCGACACGATCATCGCCTGTCTAGGCCAGGACGTCGTCTCGTCGATCGCCGACGTCACCCTTTCGATCAGCAGCAGCGTCATTCTCTCGGTGGTGAACCAGTCGACGTACGACGCCATCAAATACGCCTGCCGCGCGGTCGGCAGGAACTCAATCCGTCTGACCAGCGGCTGGCGAACCCCTCAGGAGCAGGCCGACGCGATGTTCTACAACATGGCGCGTCCCGACGTCAAAGGGGCGATCGCCTACCAGTACAGCCTCTACGGTTCGGCGGGGGATCAGGTCATCGCGGTCTTCGAACAGCACGCGATCCGCTACAACTACGACAACGCCACCATCCGCTCCCACTCCGGCGAAATCATCACCCAGATGGCCAACAAAATCATCGAACTCGACGCAAAAGGAATCCGAGTTTCACGCCACTGCGTCAATGAGGCGACCTACCGCGCTCACAACATCATGGACGTCAGCCGTTCGGGATACGATTCTTCAAACATTCCGATCTTCACAGCTGCTGCCAAAAGAATGGGATGCACCGTCGTCCGCGACGAACCGGCGAACGGCTGCCTCCACCTCGAATTCTGACGCCTTCGGTGCCTTTTCCTCCGAATCAACGACAAAAGCGTCCCGGGACAATTGCTTGTTCCGAGACGCTTTTGTCAAGCACAGAAACAAAGGAAAGAATCAAAGTAAATCGTCGAGTTCCGTATCGCCACCCTCCGGTTCGTTCCCCGAATCGGTGGTAATAGGCGAATCGCCGGTCTCCTCCTCGGTCGGGTCTTCGGCCCGGGTCATGCTCACATTTCCGATATTCCCCTGTTCGTGGGTCCAGCCGCCTCCCAGGGCGCGGTAAAGGTCGATCACGCTGTTGGTGATTTCGGCTTTGCATCGGATATACGCCAGTTCATACGTCAGTTTTTCGCGCTGCGAGTCGAGAACGCGCTGGAAATCGGCTTTCCCTTCCCGATACCGGGTTTCCGAAACATCGAGGGCGTTGTCATACGCTTCCATCGCCGCCTGAAGCCGCTTGACCCGGGAACTCCCCTTCACATAGGCCGAAAGGGAATTGTCTACCTCTTCCGCGGCCAAGAGGACCGTCTGCCGATATTTCGCCACGTCCTCCTGATAGATGTATTCCTGGAGACGGACGTTGCTCTGATACCGGCCGAAGTTCAGGATATTCCACCGGAACGCCGGCGTGACCGTGGCGTAGGTACTGCTCCCCTCGAACATATCCCCGAGATTCGCTCCGTTCACTCCGAAGTTACCGTTGAGCGTGAAGATCGGATACAGATCGCCCATCGCCGCACCGATCATCGCGTTCTGAGCAACCAGCGCCCGTTCGGCGGCACGGATATCGGGACGGCGGCGGAGGAGTTCCATCGGAATCCCGACCATAATGTTTTCCGGCGCCTTCGGAACCGGCCGGACTTCGGCCATCACTTCGTCGACGTATCCCGGAGGATTCCCGGTCAGGACGCTCAGACGGTTCACCGCCGCGCGATACGAGGCTTCCAGGTTCGGAAGTTCGGCTTCGACACTTTCAAGGCTCCCCCGCGCCTGGCTGACATCCAGCGCGTTGCTCTTGCCGACTTCCATCATCGTTTCGGTCAGTTTGAGCGTATCGCGGCGGATGATGATATTCTTTTTCGCGATATCGATCTGCTCCTGCAGCGTGCGCGCCTGAACGTAATTCTTGGCAACGTCCGAAAGGAGGATGATGTATGCATCGTAGTAGAGCTCCTCCATCTCCTCGACCTCGGCGCTCGCCGACTCGGTATACCGTTTCAGGCGGCCGAAGACGTCGACTTCCCATGCCATGCTCATTCCCAGGTTCCAGTCCTGGTCCGCCTTACGCGCGGCTTCCGGGTTTCCCGTCTGATTCTCGGAATGTTTAGAAAGGACATACGAGCCGTCCTCCTGAATCTGGGGGAAGAGTTCGGCGGTCGTAATCCCGAGCCGGGCGCGCGCCTGCTGCACTCGCCACGCCATTTCCTGCAGAGTCAGGCTCCCGCCCATCTCCGAGCCGCTGCCGACTGTCTGATAGATCAGTTCGCTCAGAACCGGGTCGTTGATACTTTCCCACCATTCGGCCAGATCGGAACCGAGCTGTTTGTGAACTCCCTCGTCCTCAATCTGGGTATAGTCTTCCGAAACGAAAGCGCCGGGATGCGTGAAGTCGGGTCCGACCATACATCCGGAAGTCAACAGCGCCACGACCGAAAGGGCCGCGGCAATTTTACGTTTCAGGTACATTTTCGAATCCTCCATACTGTTTCTGTGCGCAAAGCGCTATGTGCTCGTAGGAGTAATTTCGGAAATTCCGGTTTTAACGGATAAGACGGTTTAACGCGAAGTACCGGATTTCGCGGATAGTGGGCTGCTACAACCGCGAAAGATTGTCCATTTTAACATCCGCAGGTAAAAACAGGCGGTCCCAGTGGCGTAAGAGGGTCATTCCAGGGGAAAAGTGGGAACACCGGGACGAACCGATACCGGTC
>JAGCAH010000044.1 GCA_017652805.1 Thermoguttaceae bacterium | reverse complement strand
GGGCCGAAAGGCTCCGCGTCTGCCACTGGTCGGCGCCGGTGAGTTTCCACGCCAGCTCGTAGCCGGAAGCGTTTTCGACGGCGTCCCACGAAACGGTGATCGCATCGACCGCCGCCGCCGAGGCGGA
This sequence comes from Thermoguttaceae bacterium, assembly GCA_017652805.1. Classification (GTDB taxonomy): domain Bacteria; phylum Planctomycetota; class Planctomycetia; order Pirellulales; family Thermoguttaceae; genus RUG695. The sequence goes on along the minus strand of JAGCAH010000044.1, from coordinate 4,258 downwards.
AAGGTTTTGCGGCGCGTCGAGGGGCGTCTTTTCCGATTCAATGACCACATCGACGGTTTCGCTGTATTCGGAGTTGAGATAGAGGTTGCCGTCTCCCAGGGCACGGATCTTAAAGTGGACTGTCTCGCCGGCCGGGAGCGAATCGACGGTCATGCCGCGCTTCAGAGTCACTTCGGTCTGCCACTCGCTCCAAGAGTCGGCCTTCCACGCCAGTTCGTAGCCGGAAGCATGGGGCGAAACGCCCCACATCATGGCGACGGTGGTTCCGAAATGTCGCAAGACGCCGAGGTCGGGGGGAGTCGAAAGAACCTGCGCCGAGAGGGTGTATTCCTCGATGGCCGAGAAATCGGAATCGCCGTAGAGAATCCCATCTCCCAGCGCGCGCACTTTCAGCTGAATCACGTCGCCGGTCGAAAAGCCGCCGAGGGTCAGCGTCAGGGCCGAGAGGCTCCGCGTCTGCCACTGGTCGGCGCCGGTGAGTTTCCACGCCAGCTCGTAGCCGGAAGCGTTTTCGACGGCGTCCCACGAAACGGTGATCGTGTCGACCGCCGCCGCCGAGACGGAGAGGTTTTCCGGTGTGTCGAGGGGCGTCAGCTCGCCCGTTTGGAACTCATAGGCGCCCAGGTCGATAATCCCGCTGACGATACGTTTGGAACCGGAAAGGTCGACGGTGATCGCTTCTCCGCTTGTGTAGTGGGCGTAACTGTTCTGACCGATGTCGATGGCCTGAGAATCTACCGCCGGAGTGTAGTCGCTGTCGTAAATGGCGGCGAAAAGGGGAAGCGCCGAGTCGTAGACGAAGTTCTGCGCCCCCTTGTTCGTCCAATCGGTGTAACTCGAAAGTGTATAATACCCTTCGGCGGTCGAAGAACTTCTGCGGAAGAGGTCGTTCCCGTCCGTGCCGGTGTTGGTGGCCAGAATCGTATTGCGGAGTATGACCGAACCGGCGGCGACGTAGATTCCGCCCCCGGCGCCGGTCGCCGTTCCCTCGGAGTGGGCCAAGGCGTTGTTCGAGGCGATCGTCGCGCCGGTCGCCTCGAGGGCGCCGCCGTAGACGGCGATCCCGCCGCCGGCCGATTCCGCCGATTCCCCGTCGGCGTAAACGGTGTTTTCGGCAACCAGAACATCGACCAAAGTCACCGTTCCCGCCGCGAAGATTCCGCCGCCCAACGCGATTGCCGTCGACGAAGTCGTTACTGCGTCGGCCGTATTGCCGGTGAGAACGACGTCTTCCATGACGAGGGTGGCGTCGGTGTCGACGTAGATCCCGCCGCCGTGGGCGTTGGCGGTCCCCGATATTGATTTCGTCTCGACCATATTGTCGCGAAGCGTCGAGGTTCGGACGGTGACGCTACCCGCCGCGGCGTAGATCCCGCCCCCGTAGGCGGCGACGTTATCGTCGGCATCGGAGTTGATCTTGCACGTGTTTCCGGTTACGCTGCTTTCGGCGAGCGCGAGAAAGCCGGATTCGAGGTAGATTCCCCCGCCGGCCGACGCGACGTGGCTCGAGATCGTCGAGTTGGTGATCGTGACCGCGCCAACGGCGTGGATCCCGCCGCCGAGCGTCTCGGCCATACCGGTAAGAGAAAATGCGGAAAGATCGTTAGACGTAACGGTCGTATTGATCAGTTCCAGGGAGCCTCCGGCCAGTGAGATCCCGCCGCCGGTGGCAAACGCGGTTCCGGAATCGGCCGTGGATATCACATTGTTCTCCATCACCAGACAGCGGTCAAGAGTCAGATTGGCATGGGAGGCGTAGATCCCGCCCCCGTAGGCCTGGGCCGAGAGCGAGCCTTCGACGATCGACTCGGCGCGGCCGCCGGTGATTTTCAGTCCTTTGACCGAAACCGAAAGCGGCGCTTCGGCGGCACCGACGACGGTGAAGACGCGGCGCGATTGGCCGGATGCGGCGTTGGCGTCGACCGTCAGACGGGGGGCGAGGGTCGCTGTGTCGCAGAATGCCGAGGCGTCGACGGTGATCGATTTGGTAATCACCAGTTCCCCGAGATCGGCGCTTAGTGTGATCGTTCCGCCCGCGAGGTCTTCGGCGAAAGTGATGACGTCGCCGTCATTGGCGGCGAGGATCGCCTCGCGAAGAGAGATCTGTTCATCTTCGGCGTCGATCACGTCGTCAAGCGTGGTGACCACGAGCGGATCGATAACCGGGGGAACGACAACATTGGTCATCGCGCTGACCGTTCCTGTATAGCTTCCCATTCCGGCGGCCTTTACCATAATGTAACACGCCTGGTCGGCGGCGGTGACGGTGTACGAGGAGGTGACGGCCCCTTCGATGAGCGTCATTTCTTCGGGCGATTGGCCGCGGTACCAGGTCCAGACGACGCTCCCCGACGTCTCGGCCTCTTCGGGGAGGACCGCGGCGGTGATCACCGTCCCGACCGCCGGAGGAGTGTCGAACGAAAGGGTGACGCTTTCGAGCGGCGTCGTTTCGCTGAACTGGTATTCGTAGGCGCCCAGATCGACGATGGCGTGGGAGATCCGCGGATTCCCCGCCAGGTCGACGATATGCGACGCGTAGGAGTTGTCGCCGATATCGATGGCCTGAGAATTCTCGGCGAGGGAGAAATCGCCGGCGCCGGCGTCGGCAAAGAGGGGAAGGGTCGGGTCGTAGACGAACGAAACGGCGTTTTCGTTCGTCCAGTCGGTGAAAGTTGAGAGAACGTTGTGAGCGATGAGCGTTCCGGTTCCTTCCGAGTGGAAGTCGCTCCCCGAACGGGTCGCGGTATTTCCAACGATAATGGAGTTGTCAAATTCGGCGGAGAAGGGATAGGTTTCCGAGGAACTGAAGAAGTAGACCCCGCCCCCGTATGCCGCCGAGTTGGCGGTGATAGTGGTACCGTTGAAGAAGAAAGTTCCCTGGTCGATGCAGACCCCGCCGCCGTAGGTCGCTGAGTTCGAGGCAATCAGCGTGTTGTCGGCCGAGCAGGAACCGAGGTAGTTATAGATCCCCGCGCCGTACGAAGCGTTATTTGAGGTGATCGTCGCGCACTGTGTGGCGACGATTCCCATTTCGTTCCAGATCCCGCCGCCCCCGGCTCCGGCCGAGCAGGCGGTTACAACGGAGTCGGTCAGAATCGTGTAGCCGCTCGTGTAGATCGACGCGCCGCCCGCAAGAGTGTTGAATATCCCGCCGCCGTAGGAGGAGGCTGCGCAGTCCGTGACGGTTGAGCCGACCAATGCGAGATAGCCCGTGTTAAGAATTCCGCCTCCGGAGGCCGCGATGCCGTCCCGAATGGTGAGGTTGGTCAGTGTGACCGCCTCGCCAAGCTGACCTGCGGTGTTCATCAGCACACGGTGTTTCCCGCCGGCGCTGACCGAAATTCCGTCTGCCAGCGCCGAGGCGTCGACGCTGATCCGTTTTGTGATCGTCAGCGCGTAGTCTCCCAGGGTGATCGTCCCGCCGCTGAGTGAGGGGTCGAAGGTGACCGTCTCCCCCTCTTCGGCGTAGGCGATCGCCTCGCGCAGGGAGACAAGGCCGTCCGAAGCGTCGGCAACATCCGAGAGGGTCGTGACGACGAGCGACTTTTCGTATTCGGGCACAACCTCTTCGGTCAGGGCGGTGAGCGTTCCGATCGCGGTACCGTAACCGGTCACCACCACGCCGACATAACAGCCGACATCGGCGGTCGTCACTTCGTAATAGTAGGTCGTGGCCCCCTCGATGTTTTCAAGAGCGTCGGGACTGGTTCCGCGCACCCATTGGTAAACGACCGGCGCGCCCTGAGGCTGGACGGTGACGGCGATGTTCTGGCCGACCGACGCCGATGTTTCGGAAAGAACGATCGACTCGATCGGGATTCGTTCAGCATGGACGACCGAGAAGTTGTACGTCCCCGTTTCACCCGAGGGACGCCCGTCGGTCGAGGCGGGATCGTACGCGTTATTGGCCAGCGCCGAGATCGCGAAGTAGAATTGGCCGGTTTCGGATGGGGTCCAGGAGAGAACCGGGGTCTCGCCGCTGGTTCCCAACAGCGTCCCTTCCGAATCGAAAACACGGATCAGCGTGCCGAGCGGCTCGCCCGTCTCGGACGCGGTAACGGCGAACGAGAAAATCTGAGAAAGATTCTCGTCGGTGACGTCGATCGCATAGATGTCAACGTCTTTGTCGCCGTACAGACCGTTGCCGATCATTTCGCGGACGAAGAACGCGCCGTCGGTGAAGGCGATCGTTTTCGCCAGGTCGAGGGTGTCGCCGGGATCGGCGTTATAGAGATATTCATACGCGCCCAAATCGACG
>JAGCAH010000043.1 GCA_017652805.1 Thermoguttaceae bacterium | reverse complement strand
TGGAATTATTTTGCCTGGGCAAACCAGGTTATCGCATCGGCCACACTGATGGCAGCGACCGTCTGGCTGAAACGGCAGGGGAAGAACCACGTCATCACACTCCTTCCCGGCCTCTTTATGACCTTTATCGTGCTGTCGTTCATTCTCTGGACGAGCAAGGCGCACGGCGGACCGTACGGAATCGGCCTTCCTCTTAAAAAATCATTTGTGATTGCGGCGATCCTGACAGCGGTCATCGGAATTGCCGTCCATCGGATTAAGCCGACAAAGATGTCCGAAGGGGAAACGGCCGAAAGCACAGAGTCATAAACACCGAAAGGGAAGGGCAAACCCGGTTTCCCTTGAAAAGAAGTTTGAAAGAAACTACATTCTTCACATATCCCGTTCTTCTCGGTTCCGCGAGAAGGTCATTCCGTGCGGTTTTCCCCTGACGAAAGGCATTCCTGTGTCCAATAAAGAAAAGCGTTTCGGCGGTGCCATTCCTGTTCTGGTCACCCCGTATACCGAAGATCACGATGTCGATCCTCCGGTGATCGAAGAGCTTTCGGCACGCCTGGCCCGGTATGACTGCGACGGTCTTTTCGTCGCCGGATCGACCGGCGATATGCCGTTCCTCTCAATCGACGAACGGGTCGACCTTCTCCGTGCCGCCCGAAAAGGTCTCCCCGACTCGGTCGTCCTCTACGGCGGGATCGGCGATTTCGCGCTGAAAGACCATTACGTCAACGCCCGCCGGTTCGCCGAGGTCGGCGTCGACGCAGCGGTCGTGATGGCGCCGATCATCTTCTTTGTCATTAACCAGTCCGAGCTCTACGAGTATTTCCGCGCGATCGCCGACAACTCGCCGATTCCGATCGTCCTCTATCACCACATGCGCGTCACCACGCCGATCGAGCCGGAGACGGTTCTCCGCCTGGCCGACCACCCGAACATCATCGGAATGAAAGAGACCGGCGCCACGGTCGACCGCACCTACAAGATGCTCGAACTTCTCGGAAAGCGGGACGACTTCTTCATCCTGCAGGGGCGCGAGGCGTTCCTCGAAGAGTCGTACCGCGCCGGCACGGGCGGGTGCGTCGCCGCGCTGGCCGGCCCGGCGCCGGAACCGTTCGTCGGGATGGACCATTGTTGGCGGGACGGAGACGAAGAAGGTTTTAAGAAAAACCTCGAGATGGTCAACCGCCTCTGCGGTCTGTTCGACATCATGCCCGCCGACTCGTTCTCGTATTTCACCTACACGCTCAAAAAGATGTTCGAATACCGCGGCTGGATGGACAACTCCCGCGTGCGAACCGAAGGGTTCAATCCCCCGGCGGAATACGACGCCCTGCTAAAAGAGAAGCTCGAAGAGCTCAACTTCCCGAAAGAGTAGCCCGTCGAGAAGCCTGTACATAAAGACCCCTCTGTTTGACCGAGCCGGTAAACAGAGGGGTCTTTTTTGATCGGCGGAGTTCCCGCTCTTCGGCGGTTATTCGTCCCCTTCTTCGGGGCTGATCTCGTCCTGTACGTCTTCGAACGACGGCATGAAATCGACGCCCAAGTCTTCCGGAGCCTGCCCGCCTTCGAAAATCTCGGGAGCCTCGGGGCTCAGGAGGGTCGTATCGATCCCCTTCCCCAGATCGGGAATCGGCTGGTTTTCGACCGCTTCGGGACGATAGCGCCATTCGGCCTCCTGGTACTTACGGAAGCCCGTTCCGGCGGGGATCAGGCGGCCGAGAATGACGTTCTCTTTCAGCCCGACCAGCTTATCGATACGATACGCAACCGCCGCGTCGGAAAGAACCTTGGTCGTCTCCTGGAACGAGGCGGCTGAGATAAAGCTCTCGCTCTGAACCGCCGCCTTGGCGATCCCCAGAAGCTGAGTCTCGGCAACCGCCGGGGTCGGCGGAACCGACTTAGCGGGCTCGGCGCCGCCCGCCTGCGCCTCGGCGTTCTTCTCGTCGAAGACCTCTTTCGGAACGATCTCGCCGACCTGGAAATCGGTACCGCCCGGTTCGGTTACCTTCACACATTTCGCAAGGCGCTGGTTGTGACGGCGGAAGATGAACTTGTCGATCAGGTCCCCTTCCAGAAGGTTGGTATCCCCCGGATCCTTGACCTTAACGCGGCGGAGCATCTGCGAGACGATCACTTCAATGTGCTTGTCGTTGATCGACACGCCCTGCCCGCGATAGACCTTCTGAACCTCTTCGATCAGGTAATTCTGGATTGCCTCTTCGCCGGAGATGTGCAGAATCTCGTTCGGGACGCGCTGCCCGTCGGTCAGCGGCTGACCGGCCAGGATGTCGTCGCCCGTATGGACGATCAGATTGTGTTTCCCGATCGGGACTTCGTGGACTTTTTCCTTACCGGTCTTTTCGTTGCGGACGGTCACCAGCACCTTGCGGTGTTTCTCTTCGCCGATATCGACCACGCCGTCGATCTCGGCGAGAACCGCCGGGTCTTTCGGCTTGCGCGCTTCGAAGATTTCGGTAACACGGGGAAGACCGCTCGTGATGTCCTGGTTCCCGGCACCGCTGTGAGGCGTACGGGCAAGAACCTCGCCGCGCCGCACCACGTCGCCGTCGTTGACTTCGATCTGGGTCTTGCCGGGAAGGTAGTGGTCTTCGAGAATCTTCCCTTTCGCGTCCTGAACGGCGATGTGCGGGTGGCGTTCGCCCCGCGCCTCGGTCACGGTTCGAGAGACCTTCCCGGAAGCTTCGTCGGTCGAAACCTGAACGGTGTCGCCGTCGACGATATTGATAAAGTGAACCCGGCCGTCCAATTTGGCCAGGATCAGTTTGTTGTGCGGGTCGATTTCGCAAAGAACGTCGTCGGCGTTGACCACGTCGCCTTCGCGGACTTTAATCACCGCCCCTTCGGGGATATTGTAGACTTCGATTTCCCAATGGAGATCTTTGTCTTTGCAGATGGCGATCCCGCCGTCCGGTTTACATGAGACACAGACGAGAGAGCCTTCGGAGGCCTGTTGTTCCTTGACCTTCTTCCCCTTCGCGCGTTTCTTGCTTCCCGGCTCCTCGGAACTGACCGTCTCGACTTCCATCCGCTTGAACTTGATGTAACCTTCGTGTTTGGTCACCAGTTCGATATCTTTGGCGGAGTGTCCGGCCGTCCCGCCCTGGTGGAACGTCCGCATCGTCAGCTGCGTGCCCGGTTCGCCGATCGACTGCGCGGCGATCGTGCCGACCGCCAGACCTTCCTCGACCAGTTTGCTGGTCGAAAGGTCCATCCCGTAGCAGAGGGCGCAGACGCCGAGTTCCGCCTCGCACGTCATAGGACTGCGGACGCGGATACGGGCGTTTTCGCCGAGCGTATCTTCAATTTTGCGGGCGATTTCGGCGGTAATCACCTCGTTCTTGTGAACGATCACCTCGTCGGTGATCGGCGAGGTAATGTTGTCGCACGCCACACGCCCCAGGATCGCCTCGCTGAGGGGGACTTCGATTTTGTCGTCCTTATAAACCGCCCCTTTGATGATCGACTTTTTCGTGCCGCAGTCGTGCATCGTGACAACGCAGTTTTGAGCGACGTCGACCAGCTTACGAGTCAGGTAACCCGAGTCAGCCGTCTTCAGCGCAGTGTCGGAAAGGCCTTTCCGCGCGCCGTGTGTCGAGCTGAAGTATTCCAGAACGTTGAGTCCTTCACTGAAGTTCGCCTTGACCGGCGTCTCGATGATGTCGCCGTTCGGCTTTGCCATCAGACCGCGCATTCCGGAGAGCTGACGGATCTGCTCACGGCCGCCTCGCGCGCCCGAATCGGACATGAGGTAGATCGGGTTGACGTATCCCTCGGGCCGTTCGTCGGGGTGATTCTCGTGTGTGTCATTTTTAAGGTCGTCCATCATCTTGTCGGTGACCTCGGCGTTGACACGCGTCCAGATGTCGATCGTTTTGTTATACCGTTCCAGTTCGGAAATCGAACCCTCGTCGGCGTAATCTTTGAGATTCTGGACTTCCTGTTCGCCCTTGTCGACGATCTCTTTTTTCTCTTTCGGGATGATCAGGTCGCTCGTGGCGAACGAAAGACCGCTGTGGGTGCTCTCTTCGAAGCCCAGGCGCATCATCCGGTCAAGGAGGTCGACCGTCTCGCGGCGTCCGCAGATTTCGTGGCAGTCGCTGATGACCTTCTGGAGCTCCTTCGAACGCATGACCTTGTTGTAGAAAGGCATCTCGCGCGTGCCGTCACACGGGATGATCTCATTGAAGAGAACGCGGCCGACCGTCGTCTCAAAGAGTTTCCCCGGGGGAACGGTGGTCGTTTCACGCGTGGTGCTGTCGTCGTCCTTCTGCCAACGATCCTTTTCCATGCGGACTTTAATCCGAGCCTGGAGAGCGACTTTTTTATGGGCGTGCGCCAGAAGGAGCTCTTCCTTCGAGGCGAAGACCATTCCCTCACCCTTCATGTTGGGGAGCATCAGCGTCATGTAGTAACACCCCATGACGATGTCCTGCGATGGGCTGATGATCGGCTTGCCGTTGGCGGGGCTGAATATGTTGTTCGTCGAGAGCATCAGCGTGTGCGCCTCGACCTGCGCTTCGAGCGACAGCGGAAGATGAACCGCCATCTGGTCGCCGTCGAAGTCGGCGTTGAACCCTTTGCAGGCTAGCGGGTGCAGCTTGATGGCGTTCCCTTCGACCAGCATCGGCTCGAACGCCTGAATCCCCATGCGGTGAAGGGTCGGCGCGCGGTTGAGGAGAACCGGGTGATTCCGGATCACCTCTTCGAGGATGTCCCAGACTTCCTCATCCTTACGCTCCAGCATTTTTTTGGCGCTTTTGATCGTGTCGGCGTGGCCGCGCTCTTTAAGAGTGCGGATGATGAACGGCTGGAAGAGTTCCAGCGCGATCTTCTTGGGCAGACCGCACTGATACAAATGCATCGTCGGGCCGACGACGATCACGCTTCGCGCCGAGTAGTCGACACGCTTGCCGAGGAGGTTTTCCCGGAACCGCCCCTGCTTCCCTTTGATCATATCGGTCAGCGATTTGAGCGGGCGGTTGTTGGCGCCCTGGGTGGCGCGCTTGCAGCGGGCGTTGTCAAACAGGGCGTCGACCGCCTGCTGGAGCATTCTTTTTTCGTTCCGGACGATCACTTCCGGAGCGTTCATATCGACCAGCTTCTTGAGCCGGTTGTTCCGGTTGATAATACGACGGTAAAGATCGTTCAGATCGCTCGTGGCGAACGTCTGTGTTTCAAGAAGAACCAGCGGACGCAGATCGGGCGGAATCACGGGGATGACGTCAAGCACCATCCACGCGGGGTTGTTTTCGTTCCGGCAGTTTTTCAACGCATCGATCAGACGAAGGCGGGTGATGAGATCTTTGCGGGACTGTTTGGAACGAACCGATTTGATCTCTTCACGGAGCTTCTTGGACTCTTCGACCAGGTTGAGCCGGTTGAGAAGCTTGCGGACCGCCTCGGCGCCCATTTCGGCCTTGAAGCCGGAATCGCGGTACTCTTCGCGCAGTTCTTTGTATTTCGAATCGTTGATGACTTCGCCGCTCTTGACAGGGGCGTCGCCCGGTTCGATGATGACGTAATCCTGGAAGTAAATCACCTTTTCCAGGTCGGAGGTTTTCATGTCGAGCAGGTTGGCAAGTTTACTCGAGGCCGCCTTAAAGAACCAGATGTGTACTACAGGTGCGGCAAGCTCGATATGCCCCATCCGGGAACGGCGGACGTTGCAGCGTGTGATTTTCACACCGCAGCGGTCACACGTCATTCCCTTGTATTTCATTCCGCGGTATTTCCCGCAGGAGCATTCCCAGTCGCGTTCGGGGCCGAAGATTCGTTCGCAGAAAAGACCGTCGCGTTCAGGACGGAAAGTACGGTAGTTGACCGTTTCGGGTTTTTTAACCTCTCCCTTTGAGTTTTCGCGGATCGTCTTGGGGTTGGCAAGGCTGATTTTCACCGCGTTGTAATCGTTGATTCTGATACCGTTATAATCTCTGTCGTCTCCGCTGCTCACAGCCTGATACTCCTTGGATTGAGGTTTACCGATAACCCCCTGGCCGCCGCCTGACGGTTGCGCGCACCGAGCCGACGGAGGACGGGGATCAAATAGGAAGCCTATTTAACCGGAAAATAAAACCAACGTACCATCATATCACAAAAGCGTAAGCTCGGCAAGGGGTGGTAAGTTGGGGGGACGAATAAAAAAGCCCGCTTGAAGCGGGCTTTTTTATTCATTGCGCGGAGCGCGCGATCACTTAATCGAGACCTTGGCGCCGGCTTCTTCAAGTTCTTTCTTGAGCTTTTCGGCCTCTTCCTTCGAGACGGCCTGTTTGATCGCCTTCGGAGCGGATTCAACCATCGACTTGGCATCGCCCAGCGAAGCGCCGGTGGCGGAACGGACGACCTTGATGACGTTGATCTTGTTGGCGCCGAAATCTTCGAGGACGACGTCAAACTCGGTCTTTTCCTCAGCCGGAGCCGCGCCTTCACCCGCAGCCGGGGCCGCCATCATCACCGCGCCGCCGGAAGCCGGTTCAATTCCATGGACGTCTTTGAGGTAATCGCTGAGTTCTTTGGCTTCTTTCAGGGTCATACCCATGATTTTGTCGCCGAGTTCTTTGATTTCAGCAGCGAATTCGCGAGTTTCTTCGGACATTGTAATTTTCCTTTCATTGGGCTCTCTTCGAGAGCGGGTTAAAGTATATCACGACCCTTCCCCTCCAAACGGCGAAGGGGAAAGAAATCTTTCGAGGTAAAGGATCAGGCGGCCTCGGCGTCGGAACTTCCTTCGCCGTCTTTGTCGTAAAGCTGCTTGATCTGGCTGGCCAGGTTCGCCCCCTGCGAGAGGAGCTGGCTCGAAAGCTTCGAACCGACGCCGACGATCTGACCCAGAAGAATCGCGATCTGTTCTTCGCGGGAAGGCCACTTGCTGATTTCGACAGCCTGTTCGGCTTGGAACGCCTCACCGTCCATCACGCCACCGCGGATTTCGAACTTGGCATACGCCTTGTCTTTCGAAACGCGAACGACCTCTTTGGCCAGGGAGACGATGTCGGAGGCGCCCCAGCAGATCGCGCTGGAACCTTCGAGACCTTCGAACATCTTCGAAAGGGGAGAATCGCTCGTAGCGCGGCGGGCCAGAGAGTTCTTGACCACCATCACCTTGATCCCCTTCGCCGCGAGTTCACCGCGAAGACGATTGCTCGTATTGACTTCAAGACCGATCATGTTGACCAGAAGGGCGTTCTCAACACCGTCGAGCCGCTTCTTCAGATCTTCGGCAATAATGTTTTTAACTTTTTTACTCATGGTTGTAACCGTATATCACAAAGGGTTATGTTTATCGAAAAACGCGCAAAATGCGCACCGCATCACAGGGTCACCCCTGAATGTAGATGCCGGGGCTCATCGTCGCGGAAAGGGAGATCGACTTGACAAAAATCCCTTTGATCGTCGCCGGTTTGAGCGAATTGACATACTGAATGAACGCTTCGATGTTCTCGCAGAGCTTTTCCGGCTCGAAACTCAGTTTGCCGACCACACCGTGAACGATCCCGCCTTTATCGTTGCGGAACTCGACCTTACCGGCCTTGTATTCCTTGACCGTTTTGGCGATGTCGGGGGTCACGGTACCGGCGCGGGGGCTCGGCATCAGACCGCGAGGACCGAGGACGCGGCCCAGAGGACCGACGACGCCCATCATGTCGGGTGAGGCGATACAGACATCGAATTCGAACCAACCGTCTTTGATTTTGGCGGCCAGATCGGCTTCGCCGACGTAATCGGCGCCGGCCTCTTTGGCCTCGTCGGCCTTGGCGGCTTTGGCGAAGACCAAGACGCGGAGCGATTTACCGATACCGTTGGGAAGGACCACCGAACCGCGGACGATCTGGTCGGCCTGTTTCGGGTCAATCCCAAGACGCATGGAGAGTTCGACCGTCTGGTCGAATTTGCGGGTGTTGAACTTCTTGAGAATTTCAACGGCCTGCGCAAGCGGAACCGCGGCTTTCCCCTGAGGGAGCTGCGCTTTCATCGCTTTCATTTGCTTTGAAATTTTAGCCATAGTATTCTTCGATCGTGTAAGAGTGAATCTGCCGGACTCTCACAGAATGATCGACGACCCTGTCAAGATACGGAATTCGGGCGCCGAGTCTTCTGAGAGAACAAAGGGGGGATGAAACGCGTCAGTCGACGACGTCCAACCCCATGCTACGAGCCGTCCCCGCCAAAATGTTCGAGGCGTGCTCGACATCGCGCGCGTTGAGGTCTTTGACCTTGAGCGCGGCAATCTCTTGAAGTTGCTTTTTCGTTACCGAACCGACTTTGTCTTTCGGAACGAGCGAAGCGCCCTTCTCGACTCCGGCGGCCTTTTTCAGAAGATCGACCGAATGAGGACTCTTGGTCTCTAGTTCAAAAGTTCTGTCACTGTAGACTTTCACGACGACCGGAATGCGCATCCCCATGTTATCTTTGGTCCGCTCGTTAAACTGCTGGACGAACTGACCAAGATTGAGACCGTACTTACCAAGTGCGGTACCGACAGGGGGTGCTGCCGTAGCCTTTCCTCCGGTGGCGTGAAATTTGACTGTTGCGGTGAGCTGCTTTGCCATAATTTCTTCCTAACCTTGAAACTTGTAAACCGGCTGAAATTCAGCCGACCTGTTCGACCTGCCAGTATTCCAGATCAACCGGAGTACTGCGGCCGAAAATCGTAATGATAACGGTAACGCGGCCGGTGACATCATCGACCTTTGTTACCTCCCCCTCGATTCCGTCAAAGGAACCTTCTTTGATTTTAACGCGGTCACCGACCTTAAACGGAATCTGAACCTTCGCCGAACCGTCGTTGTTCGCCTTTTCGAGTTGGAGAATCCGCTCGACTTCGTGCTTCTGCATCGGAACGGGCCGACGAATTCGAGATCCTTTGGAACTCGAATCCTCAGCGCCGGTGAAATCGCCGATACCGTTCGTCTCACGGATGAGAAACCACGTGTCGCGGTTCACTTCCATGTTGACGATCAGGTAACCGGGATACAGAAGCCGGCCGATTTCGCGTTTCTTCCCGTTTTTGACCACCGAGATGGTCTCTTTCGGGACACGGATGTCAGTGACGTAGTTATCCAGTTTCAGTAGGTTAACACGCTCCTGAAGACGTCGTTTGATCGACTCTTCGCGGTTAACCTGAACCTTTAAAATATACCAATCGCGCGGGGCGATGACGTAATCGTCCTGCTCGGAGGTTTCGCTCCCGGCGGCGTCCTGTGATTTTTTCGGCTCGTCGGAGACAGGTTTTTCGTTCTTCTTTTCCGTTTCAGCCATCGGTATTACCCCAGACCGATATGTTTAAGGATAACGTCAAGACCGCTGAAAATCATGCGGAAGGCAACGTCGTAGCAGAAGATGAGGAGGATAAAGAGCGCCATCATCACCAGCACGACGTAGGTCGTCACCTTGAGCTCTTTGCCCGACGGCCAGGAAACCTTGCGCATTTCGGCCTCGACCGAAATCAGAAACTCGGCGAAAGAGGGGAGGTGGACCGCGCGGAACGAGATCCAGCAACCGACCAGGAAAAGAACCCCGCCGACGATCGCGCTTGTCTGCAGATTGTTGTAGAGGTTTTCGTGGTAGGTGGCCCATGCGCCGGCCATAAAGAGGACGGCAAGACCCCCGAAAGTCGAGCGCCTGGCAATTTTACCCAAGGAGGGCTTATACAGCTTCGTGCTGAAGAGCGTTTTCAATCCTGTCGCGATGGCCCCAGCCATAATGGCCTCCTTAAGCCGGTTGAGTTCAGGTGACTAAGTTAACAGGGGAGGAGGGAATCGAACCCCCACCAGCGGTTTTGGAGACCGCAGTTCTACCACTAAACTACTCCCCTGGGTCGGCGCGACACCTCTGTGCCGCGCCGCCGTTGGGAAGGAAATTAACGGATGATCTTCGTCACAACGCCGGAACCGACGGTACGACCGCCTTCACGGATAGCGAAACGAACGTTCTCTTCCATGGCGATCGGGTTGATCAGCTCAACGTGAAGTTTGACGTTGTCGCCCGGCATACACATCTTGACATCGCCCATCAGGGTGATGGTACCGGTGACGTCGGTCGTACGGAAGTAGAACTGCGGGCGATAACCGCTGAAGAACGGAGTCGAACGGCCGCCTTCTTCCTTCGACAGGACGTAAACTTCGGATTCGAATTCGACGTGCGGAGTGATGCTGCCCGGCTTGGCAAGAACCTGACCGCGCTGGATTTCTTCACGCTTAATACCGCGGAGAAGAAGCCCGACGTTGTCGCCGGCCATACCGGATTCCAGGGTCTTGTTGAACATTTCGACGCCGGTGCAGACGGTCTTGCGGGATTCACCCAGACCGACGATCTCGACTTCGTCACCCATCTTGATGACGCCCCGTTCGATACGGCCGGTCGCGACGGTGCCGCGGCCTTCGATCGAAAAGACGTCTTCGACCGCCATCAGGAACGGCTTGTCCTGTTCACGCTGCGGTTCGGGGATTTCGGAGTCAATCGCTTCCATCAGCTCGGTAATGCAGGCGCTCGCTTCGGGATCGGACGGGTTGTTGACCGCCGGCAGGGCGCTTCCGCGGACGATGCGGACGTCGTTGAAGCCGTAGGACTCAAGAAGTTCGCTGACTTCCATCTCAACCAGAGAAAGAAGTTCTTCGTCGGGCATGAGGTCGCACTTGTTGAGGAAGACGACCAGCTTCGGAACGTTGACCTGACGGGCGAGAAGGACGTGCTCACGCGTCTGGGGCATCGGGCCGTCGGCGGCGGAAACGACGAGGATCGCGCCGTCCATCTGGGCCGCACCGGTGATCATGTTCTTGATGAAGTCGGCGTGACCGGGGCAGTCGATGTGAGCGTAGTGACGCTTCTCGGTTTCGTACTCAACGTGCGCAACCGCGATCGTGACCGTCTTGCTGGCGTCACGAACGGTACCGCCCTTGGCGATATCAGCGTAAGATTTGGTTTTGGCGAGCCCTTTGGCGGCCTGAACTGCGAGGATCGCGGCGGTCAGCGTCGTCTTGCCATGGTCAATATGGCCGATGGTACCAACGTTAACGTGGGGTTTAGTCCTCTCGAAAACTTCCTTTGCCATTGCAGTAATCTCCTGGGTTAGGCAGTCGGGGTGATCCTTGAAAAACTACTCGATTATAACTTTCGGTATGAAACGATAAAAAAAGCTGCTGATGAGATTCGGACTCATGACCTCGTCCTTACCAAGGACGCGCTCTACCGACTGAGCTACAGCAGCTTATCGTTTGACGGAAAGCAAAACCGCCAGCTGGACGATCACCCCTTGTCCGGCCCAGCGGTACGCTATCATCGCCGCGACGAGCGGCGGATTTCGCATAGAGACACGACGGATAACCGCCGCCCCGGCCGTCCGTGAACCGGGAAAATGGCTGACTCCGTTCATCCGAAGCGGGTGAAGGGAATCGAACCCTCGTTTTCAGCTTGGAAGGCTGTGGCTCTACCATTGAGCTACACCCGCAGCAAAAATGAATGGGGGAAGGAGGATTCGAACCTCCGAAGTCGTTGACAACAGATTTACAGTCTGCCCCCTTTGACCGCTCGGGAATTCCCCCAAAGAATGCGCGCATCGAATGTAAATGTTCTTCGCCCCGGCAGAGCTAGTGGGGGGACTTGAACCCTCAACCTGTTGATTACAAATCAACTGCTCTGCCAATTGAGCTACACTAGCGGGACTGCCCCGGAAACCCCGACCGCGATAGCGCGGTTAGAAGGGACGCCTCCGGCTAAAAAGCAGTTTCGCTTAGTATAGGGGGATTGCTCAATCAGTCAAGGACCCCCCCGACATGCGGGCGGGACCGAAAAAACGACCGCAATCACCCCGGTTTGACCTAGATATATTACTGAAAACAGACGGTTCCACAAGGGGGGATTTGACCGAAATTTGCCGAAAAAAGATTTTCCTTTTCGGTTCCCGGAACAGAAAAACTACCAGCGGGGATCGCGCTTCTCGAGGAAGGCGGCAATCCCTTCGGCGGCGGTCGGCTCGTTCCAGCTTTCCCAGTGGCGGAGCAGTCCGACGGCGCTCCGCTCGACGAGGTCGCGGGTCGGGGCGCGGAAGAGTTCCTTCGTCCGGCGAACCCTTTCGGGCGCGCCGGTCAGAACCTCGTCGGCCGCCTCTTCGGCCCACGTTTCCCCTTCCCCCTCGTCGGCGGCCTCGTCGACCAGTCCCAGGCGGATCGCCTCGGCCGCACCGATTCCCCTTCCGGTCAGGAGGGACGGCAAAAGCCCCCGCAACGGGACGCGCCTTTCGAGGAAAGGGTGCAAAAGAGTCGGGACGATCCCGCGCCGACATTCGGGAAACCCGAACCGAACGCTCGGTTCGGCAGGAACGATATCGCACGAGGCCAAAAGCGCTCCTCCGCCCCCAAAGGCGCCGCCCCGCCCGATGCCGATCACCACCTGAGGAAGAGCGGCAAGGCGGAGAAGGATCTCGACGACCAACCACGGCATTCGGAACCCCTGCGGAACCTCAAGCGTCCCTCTCTTTTCCCCTCTGGGGAAGAGTTCGAAAAGGCTTTTTTTGAGCGCGTCGGTCAGGGGAAAGGAATCGGACGAAATATCGACGGCGAGTGTCTTCTTCGAAGCGGCCTCGCGTAGGTCAAGCCCCGACGAAAAATGGTTCCCCGCCCCGGCAATCAGAAGGACGCGCAAATCGT
Organism: Thermoguttaceae bacterium; assembly: GCA_017652805.1. Classification (GTDB taxonomy): domain Bacteria; phylum Planctomycetota; class Planctomycetia; order Pirellulales; family Thermoguttaceae; genus RUG695. The sequence goes on along the minus strand of JAGCAH010000043.1, from coordinate 15,828 downwards.
TCCGCTCCTCCAGAAAAATAAGCCGGCGTCGAAACTCCTCCAAAAGGGGAAGGGAAAACGCGTTGCACCGAGCCGGTCGGTTGAGGAGGAGATAGGCTTTCTCCCCCGCCTCGCGGAAAAGAAGGGGAGCGTCGTCCGAAAGAGGTTCCGGAAAAAAGGAGGACGGGTCGGGAGTCATTTCATTTTCCGCGCTTTCATCACGGGGGATTCTTTCCGCTCGGGGCACCTATGTTTGTGTAATTTTAGAAATTTTCCCTGAAATCCGCAATATTTCTCTGTTATTTTTATGAGGTTTGGGTAAAATAGACCGCAATCGGGCCTTCCGAACCTCCCGAAGAAATTAAAACCGTTCATTCCATAAACAAACCGAGGTAACAATGTCTAAACTGACCAGTATCTTTTTCGGCGGAGCCGCCGCGCTCTTTCTGAGCTTCGGCCTCGCCGCCGCGCAGGACAACACCGCCGAGGAGCTCACCGACGAGCTGACCGATGTCGCCGTTCTTGAAGAAAACGTCGAGGCCGAGGCGGCCGAAATGGAACTCCCCGACCTGAAGGTTCCCGAAAACGCCACGTCGGCCGAACTCCTCGACTTCGTGGACGGGATCGAACGGAAATTCCCCCAGCCGAAGACCGAAGACGAAATGGTCGATATGCTCCGAAAAATCTCGTCGATTTACAAGGAGGTCGCCGAGAAGGTTCTCGCCGATGAGTCGGCCACCGACGAACAGCGGTCTCAGGCAAATGAACTGAAAGTAGTCGCCTACACCGTCTCCGCGCAGATGGGGGAAGAAGGCGCTGCCGAAGAACTTGAGGCGGTTCTGAGCGATATGCTCGCCAACGCCAAAACCGACGAAGAAAAAATCCAGGCGTACCAGATGAAGCTCCAGTCGATCACCGTCGGTGGGCAGGGGGATCCGACCGCGCTCGATAAAGTCGCCGAGCTGACCGACGAAGTCCTTGCGAACAAAGATTCCGACGAGCTCCAGGTCTTCGGTCTGGAACTGAAAGCGCAGGACGCGTTCGCGCGCGCCGCTCGGAGCGATGAGCCGAATACCGCCGAGTTCGTCGAATTCCTCAACGGCTACATCAATGACGCCGACGTCAGTCAACGCGTCCGCGAAAAGGCCCAGGAGCTCAAACTCGCCGCGCTTCTGCTCGCCGCGCAGTCGGACGAGTCGAAGGACGCCGAAGTTGACGCGTATTTCGACGAGACGCTCTCCGGTCCCCTCTCCCCCGACACACGCCAGACGTTCTATCAGATGCGTCTCCAGTCGCTGATGGCGGGTGCCGAGGCGCCGGGCGGAGCGCCGAAAATGACGCCTGAGAAACTCGCCAAACTCGACGCGATCGCCGACAAACTTCTCGCAGAGGATTCGGAAGACCTCAAATCGATGGGGTACGCCGTCAAAGCGACGAACCTGGTTCAGAAGGCGCAGGACGACCCGTCCCAGATCGACGCCATCTTCGAGTTCGCCGACAAAAACCTCGCCGACAACCCGTCCGAGACGCTGAAAAAACAGATGACCGGTCTGAAAATCCAGGGCTACATGCTTAAAATTCAGAATGACCCCGCCACCGTGCAGGAGATGCTCGACTACCTCGACAGCGAACTGGCCGGCGACGTAAGCGAAGAGACGAAAACCCGCCTTCTGACGGTCAAACTCCAAGTCCTGATGATGCAGGTTCAGACCGATCCTTCGTATAACGATGTTCTCGAAAAGACCCTCAACGAAACCGCCGAGGTCGAAGGACTCGAACGCCTGGTTCAAAGCGGCTGGGGCGCGCTTTACATCGGTCAGATCCGGAGTATCGCCGATAACGGCGGCTCGATCGCCGATTTCGAAGCGGTGATCGAAAAGATCAAGGCGAAGATGAACGAAACCCCGTTCCTCGGCTTCCTGGTCGGGAACATCAAAGAGACGATCGACACGATCGGAAAGAACAACAACGATCCGGAACTCTTCAATCGCGTCCTTCAGGATCTGATCGCCACTTCGGAAGCCTCCGATAACCCGCTCCTCAAACAGGTCGCCTCGAATCTGCAGAATATTCTCGACCTGGCGGTGCTTGAGGGGAAAGCGATCGAGATCAAGGGGATTAAAATCGGGGGGGAGAACGCCGAATTCTCGACCGCCGACCTCGCCGGAAAGTATTACATGATCGACATCTGGTCGGCCAAGGATCAGGGATATTTCGAAATGCTCGAAGAGATGACGTCCCTCTACAAAGATTTCAACTCGAAAGGATTTGAAATCATCGGGATCAATACCGATGAGGAGACCGAACAGGTCGCCCGCATCGTCGACGTCCTGGAGATGACCTGGCCGGTCCTCTCTCTCACCCTCTCCGAAAATGCCGGGTTTGCCCCCCTTCCGGAGGAGCTCACCGCTCTTCCTTCCGGTACGAAAGTCCTGGTCGGTCCGGAAGGGACGGTCGAGACGATCGACGACCTTGAAAATGTGCGACGCTACCTCACCGAAAAACTCGGCGAGTCCGAAACAAGCGCGGACTCGGACGGCGGGGAAAACTGACGTCTCCCAGAGGGCTCGCCAATGCGGAAGGTCTTTGTCACAGGCGCAAGCGGATTCGTCGGTCTGCAGCTGGTCACCCGGTTGCGGCAGGAGGGCGTTTCGGTTCGTTGCCTGGTTCGGAAGAGTTCGCGCCGAGCCCATTTGGAGGAGCTCGGCGTCGAGTTCGTCGAAGGGGATGTCCGAGATCTCGACGCTCTTCGCCGCGGGGTCGACGGGGTCGATACCGTCTTTCATATCGCCGGGGTGATCAGCGCCAACACGCTCGACGCCTTCCTGGCGATCAACCGAGACGGCTGTCGGAACGTTGCCCGGGCGATCAGTGAATGCACCGGGGCGAAACCGCTTCTCGTGTCGGTCTCGTCGCAGGCGGCCGCCGGCGCCGGAAAGAAAATCCCGAAAGCCCAGCGCGTCGGCGGCGAAAAGTACCGGAGCCTGGTCGAAGAAGACGCGCCGGTTCCCTTCTCCCCCTACGGAAAGAGTAAGCTCGCCGGAGAGATGGAACTCCGTGTCTACGCCGGGTCGTTTCCGATCACTATCCTCCGCCCGGCGATCGTCTTCGGCGAGGGGGATTCCGCCACGCTCCCTCTTTTCAGGATTGCCAAACGCTCCCCCGTCTTCTGGATTCCCGGTTTCGCCGAATACCCGTTTTCCTACGTCTATGTGCAGGATCTGGTGACCCTGCTGATCAAGGCGGCCGAGTCGGGGGAACGCCTTTCCGCCGACCCCGATCCCCAAGACCCCGCCGAGCGGGGGCGGGGGATCTACTTTGTCTCTTATCCCGAAAACTACAAGTTTTCTCTTTTCGGCAAGATGCTCGGCCATGCGGTCGGCCGGAAACGGATGCCGGTTCTCCGCTGTCCTCCCCTCGCCCTTCTGACATTCGCGGCGGTCGCCGAAATCTTCAAACGGTGCGGCCGCCATGTTCCTCTCGATCTGGATAAAGCGCGCGAGGCGCTCGGCGGGCCTTGGATCTGCAATTCCGAAAAAGCGCGGAAACTCCTCGAATTCCGCCCTGTCGCCGACCTTCAGGAAGAGGTGAACCGAACCGCCCGATGGTACGCCGACCGGGGACTCCTCTGAAATCACGTTTCCAGGCCGGAAAATACTTCCCTTTTTCCCCTCCGCCCGAATGGCGCGGCGTCGGCCTCCTTTTTTCGAAAAATCGCGCTCTTTTCAAAAAAACGTCTGGTAAAAGATTTCAAAAAAGAGTAACCTTCCCCGCTTGATGTTTTCGGAAATTGACGTTCGGGCCGAAAAGGAGTTCGGCCGTTCCGAAACCGGCCTTCTGGACGAGAACCATTATGATCGGTGATTGTTTTAAGGGAATATTTTTAGTCGCTTTTATCGGGTTTGCGCTTCTGGGTGTCGCCACCGTCATTCCGGAAAGCCTCTGGGATCGGGTGCCGGAAGAGTTGGTTCCGCTTCGGACCTACCTGGCCGACCGTGGAGTGATCAGCGATAAATTCGCAGCTCCACAGCAGCCATCGGCCCCGGCTCCGGAAGCCGCCGCCGCGCCTGCGGCCCGAACCGAAACCGACCCGAACATCGTCTGCGAAGGGGGCGTCTGCCGCCTCAGGGATCGGAATCAGGCCGCCGCGCCGCGAAACGAAAAGCAGAACTTCATTCCGATGGCCTCCGTCGAGACGATCCCGGAACCGCCCGCCGCGCCGATTCAGGAAGAGATCCCCGCGCCGAACCGGCTTCCCGCCGACGAGCCGGAATCGTTCGCACCTCAGGAAGAACCCGCATTCATTCCCGAAAAGGGACTGACCGACCCGGGATTCGGCGACACGCTCCCCGATCTCGGCTTCGGGGAAGACCCGTTCCCTGACGAAGAGTTCCCCACCGCCGATCTGGCGACCGACCCGGTCGTCCGGGGCGCGGCGAGGGAAGAGCAATTCGACTCCCCCGTCCGCGGCGAGCCCCGCCCGCAGACTTCGCCGATCAAATCGGTCAGCCATATTGAAGAGGGATTCTCCCTTCCGCGGTCGCCGCTTGCCGACAGTGCGGCCGTTCTCCCCGAATCGGCCAATCAGGAAGTGGTCGTCGTTGCGCCGCAAAACGAACCGAAGAACGAACCGAAGAACGAACTGCATGAACGGATCGCCTCGCTCGTCGCCCGGAGTGAAGGGCCCGGCGCCATTTCGGCATCGTTTCTCGGTCTGAACGATATTCTCAGCAACCACGACGCCGAACTGACGCCCGCCGACCGTGAACTGGTCAACAAAACGCTCGACCGCCTCGCCTACCGCGTCTTCTACCAGCCGGACGAATTCATCCTCTGGGAAGAGTACAGCGCGCAATCGGGTGAAACCCTCGCCTCGATTGCACGGGATCACAAAATCACCCCTGAATTCCTGGCGGCAATCAATTCGCTCCGCGTCAAGCCGGAAGATCCGCTCCCGCCGGGACAGACGCTGAAAGTCGTAAACGGCCCGGTCTCGGCGGAAGTCTCCTTCTCGAAGATGGAACTCCTCCTGAAATTCAACGGGCTTTACGCCGGCCGGTTCAAAATGGGGTGCGCCCAGCGCGCCGCCCAGATCCGCGGCGAGTTCCCCGTAGAACGTAAAATCAAGAATCCCGAATACAACGGCCCGCTCGACAACGGTCAGATCGGCCGTATTGCCGGTGGCGACCCGAACAATCCGCTCGGTCCCTGCTGGATCCAGCTGGAAGGGGGCCTCGGACTCCAGGGGACGAACCACCCGGACTATATCGGCACGCAGAGCGCCGGAGTCGGGGGACTGATCTTCTCGAACAAAGATATCACGCACCTGAACATCCTCCTGTCGCAGGGTTCGGTGGTACGGGTCGCCGACTGAAATCGCCGTCGTTTTTCCCTCTCTCCGTTTATGGTATAATCGTTTCGACGCGGAGCCGCGTCCTGACCGGTCGGCGGCTCTCTGAAACCGCTGATTGGAGGGGACGATGAATTTTTTCGACTATCAGGAACAGGCGCGGCGGAAGACGATCCGCCTGGTCTTCTACTACATCATCGCCGTATTCCTCGTCTGCCTGGCCATTCATCTTCTCGTCTCGGTGATCGCGGTTCCGATCTCCGGCGCGGTGAGGGACGTGGGACCGATCAACGCTGACGACGAAATAACCGCCATCGCGAACAAGGCGTGTGACCCGCTTCTGATTCTGATCGACTTTTCGGTTGTCGCAATGGTCATCGGTCTGGGGACCCTGATCAAGACCTCTCAGTTAAAAGGTCTCGACGGGGACGGAATCGCCCGCTCCTTCGGAGGAGAAAAAGTTTTCCCCCGCGGCGCCTCCTGGAAAGAGAAGCGCCTTATGAATATCGTCGAAGAGATGGCGATCGCCTCGGGAGTCACCCCGCCGGGCGTCTATGTAATGAGGAACGAACCGTCAATCAACGCGTTCGCCGCCGGGTTTACCCAGCCGACCAGCGTGATTGCCGTCACACAGGGAGCGATCGACTATCTCACCCGTGACGAACTGCAAGGGGTGATCGGACACGAGTTCAGTCATCTGCTGAACCAGGACACCCGGCTGAACATGAAGCTGATCGGGGTGCTCTTCGGTCTCGAAATGATCGCGCTGTTCGGTCTGATCGTTATGCGGATCGGCGGGGAAATCGCGTACTATTCGCCGCGCAGCCGCGACAGGGAGAACAACACCCTGGGCATCGCTCTGGCGATGGCGGTGATCGGGCTGGTCGTTATGATCATCGGACTAATCGGCCAGCTCGCCGCGAACATCATCCGCTCGGCGGTCTCGCGTCAGCGGGAATTCCTCGCCGACGCTTCGTCGGTACAGTTTACCCGGAATCCCCAGGGGCTCGCCGGCGCGCTCAAAAAAATCGGCAGCAGCGTCGGCGCGCGTATCAGCAGTAACAACGCCGTGGAAGCTTCCCACATCTTCTTCGCGAATATTTTCAAACGCGGTTTCTTTTCTGGTCTCTTCAACTCACACCCCGACCTTACCACGCGAATCCGCCGTCTCGAGCCGAACTTCGACGGGGTCTTTCCGAAATTTATCCCTCAGGTGACCGAAAAGACCGATACCCCCCGCCGTCCCCTCAACCCGTTCATGCCGGAAAGCCTGCGCGGAACGCCGACCGGAACCCTGAACGCCCGGTCGGTTGCCGGAGCCGCGGTGGCGGCGGAAATACTCGCCGCCGCCGGGCCGGTTGAGAAAAAGCCGGTTCGCGTCGCGCAGGCCCTCCGCGCCGAGATTCCCCGTCCGATCGAAGACCTCCTGCAAGACCCGGAAGGAGGAACGGCCGCGCTCCTGGCGGTTCTCCTCGACAACGATACTGAAGTGTGTAAAAGGGAACTTCTCCATATCCGTCCGCAAATCGCCCCTTCCCTCTTCGAAAAAGTCGTTGCCGCCGCGAAAGCGCTCGTCGGCACGGGAGAATCGGTCAAGCTGCCGATCGTTCAAAAGGCGTTCCCCCTCCTGCGCGCTCTCCCGCCGGAAGTGTATCAGAAGCTCCGCAAGACAGCCCTGGAACTGATCAACTTCGACGGTCACGTTGATCTTCTGGAATTTACGATTTTCAAATTCGTCTTCGGCGACTTGGATGTCTTCTTCCGTCTCGTCAAACCTCGGTCCGATAAATACGGCTCCCCCGACCAGGTTTTCGGGCAACTGCGTCAGGTCGCCTCGCATATCGCCTATGCCGGAAGCGACGACCGCGCCGAGTGCGAACGGGGATTCTCCCTCTTCTGCCGATCGCTGAACGTCTCGATGTCGCTCCTGCCGAAAGAGGATTGTACCTCCGTTCAGTTCAGCCGCGACCTGGACGTTCTCGCCCAGGGGAAGCCTCTCTTCCGCGAAAAGATGCTCGAGGCGTTTTACGCCTGCGTGAATGCCGACGGATATATCAACGAACGGGAGGGGGAACTGATCCGTGCCATCACCGCCTGCTTCCACGCCCCGATGCCGAACTGGGACGCGCCGGCCGCGTCGGTGTCCTAGTCGTATTCGCCAACCGCGCCGAATCCTGTTTTCGGCACGCCCCGACCTGCGCTGGGGAAGCGGAATTCCGTGAACCGGAATCCCACGAACGGAATATTCTCCCCTTCGCCGCCGACAATCGCGATCCCCTTTTCGGACTCTTCTCTCTTGAGCCAACGGTTTGCCGGAGGCGGCGGCCGCGTATCCCTGAGCCCCCCCTCAAGTCGCGCCGCTTTTTCATCTATGTTCGAGCCGATTTTATGGTATAATCCCCGAAGACGGGGGATACCGTCTTGTACCGAATAATCGATCTCTGGAGAGCGTTATGAATTTTTTTGAGCATCAAGAACAGGCCGAACGAAAAACATTCCGTCTGGTGATCTCCTACCTTCTGGGGTTATTTCTGACCTTCCTGGCCATCCATGCCGTGGTCACCGGCGTCGTCATTCTGGCGACCGACGAAATCCGCGGCACCAACGACTCTCAGAGCCGAAGTTACGGATCCGCGGCGTCTGACGGAAACCGATTCGGCGACGGTGACGCCGGGAGTTACACGCAGGGGTACGACCTCGGCGAGGCATTCGTCCAGCAGTATCTCAATCCGGAGCTGATCCTGATCGACCTGACGCTCGTGATCCTGATCATCGGCGGAGGGACGCTCTATAAAACCTCCCAGCTCAGGAGGATGGACGGGGACGGGATCGCCCAGATGTACGGCGGGGTCCGCGTCCAGCAGCGCGGCGCGTCGTGGAAAGAGAAACGCCTTCTGAACATCGTCGAAGAGATGGCGATCGCCTCGGGAATTCACGTTCCGAACGTCTATGTATTGCGGAATGAGTCGGGAATCAACGCGTTTGCCGCGGGCTACTCGGAACCGACCAGTGCGGTCGCCGTCACGCAAGGGGCGCTCGACTACCTCTCGCGCGACGAACTGGAAGGGGTGATCGCTCACGAGTTCAGCCATATCCTTCATCACGACACGCGGCTGAACATGCGACTGATCGGGATCCTTTTCGGACTCGAAATGATCGCGATAATCGGCTATGTCATCCTCCGCTCGACTCCGAACGTCACCGTCAGCCGAAGCGGCGTCGAAGGAAAAGGAAGGATCGGCGTTCTGATTCTCCTCATCGGGCTTGGTCTGTTGGTGATCGGCCTGCTCGGGCAGCTCTTCGCCAACATCATCCGCGCGGCGGTCTCGCGTCAGCGGGAATTTCTCGCCGACGCCTCGGCGGTACAATACACCCGGAATCCCGAGGGGATCACCGGCGCGCTCAAAAAGATCGGAAGCCGCGTCGGCGCCCGTGTGACAAACAGTAAGGCGGTCGAAGGCTCGCACCTCTTTTTTGGAAATATCTTCGACGGAAGTTTCCTTTCGGGGATCTTTAATTCCCATCCAGATCTGACCGAACGGATTCGGCGGATCGACCCGAAATTTGACGGCAGATACCCGGAGACCATCGGGCGGCAGGTCAATCCCGAAGCACCGGAACCGGAACCGGCGCCGAAAGCCGACAGCGGCGAGAACCTGAAGAAAGTCCTCGATCGCGCGATGGGGGAATTCGGTCGGCACGCCTTCGGCGCGGGGAGCGCCGCGGTCGTCTCGGCGATTCTCGGCGCCGCCGGGAATGTCACCCGTGAGAAGATCGCCGTCGCCAAGGCGCTCCTCGAAAATATCCCCCCCGCTGTCGAAGAGAAAATCAATGACCGTTTCGGCGCGACCGCCGCCCTTCTGGCGGTCCTTCTCGACAGCGCCCCCCAGAGGCGGGAGCAGGAACTCGCGTATCTGCGTGAAAACCTTTCGATCGACGTACTCGAAAACATCGGCACGATTGCCAAAGAGCTCGAAGGAGTCACCGACGCGGTAAAAATTCCGATCGTTCAGAAGGCGTTCCCCCACCTGCGGACAATGCCGAAATCGGACTATCTCCGGCTGCGGGAAATTATTCTGACCCTGATGAAATCGGACGGGCAGATTGATCTGCTCGAATTCACCATCGCCGGGTTCGTCATCAACGACCTGGATCTCTATTTTCGACTCGTTCCCGCTCCGGTCGAGACGCTCGAAGAGCCCGATCAGATCGCCGATCCGTTCTTCCGGGTCGCCTCAATGCTCGCCTATGCCGGAACCGACGACCGGGCGGCGGCGCAAAAGGCGTTCGTCACCGCCGTCGAGTCGCTCGGGCTTCCCCGTTCGCCCATGCCGAATGAAGCGTGTACTCCCGCCGAGTTTAGTCAGGCGCTCAACACGCTGAGCCATGCCAAAGCGCCGCTGCGTCAAAAGGTTCTCGAAGCGCTCTACGCCCTGATTTCCGCCGACGGCCAAATCACCGAGCGGGAGGGGGAACTGATCCGTGCCGTGACCGCCTATCTGAACTGCCCAATGCCGACCTGGGGCGAATAACACTCTTTTTCGAATCACCCTTCGCGGCAAAGATTGTTCTGAACATCTTTGCCGCTTTTTTATGCGCTGTTCGGCTCCCTCCGCTCTCCACGGTCGAAAGGTGGGGTCATTGACAAAAATCGCACCTCCCAAATAATAAAAAGGTTAGAGTACCGTTTTAACCCTCCACTGTAGGGGGATTACCCCGACGGGAGGATATTTTCAACGCGCAAACCGTCCCGCCGCAAGTCGATGGCGAAGCAGAAAACCGAGTCCAAAGAAAGGACAAACGACGCGCAGGGTTCGTCTCCCTCGCCGATCCGGGTGATCGGGGCGCGGGTTCACAACCTGAAAAATATCTCTCTTTCGATCCCCCGCAATCGGATCACGGTGATCACCGGACCGAGCGGCAGCGGGAAGAGTTCGCTCGCCTACGATACCATTTTCGCCGAGGGACAGCGCCAGTACGTCGAGTCCCTTTCCGACTATTCGCGTCAGTTCCTCCACCAGCTCGAGCGGCCCGATGTCGACGTCATCACCGGCCTTCAGCCGACCATTTCGATCGACCAGCGATTCGGCCTCCGGAACCCGCGGAGTACGACCGCCACGCTGACCGAGATCTACGACTATATGCGGATCCTCTACGCGAAGCTGGGACTGGCGCACTGCTACAACTGCGGTCAGCCGATCCGTCAGCAAACCCCCGAAGAGATCCTCGCCACGATTCTCGCCCTCCCCGAAGGGACGCGCGTCATCCTTCTGGCGCCGATGGTCAAGGCCGAACCGGGAGACCACGCCCCGCTCTTAAAGCAGCTCGCCAAAGCGGGACTGACCCGAGCTCTGGTCGACGGCCAGATGACCGAAATCGAACGGATGGAGCCGCTCGATCCCGAAAAGCCCCACACCATTCAGGCGGTGATCGACCGGCTCATCATCCGCGAAGGGGTCCGTCCCCGTCTTTTCGAGTCGCTCAAACTCTCTCTCAAAACAGGTCAGGGGCTGATGAACTGTCTTTTCGAAAAGGAGCGGACGGTTACCGAGCAGGGAACAACGAGGAGCCTCTGGAAAGAACTGGTATTCAGCACTCTCTATCTCTGCCCCCGATGCCGGATCCATTACACCGAGCTCCAGCCGAGGACGTTCAGTTTCAATTCACCGTACGGGGTTTGCCCGGTCTGTTTCGGGGTCGGTAAATGCGACGAATTCGACCCCGACCTTGTCATTCCCGACCGGACGCTTTCGGCGGCCGACGGCGCGTTTCTCCCACGAAAGTTCGCGACCGCCGCGACAAAGAAACTGTATGACGAGGCGTTCCGAGCGTTCTTCCGGCGAACCGGACTTGACGAAGAGACGCCGATCGACCGATGGCCCGCCGAAGCGCTGGAACTCTTCTTCTACGGCGAAGAGAAGAGCGCCCCTCAGGACGAGCCGGACGAGCTGCCGATCGACATCCTCGACGAAGGCGACGAGGACGAAGACGACGCTCCCGCTCCTCATAAAAAGGGACTCCCAACCGGAAAAGAGAAGGCGCGCCGCGCCGCGGCGCCGAAGATCGACCCGAACGCATTTCCGGGTCTTTTTGCCATTCTCGAAGAGGCGGGGGAAACGTCGCGGAGTCAAAAGGAACGAAGCGCCCTCGCTTCGCTGCGCGCCGAGGTCACCTGCCGCGCCTGCCACGGTTCCCGAATCCGCCCCGAGGCCCGGTCGGTCACCGTCAGCGGAAAGCGGATCTACGAAGTGGTCGCGATGACGGTCGACGAGGCGCTCGCCTGGTTCAGGAGTCTCGAATTTTCCGACGACCGAAAGGCGATTGCCGGACCGGTTATTGAACAGATCACCGAACGGCTCGACTTTATGAGCCGCGTCGGGCTCGGCTACCTGACGCTCGACCGCCCCGCCGACACCCTCAGCGGCGGCGAACTCCAGCGGGTCCGTCTGGCGGCCGGTCTGGGAAGCGGTCTGGTCGGGGTCTGCTACATTCTCGACGAACCTTCGGTCGGTCTCCATCCGCGCGACAACATCCGCCTGATCAATGCCATGCGGGGACTTCAGAAGCGGGGAAACACCGTTCTGGTCGTCGAACATAACGAGACGATCATGCGCGCCGCCGATTGGCTCGTCGACCTCGGCCCGGGAGCGGGGTTCCTGGGCGGAAAAATCTTAGCCGAAGGAACCCCCGCCGACATTGCCGCCGCCGGAACGTCGCCGACCGGAAAATACTTAGGCGGAGTCGAATCGATCCCCGTTCCGGCCAAACGGCGCAAGACGGTCAAGAGCCGTTCGCTGGTCATTGACGGGGTCACCACGAACAACCTGAAAAATATCACCGTCACGTTCCCCCTGGGAACCTTCATCTGTGTAACGGGCGTTTCCGGAAGCGGTAAGAGCTCGCTGATTACCGAAACGCTCGTCCCCGCCCTCTCACGCCGACTTTCCGGCGTCGGGCCGAAACCGGGGGGTCACAAAGGGCTCCGCGGGGCGAGTCAAATCGACAAGATGATCGTGATCGACCAGTCGCCGATCGGTCGTTCCCCCCGGAGCAACCCGGCGACCTATTCGGGTCTCTTCGACGAAATCCGAAAAGTCTTCGCCGGCTCGAAAGACGCGCGGCGGCTCGGGTTCAAGGCGGGCCGTTTCAGTTTCAACGTTCCGGGAGGACGGTGCGAAGAGTGTCAGGGTCAGGGAATGCGCAAAATCGAGATGCACTTCCTTCCGGACATGTACGCCGTCTGCCCCGCGTGCGGGGGGACGCGCTTCAACCGACAGACCCTCGCCGTGAAATACAAAGAGAAATCGATCGCCGACATCCTCGACATGCCGGTTGACGAGGCCGCTCTCTTCTTCGAAAACCACCCGTCAATCATGCGTCTTTTGGAAGGGATGCAAAAGGTCGGGCTCGGCTATCTACCGTTGGGCCAGTCGTCCACCACCCTTTCGGGAGGGGAGGCGCAGCGAATCAAACTGGCGGCGGAACTGGCGCGGGTCGAAACGGGGAACACCCTCTATATCCTCGACGAACCGACAAGCGGCCTGCATTCCGGCGACATCCGAAAACTTCTCGAAGTCCTCACGCGCCTGGTCGACCTGGGAAATACGGTTATCGTCATTGAACACAATCTCGACGTGATCAAAACCGCCGACTGGATCATTGATCTGGGAACCGACGGCGGCGAAAACGGCGGCTACCTGACCGCGGCGGGAACGCCCGAAGAGGTCGCGGCTCTCGAAGACAACTGCACCGGCTGCTACCTGCGTGAAGTCCTGGACGCGGGAAAAAAGAAAAAGAACTAAATCGCCGCTTCCCTCTGCACAACGCAAACCCGCGGCTTGATGCGCGTTCCCGTCACACAGACATGATCTCTTCAAAAGGATTCCGACCGCGCCGAAACCTAATCTTCGTCGGCCGAACTGAGGAATCGGATCACGATTCGACGGACGACAACCGCCAGATAGGTCGAAAGGGACGAGGAGTAACTGAAATTCCGCAGAAGTTCTTTGTCGTTATGCCAGAGGGCGCGGAAGACCGACTCGCACAGATCGCACCGCTCCTGGCGCGTGAGCGACACATGCCCCTGCCGCGCCGTATGGTCGATCGTGTGAAGGACCAGACCGAGAAAGCGGTCAACGAAGTTTTTCCACCCCCCCGGTTCGGCGTCGAGACACGCTTTGAGGAGAGGGTAGTCGATTTCAAGAATACTTGACACGAACCCGAACCCCTACCACATCAGCTTCATCCCGACGTCGCCGTAATGGGATTTCAAGTACTTGTTTTTGTAGAAGTCGTAATCGGCAAAGATCATAAAGCCCGGAACAATCGCCCATTCGGCACCGGCGCCGATCACCGCCCAGTCGCGGCCGGCCGGATTCCCTCTCACTTCCCATCCGACGTCGTAAGGCGTGGTCAGCGCCGTCTTGCCGTAGTGGTAATTCAGGAACTCGTGAATCCACCCCCCGCGGACGAGGGCGCGGAAATGCCCGTCCCCCGGATAGAGATCGATCGCCAGATCACCGCCGAGCTGGCTGCGCAGGCTGTGATAGCTCTTCTTCTTGTAGTTGATCGTTCCGAGACCTTCGACCGACTCGCGGATCTTGTCGCGGAACATGTAGGTGTAGTCGAGATTCGCACGGGGAGTAAATGTCAGGACGTTGAGGAACTTTAAATTGGCGCCCCGTTCGATGCTGACGCCGCCGAGATATTCGTTGTATTTCGCGTTCAGGGAATAGGCGTCGATGTCTTCGTCGGCGTAGGGTTCAACGTTCGAGCTTTCGTTAACCAGTACCCCGTCGACAAATTCGGAACGGGTTTTGGTGACCGTTCCCGTCGCGGCTCCGATTTCGGAAATGGCCGAGTGCGATTTCATCCGGTTATACCCGACTCGGGCGGTAAGAATGTTGTAGATGAACTCGCTGCCGAACTGGTGATAGAGCCCGATTAGGTGATTGTGCCCTTTGAGATGGCCTTTAAACGCGCCGCTGTAATCGGCGGTGTAGTCATACGAAGTCGAATACTGTTCTTCTTCTCCCTCGCCGACGATCTCCGTCGGGTCAAGCAGTGTCCCGGTTTGGACATCCAGATAGTCGTAGGCCAGATCCCGGCCTTTGAGTTCCGCGTTCTGATAGGCGTAGAAGACGCCGCTGCGGCAGTCGGTCGAACCGAAGAGGTCGATCCCGATAACGCCGCCGACATCTTCCGTTTTATACCCGGGGGAAGATCCGTGATCCTTCACATTTCCGCTGCCGCCGACAACACCCGCCCAGAGGGAGTAGATCAGCGTTCCCGGATCGCCGTAGGCCGCCTGGCCGCGGTAGAGCGGCGGCGCCATGCCGACGGCGTTGTTCTGCTGGGGCATCATGATCCCGTCCTGATAAACGGGATACCCGCTCTGATAGCCGGGATACCCCTCCTCGTAACCCGGCGCGTAGCCGGGACCGTAGGGCGCCGTCGGATACCCGCCGGTCGAATAGCGATAATCGCCGATCTGGTTCGCCGGAACCGTTCCGTACCCGCCGTTGTTCGGAACCAGCCCGGAACCGGTAGTTCCGTCCTCACCGTTATACGTCACCAGCGCGACGTTCCGCAGGCGTTCCCAAACGGTCTCCATCAACATGTAGTTATTCCAGTATTGGAATCCGATCCCCGAAGCGTGGAGACCTCCGTAATACGTGGGCGCCGGACTGGCGCTGTTCCAGATCGAGTCGATGTCGGGAACTTCGGGATAGGTGGGATCTTCTTCATCGGAACCGCCTGTCGGCTGAGGACCGGCGGCCGAGAGCGACTCGCCGAGCGGCACGCAGAGAAGTCCGGCGGCAACAATCGCCCAGCAGGCTCCGCGGCCCGCTTTTCTGACGGAGGTGAGGATAAAGTTCGTGATCGGGAATAATCTCATAACGCGACCTCAAAGGGGACGGAAAGGATTCAGTTCTTTCCGGCATTAGGGACACTCCACCCGAACCGCGGCGGTCCGAGAATAGAAGCGGGGTATTTTTCCAATTTTGGAGATGTAAGTAAAGAGAGACTTTAAAGAAAAACCGGTTTTTGCGGAAATTTTTTCAAAAAATTTTTTGGTCGCTCGACCGAAAACCGCCGAGAATCCCCGCAAAACCAAAAAAGAGGAAAGATAGAAAAGATGAGAAAAACTAAAGAAAGCCCGGCTCCTTACGGTAAAGAGCCGGGTTAAAATCACCAGAAAGTCCGTCGGCTACTCGGCCGAGGGAACCTCTTTGGCAAACGCCTTCTCGACAATCTCCTGTGGGAGTCTGCGGGAAATCAGGCTGACGATCGGAACGACCGCGAACGGCACAATGATCGCGATCGTGGCAGCGACCGGGGCGTATCCCTTGGCAGCGGCCGGGGCGATTGCGAAATAGCGGTACCAGTAGATCCCGTTCATTGTCAGGAACCCGGAGAGCATCCCGGCGTAGGCGCCCGCCTTAGTCGTGCCGCGCCAATAAAGACCGTACAGATACGGCGCCAGGAACGTTCCGGCG
>JAGCAH010000042.1 GCA_017652805.1 Thermoguttaceae bacterium | reverse complement strand
GTCGACGACGCGCCAGACGGTGGTCGGCCGCGTTCCCGCCTGCCTCCTCACCCCCGCCGGAAGGATCGTTTCCATCACGGTTCCCAAGGGGCAGAAATATCTCTTGGAAAGCCACCGCGCCAGTTCGAGCATCTTCGGCGAAAGGAGCGGCTCTTTGTCGATCACGTTCGAGATCGGCTTTAAGCGGACCGGTTTTCCTTTGGCCGAAATCGGGGGCGGGCCGAACGAGGTGCCGACGCACCAGGCTTCGACCTTTCGGTTCGAGACCCCCAGCGGGACGAGGAGACGCTGGCCCGGTCGGACGAGCGAAAGAAGGTCGTCGGGAATCCGATAGTCAAAGACGCCTTCGGCTCCCTCCTGATAGACGACCGAAGCTTTCCAGCAGGGGAGCTGATCGTATGACTTTTCGCCGCGCGGCGATTTTTCCCGTTTCGGGTTCGGCGCCGGGTCGTCGTCAAAGAGCCTCTGTTGAGATGCCATGGAAAAAGATGATCCCCGTCAGTGTGACAAAAAACAGGACGTAAAACACCAGTCCCTTTCCTCGGTTTAGGCGGCGCCCGAAAAGGAGCGCCGCCAGGGAGTAGAGGACCGTTGCAGCGGCGGGGACAATTCCCGCTTCTCCGAGCAGGAGGATCGCTCCGCAGAGGAGCCCTCCCTGCCAAAGGGGGGAGAGGCGATGTCCGTCGAGGTGTACGAGCGCCAGCCCCAAAAGGAATGAGCAAAGCGCCAGCCACAGAAGGGTCACTCCCAAACCGACCAGGAGCGTCCCTTCCGGCGTGACGGGGGAAAAGAACGCTTCGCCGCTCCGGTAGTCAGCCAGAAGGGCGAATCGCCCGGCGAGCCCGTCCCAGTGAAAGATCCCGGCCGGAACCCCCCGCTCACCGAAAAAAAAGAGGGCGGCGAGGATTCCCCCCATCGCGGCGACCGCGCATTCGACGATCGGGTAGCGGGGAGAGATCGGCTGACGGCAGTCGCGGCATTTCCCCCGCAGGAGGAGCCAGCCGAAAAGGGGAATGTTATCGTAAAATCGGATGGGATGTCCGCATTTCGGACAGAACGAGGCGGGCCGGATCAGGCTCTTCCCGGCGGGGAGCCGCCAGACGGCCACGTTCAGGAAAGAGCCGAGGCACCCCCCGATCAGGACGGCGTAAAGAACCGCCAGAAGCCGATACGCAGACCCCATCGTCTTTTCAGTGGAGGCGCATGCCCGGCTTGGCCCCCTCATCGGGGAAGGTCAAAAAGACGTCGGGACCGCCGGGACCGGAAGCGACGACCATTCCCTCGCTCAGCCCGAACTTCATTTTCCGCGGCTGGAGGTTCGCCACGAAGACGACGAGCCGACCGACCAGTTTTTCCGGTTCGGGATAGGCGGCCTTGATCCCCGCGAAGACCTGGCGCGTTTCGGTCCCGCCGAGCGAAATCTTCAGCTTTAAGAGTTTGCGCGCCTCGACGACCTGCTCGGCTTCGACGATCCGGCCGACCCGCAGGTCGACTTTGAGGAAATCGTCGATCGTGATCATATCGCTCATCGGTTCGTCGAGAAGCGGCTGGCCGGAATCCTTCCATTGGTCATCGGAAACGGCGACCTCCGGCACGGCGGCTTCTTCCGGCGCGGCGGACGGTTCGGCGGAGGCGGCGTCGGCGGGTTTGTTCAGGTTTTTGGTTTCTTCAATCATAGCTTCGATCCCTTCTTTAGGAACGCGGGTCATCATGTGTTTGTAGGTGCCGATCTTCTTGCCCAGAAGCGGTTCGTTGACGTCGGACCACGATGCGATCTTACAGCCGAGGAGCTCTTCGGTCTGCTTCGTCAAGTCGGGAAGGATCGGGGTGAGATAGACGATGATCTGGCGAAACAGGTTGACGCTGACCGTCGCCACGTCCTGCAGACGCTTGAACGCGGCGTCGCGGGCGGCGGGGTCGGCCGCCGGGTCGGCTTCGAGCGCTGCCAGTTCTTTACGGATCGCCCAGGGAGCGGCGTCTTCAAAGAACTTGTTGGCGCGGTATCCGCATTCGAGGATGTGTCGCAGCGCCTTGCCGTAGTCGCGCTCTTCGTAAGCGGCGGCGATCTCTTCGGAAACGTCCGCCGCCTGACGGAAGAGCCCGCCGTCCTCGGGATAGGCGTCTCCCAGACCGGTGACCGCGGCGAATTTCGCCGACCGGCTCGCCAGGTTCACGATATTCCCGACCAGATCGGCGTTGATCTTCGCCTCCATCTCTTCGAAGTTGAGGTCAAGATCGTCGACCCTCGGCGAAGTCTTGGTCGCGAAGAAGTAACGCAGATATGAAGGATTCAGATGATTCAGATAGGTGCGCGCCAGAATGAACGTGCCGCGCGACTTCGACATCTTCTCGCCGTTGACCGTCAGGAATCCATGGATGTGTACTTTCGTCGGAAGTGTATATCCGGCGCTCTTGAGCATGGCGGGCCAGAAAAGTGTGTGAAAATAGCAGATGTCTTTCCCGATGAAATGATGGATTTCGGTCTCGGGATTTTTCCACCAGAAGTTGACGTCTTCGCCCTGTTTCTTGCACCACTGGAGGGTCGAGCCCATGTAGCCGATCGGCGCGTCGAACCAGACGTACCAGTAGTTCCCCGGCGAGTCGGGAATTTCGAACCCGAAATAGGGGGCCGGACGCGAGACGTCCCACGGCCAGAGCGCGTCGGAGAGGAACTGCCCTTTGAGATAGTTGACAACTTCCGGCTGAAGCGCGCCGGAATTCGTCACCCAGTCGTCTAAAAATTCGTGAACCCGTTCGATTTCGACGAAGAGGTGGGTGGCGGTGCGCAGTTCGGGCGTCGTGTTGCTCAGCGTGCTGACCGGGTCGATCAGATCGGTCGGCGAATAGACCGCGCCGCAGTCGCAGCTGTCGCCGTACTGGTCGGCACGTCCGCACTTGGGGCAGGTTCCTTTGACGAAGCGGTCGGCGAGAAACGTCTGAGCGACAGGGTCATAGAGCTGTTTGATCTCGCGCTCTTCGACCAGTCCCGCCTTGCGGATCGCGTCCCAGATTTCGACACAGAAGGCGCGTGTTTCGGGCGAGTTGGTCGAGCCGTAGTTGTCGAACTCGATCCCGAACGCGGCGAAATCGGCCCGGTGCGATTGGCTCACCCCGGCGATGAATTCTTCTTCGGTGATCCCCTTTTTGTGGGCGCTGATCGTGATCGCGGTACCGTGGGTGTCGTCGGCGCAGAAGTAGCGGCAGTTGTGTCCGCGGAGTTTCTGGAACCGAACCCAAATGTCGGTCTGGAGATATTCGACCAAGTGGCCGATATGGATTTCACCGTTCGCGTAAGGGAGCGCGCTGGTGACCAGAATGTTGCGTTTTTTTGATGTCATTGTGTTGAAGCTCCCTTCGATTACCGGAAATATTCCACGGCGTTCTTAAAGAGGACGAAGCCGTCCCCGGCGGTTTCGGGTTTCGCGGCACGCTCTTTCGGCGCCAGGCGGGTCCAGCGGGGGTGCTGGGTCGCGTCGATGTGACGTTCGGGGTGGGGCATCAGGCCGAAGACGCGTCCGGTCTCGTCGCAGACCCCCGCCACGTCGCGCGCCGCGCCGTTGGGATTGTCTTCGGGAAGATAGCGCAGCGCCAGACGCCCGGCCTTTTCGAGTTCGTCGAGAACCGCTTCGCTCCGCGCGGCAAACCGTCCTTCGGCGTGAGCCACCGGCAGATAAAGTTCCCGAACCCCGCGCAGAAAGACGCACTTCTGGCCGTCAACGACCAGACGCGCCCAACGGTCGGTGTAGACGCCGCTCCTGTTCCAGGTAAGGGTCGCACGCAGACCGTTCTGGTCTTCGTCGATCAGAATCCCGGACTTGATCAGGATCTGAAAACCGTTGCAGATCCCCAGAATCAGCTTCCCCGCGTCGCGGAACGCGCGAACCGTGTCGGCCAGGTGATGGTGAATCGTCGCGGCAAGGATTCGTCCGCTCGCCACGTCGTCCCCAAAACTGAAGCCTCCCGGAAAACAGAGAATCTGGAACCGGTCGGCAAGCGCCGGATTCTCGAGGAGCCGGTTGATATGGATTCGTTCGGCCTTGGCGCCCGCCAGCTCAAAGGCGTAGGCGGTTTCGACATCGCAGTTGGTACCGGGTGCGCGGAGAACCAGTACGTTCGGTTTTGTATTCGTCATTGATAGTCACCTCCGAGATCAAACGCTTTCTGCCAGACCGCTTTGAGTTGCCGCAGAGGGCGGTCGATCAGTTTCTTTCCGTCGACGCCGGTAATCACCAGGCGATCCGACGCGGTTACTTTCCCCAACTGGCAGAGGGGAAGATCGGCCCGGGCGAAGATCGCCTCGAACGCGCTTGCGGACTCGGCGGGAACTTCAACCAGGAAACGCGAGTTCGACTCGCTGAAGAGACGGACGAGGTCGGCGGCGTTTTCGGCCGTCACACCCGGGACGACGGCGAGTTTTTCACGATCCCCCGGAATGAAATCGACCGGAAGATGTTCCGTCCAGAGTTCCGCCCCCAGATTTCCAGCGAACGCCATTTCGGCGGCGGCGACAGCGAGGCCCCCTTCCGAAAGATCGTGCGCCGCGCGGACGAGCCCCTCTTGAATCGCCTGATGGAGCGCGTAGAAGGTGCGGCGCGCGCGGGGAATGTCGACCGATGGGGATTTCCCTCCCCTGAGAGCGCGGACCAGCGCAAAGTGCGACCCCCCCAGCTCGTTCTTCGTCTCGCCGACGAGGTAGAGCGAGTCCCCCGCTTCTTTCAGATCCATCGAAACGGCCGACGCGGCGTCGGGCATCTGCCCCATGGCGCTGATCAGAAGAGAGGGAGGAATCGAGATCAGTTCGTCCGTCCGCGAGTCGCGGAACTCGTTATTGAGCGAGTCTTTTCCCGAGACGAACGGCGTGCCGAACCCGACCGCTACGTCGTAACACGCCAGCGCACTGCGGACGAGCGAGCCGAGCGTTTCGGGCCGGTCGGTGTTCCCCCAGCAGAAATTGTCGAGTAGGACGATCGTTGCCGGGTCGGCCCCGACGGCAACCGCGTTGCGGACCGCCTCGTCGATCGCCGAGGCGGCCATGTCGGCGGTATCGAAATCGCCGTAGTTGGGATTCATTCCGCACGAGACGACCAGCGCACGGCGCGACGAAACGAGCGGACGGAGAACCGCCGCGTCCCCGGGACCGTCGTTACAGACGCCGACCAGCGGCTTGATAACGCTTCCCCCCTGAACTTCATGGTCGTACTGACGAACGACCCAGTGTTTGCTGGCGACGTTGAGCGAAGCCAGGACGGCGTCGAGATCGGCGTTCCAGTCATCGGTACCGATCCCCGCCGAAAGGGTCGTCTGCGCCGGTGAAGGATCGTCGGCCATGCGGACGTGAAGAGGAACGACCGGAGTCGGCGCGTAAACCGCCCTGCGGATCACCGGCGGACGGCCGTCGTGCAGGAACGACATCGGCAGATCGGCAACCTTGATCCCCTTGTAGTTGAGAACGAGTCGGCCGGTCGGTTTGAATTCGCCAAGAACGACCGCCTCGACGTTTTCGCTTTCGGCGAGTTCTCTGAACTCATTCCATTTTTCTTTCGGAACCGAGAAGACCATTCGCTCCTGTGCTTCGCTGATCCAGATTTCTGTATAACTCAGACCGTCGTATTTCAGCGGTGCGGCGTCCAATTCGACTTCGGCGCCGATTTCTTCGCCCATTTCTCCAACGGCGCTCGAAAAGCCGCCCGCGCCGCAGTCGGTCACGGCGTTATACAGCCCTCGGTCGCGCGCCTCCAACATCACGTCGAGAACCATCTTTTCGGTAATGGCGTTTCCGATCTGAACCGCGCCCCCCGAAAGGGTTTCGCTTTCGCTGGTCAGCTCGGCGCTGCTGAACGTCGCGCCGTGGATCCCGTCGCGTCCCGTCCGGCCGCCGATCGCCACGATCAGATCCCCCGCCTGCGGGTGTTTGAACGACATATTGACCGGGATAAGACCGATATTCCCGCAGTAGACGAGCGGGTTTCCCAGATAGCGCTTGTCGAAATAGACCGCTCCGTTGACCGTGGGGATCCCCATCCGATTCCCGTAGTCCCGAACTCCGGCGACGACCCCCTTGATGATCCGACGCGGGTGGAGAACTCCCGGCGGGAGCGCGTCGACGTCGGTCTCGGGCGGGGCGAAGCAGAAGACGTCGGTATTGCAGACCGGCTTGGCCCCCATTCCGGTTCCCATCGGGTCGCGGATCACGCCCCCCAGCCCCGTGTTGGCGCCGCCGTACGGTTCCAGCGCGCTGGGATGATTGTGTGTTTCGACCTTAAAGCAGACGTTGTATTCGTCGTTGAACGTCACGACCCCGGCGTTATCGGAAAAGACAGACACACAGAAGTCGCTCGGCCCGAGATTCTTACGGATTTCGACCGTGGCGGCAAAGATCGTCTCTTTCAACATGTTGTTGAACGTCTTTTCCCCCTCCGGTCCGGAATAGGTGATCCGACCGGCGAGAGTCTTGTGCGAGCAGTGCTCGCTCCACGTCTGGGCGATCGTTTCAAGCTCGATATCGGTTGGGTCGCGGCCGAGTTCGTTGAAATAGTTTTGAATCGTCTTCATCTCGGTGACCGAGAGGAAGAGCTGCCCCTCTTTGCTGAGGGTCTCGAGTTCGGCTTCCGACATGGCGCGGATTGCCACAGTCCGCAGATTGAAAGTACCGGGGGAGCCGACCTGGAGTCTCGTAAAGGGGAGTTTTCCCCGGACGAGCTGTTCGATCGCGTCGTTGGCCAGGAGCTTATGGGCGACCAGGTCGCGCTGGGCATCGGTGACCCCGCTGATCCAATACTTCTTAAACGTGCGGCATCCTTCGGCGACGACGCCGAAGAGGGGAAATGTCTTGCGGGCGTTGTCGGCGACCGAGTCGGTCACACCCGGTTTCGGAAGGACGTAGATCGGCTCGGGGGCGGTCGTCTGACCCGGAGGGAGATCGAGCCGAGGATCCCCGACCCGGCCGATCACGGTCCGTTCAACAACCGGGTCGGCCAGAAAGAGCGCGGCGAGCTTTTCAACCTGAGGGGCGTCGAGATCTCCTTCGATCAGGTAACCCCGCGCCGCGACAGCCGTCAGATCGGAAGAGAGCCCCATGTCGGCCGCGTCGGAGACGGTATCAGAGGCCGCGCGGTCAAGCTGACCGGGGGCGGCGAAAATGTCGACTTCCCAAAGCATAGAAACATCCTTTCAAAGTGGTAGAGAATCTGGTCTGAGTCCCCCGCCGAAAAGGGAAAAAGGGGAATTTCAGGCACCGCGAGCTCCTCTCCGAACGGACCGGGCCGGAAATTAAGAAGATCCCCGGCGTCGAGAGAGAAAACTCCGCCCTCATTATACCTTATCAGAGGCAAATAAAAAGGGTCTTTCCCCGGGAGGGGAGAGGGGGAAAGAGGCCGGTTTCCGCGCGGCGGGCGGCATGGCCGTCCCCTTTTGAGAAGGACGCCCGCGCGCTCAGCGGGAGGAACCGCCGATCCGGCGGAGAAGAAGATCCGCGCTTTCCATCAGGGGAGAGTCGGGCGCGGCGGACCGGAAAAGGAGAAGGTGTTCTTCGGCCCGCGCCGACTCTCCCATTCGAGTGAGGAGTTCCCCCAAGTGGTAGTGGAGCTCGGCGTAGTCCGGGTCGATTTCAAGCGCCGCCTGATAGAGCCCCGACGCGTCGGCCCACTGGCCGACGCGGTCGAGAAGACGCGCCAGACCGATCATCGCCTCCAGATTGCGGCCGTCCGCCTCCAAAACGGCATAGTATCGCTCGCGGGCGGCCTGCTCGTTTCCCGAAGCGGCCAAGAGTTCGGCCAGCTGGAACGAAATATCGGTGTCGAATCCCCCCAAAAGGAGCGCGGCGCGGCACGAGGCGACCGCTCCTTCGAGGTCGCCCGCTTCTTCCAGCTGCCACGCCTGCTGGCAGAGGTCGATCACCTTCCGCCCGATCGCTTCGTCGCGATCGCGGTTGGGTAGTTCGGCCAGAACGGACTCGGCGCTCGGCGGGTCGTCATCGGTGCGAAAAGCGTCGTGGAGCCGCGGCATCGCGTCGTCCTCCTCGAGCACCGGAGCCGGTTCGGCCCGGTCGAAATCGAAAAACGACTGCCCGCCCGAATCCCGAAGGGAGGTTCCGTCGGCATAGAGGATTTTTTTCGGGTCGGAGGTCGGGCTCAGACGAAGAAGAACCCGCTCGTCGTTCGGGAACATCTTTTGGAGCCGCTCGATCGCCCGCGCGATCTGACGGGGGGAGGAACCGGCCTCGGAAAGCGCTTTCAGACGTTTGGCGGCAACGATCTCTTCGAACGCGAAATAAGGAAGATTCCCGACCCGGCTCTCGCACTTTAAAAAACCGAGCCGGTACCAGAGGCGGATCGCCGCCGCAGCCACACCGGTCAATTCGGCCAGCGCTGCCGGAGTGTAGAGGGGGGGCGCGCCGTCGGTCTCGGGATGAAGACCGAGCCACTGCCAGAAAGTCGTCTCGGTGATCGTTTCGAGGCGTCCCGACTCGAAGGCCTCGCGGAGCGCCTCGTCGAACGTCTCCTGCAGTTCTCCCAACGCCCTTCCGGGAGAGGCGGCCTCGCCGACGACGATCAGATCGACGTCGCCGCGCGGAACCGACGAGACGATCGCGCCCGCGCCGCGGGCGAGCGTTTCAGCCTCTTTCCTGGACATCCCGGCGAGTTTTCCGCAAAAGCAGAGTTTTCGATTTTTGATATTCTGAACCATATCCCAGATCCGACAACGAAAAATCGCGTCGGCGTCCGACGCGCACGAGGTATTATAACCGAAATTTCAGGGAGCTTCCAGTTGCCGGGAAACAAAAAGAGCGCGAGCCCGACCCAAAAAGGAAGGACCCGCGCTCGATAGACCCGTCGGAAGAAACTCGGTCAGTTCCCGCTGTTTTTCGGGGGGAGGAGAATGATCAGACCCTCATCGAGCCGACCGCGAAGGTTCATATTCGGATTCAGTTTACTGATTTCGGCCCAGCGGGTTCCGTCGCCGAGTTCGTTTTCGGCGATCTTGATCAGGTTATCCCCATCTTTGGTACGGTACTGCCGATACTCCGAACCCTGAAACACGGCGCCCGGGAAGTTGTTCCCCGAAAGAGGAGTTCCCGCCTGAGCAACGTTGTTGGTCTGCGTCAAGGCGAAAGGAGCCGCGGAATTGTAGTTGGAGGTCGAGAGCTGCGGGTCCGACTGAGGGGCGAGAGCTCCGCCGGCCGATTGTCCGGTGCCGACGGCAGCCGCGCTCAGATCGGCGGCGGGAACCGTCTCTTCGGGAAGGGAATACTGGCCTCCGAAGGGGGAAAGGGAGTCGGAAAGAGGAGCGCCGTCCTCGACGCGGGGCGCCTCAAAACCGATCATCGAAAGATCGGCCTCGGCGGCAAAAGTCTCGGCGGGGGTCTGTCCCTGAACCACCTCGGCCTGCTGTGCCGCGGCCGAACGGGCGGCGGCGGCTTCCTGCGCCAGCGCGTCCTGAATTTCGGCGGGAGCGGTACTCACCGGGGCGGCAGGCGGAATCGTATTACTCTGAGCCGGAAGTGAAGACTGCGCCGTATTTCCCAGACTGCCGGTCACACCGCTGCCTGTCGGAGCGTTGTTTTGAAGCGACAGACTGTTCGACGCCGGAGGAGCGGCGGAAGTTGTGTTTCCCAGACTGCTTCGCGTATCGCCTCCGCCCTGCGTAAGGGACGCGGCGCCCAGGCTTCCGCCCGCCGCGGGGGATGAGCTGCTGCCCAGGGGAGTGTTCCGTCCGCCCGAAACGGCGGTCGAGGCCGACCGGAACTGGTCGGCGCTCCCCCCCAGAGAAGAGGCGGCACTCTTCCCCTGATTCGAGGTTTCGAGGAAGAGGGGTTCGTTCTGATTTCGCTGGCCGAGCGAAAGCCCCTGCGTCTGACCGGCGTTGCTCTGGAGCGTTCCGACGGTCGACTGCGGCGCGGCGGCCGGAACGGCTCCGGCGGCTGACTGCGGCGCGGCGGTCGGGACAGAATTGCCTCCCGCCGGAGCCTGGAAAGTTTCGCTCGCCCAATCGCCGACCTTCTGCGCGGCAGCCTGCGCCTGGGTTCCCGCCTGACTCAGTCCGTTCTTCACGTTTGCGGCGGCATCGCCGACTTTTTCCTTGGCAGCGTCGTATGTATTACTCGCCCAATCGCCGGTCTTCTGAGCGGCGTCCTGTGCCTGGGTTCCCGCCTGACTCAGTCCGCTCTTCACGTTTGCGGCGGCGTCGCCGACTTTTTCCTTGGCGGCGTCGTATGTATTACTCGCCCAATTGCCGACCTTCTGTGCGGCATCCTGTGCCTGCTCGCCGGCCTGGGCCATATCGTCTTTAAAATCCTGCGCGGCGCCGCTTAACTTCTGACCGGCGTTGTCAAAGAATTCGCCGGTCTTTTCCCCCGCCTTTTTCAGAGAGTCGTCGACCTTCTCAACCCCCGATTTGAATCCGTCTTTGAGCTGCTCTCCGGCATCGGCGAGGTTCTCTTTAAGCTGATCGAAAGAGAGTCCGCCGCTTCCCTGATTGTCGCCGTAAGCGGGAGTCGTTTCGGAAACCGAAAGGGGATCTTCCTCCGGCGAGTCGAAACCGAAATCGAGTTGGTCGTCGGACGCGCTCTCTTTTCCCGAAAGCGCCGCCACTCCGGCGGCCACCGCGGCCCCTGCCGTCGCGCCCACGGCCGCGCCTGCGGCGTCAAGCGAATCGCCGCCGGAAGAATCGTCGCCCAAGAAGTCGTCGTTCGCCAGAAGGTCATCGCTGAGCGTGTCGAGCGCGTTATTCGCGCTCGAGGTAAGCTCGGCGGTGACCGAGTCGATCTTTTCGCCTACCTTCCCCGAAAGAGAATTGACCTGACCGGCGAGGGAGTCGACCTGATCGGAAATTTTATCCCCCAGAGCGTCGAATCCTTCGGCGATCGATTCGAGCGGCGTCGTTTCGAGCCCGCCCGAATCGGCGCGGGACGAAAGACCGTTCAGGGTATCGTTTCCCTGGCCGTCGAAAGAGGCCAGATCCGCCGAGGCCGGATCGGCATTCTTCCCCGATCCGGTCAGGTGCCGGTATCCCGTCCGGCAGACGAAAATGAGAAGCGCAGCCGCGCCGCCGATCATTCCGATTTTGACCAGGCGCCGGAATCGGCCGTGCGGACGTTCTCCGTCGTCCTCTTCCGATTCGGTAAGCTCCTCTTTGAACTCGTCGAGCGACTCGCCGGTTCGCAGGCGTCCCCGGACACGGTTCGAAAGGGACGAGAATTTCTTTGAGACTCTTCTGCCCAGACGCGCCACCCCTGTTTTCGACGCGTCGTCCTCTCCGCTTTCCGCGTCTTCGTCTTCTTCGGCCTCGTTCTCGGCCGAAGAACGCGAGAAGAACGAAAGGAACCGGCGGAAACGGCCGGGACGTTCGACGTCGTCTTCGACGAGCTGTTCGTCGAGCGCCTCATTTTCTTTGGAATCGACCGTCTCGTCCTCGATTTCGGCGTCGTGCGATTTCATCCGATTCCATGGCGCGAGCCTCGAGAAAAAACCCTTTTTCGGGGTTTCGAACTCGTTTCGGTCGTCCGATGAAATCCGATCCGCGTCCGACTTCCGCGATTCGACGAAACGTCCGCCTTCCGCCGAGGCCCGCGAATCTTCGTCTTTCCGAGTTTCTCTGACCGGAGAAGCAGCCTGAGCGGGACGAGCAGCCTGATTCGGCGTCTCCGGCCGCGCCGAGGCCATCGTGTAGCCGCCCGCTGCCGGCGTCGCCGGCCTGACCTGTTTAAAGACCATTCCGCGGTCAGCTCCCTGCGGCCGATTCTGCGGCGCAGAACCGCCGGGCCGACCGGCCGAACTCTGATTGTTGTGATTATTACTGGGACGATTCCGATCGTTGAGCTGAATGTTCAGACTGTTTCCGAAGGGACGGGACGAGGCCGCCGGCGCTGCCGGGACCTCTTCTTCCTCTTCTTCTTCCTCCGCGTACTCTTCGTCGTCCGGCTCGTCTTCGTCGTCCTCTAGTTCCTCGTCCTCGTATGACTCGTCGTCATCTTCGGGCGATTCTTCGTCTTCAAGCTCGTCCTCTTCGTATTCTTCAGCGTTGTTTTCGTCGTCCGCGTCGTACTCGTACGGATCCTGTTGAGCGTCAAAGAAATTGTCGTAACGATCTTTCATCGGGTTCCTCGTGTTACAGGTTCAGAGAACCCGTCGGGCAACCCGGAGCTTGGCGCTCCGCGCGCGCGGATTCTCTTGCTGTTCCGTTTGACCGGCCTCAATCGGCTTGCGCGTCAGGACTTCGAGTCCCGGCGCGTCGCGAAACGCCGTTTTGACAATCCGGTCTTCCAAAGAATGAAAACTGATGATGGCGATCTTCCCCCCCGGAAGGAGGTAGTCGGGCGCCTGCCGTAGAAAGCGTTCGAGCGAACCGAGTTCGTCATTCACCGCGATCCGCAGCGCCTGAAAGGTTCGGGTGGCCGGGTCGATCCGCTGACGATCGCGCCCGGGCGGGGCCGGAATCACCTTCCGGCAGATTTCGGCCAATTGAGACGCACGGCGGATCGGCTCTTCCTCACGGCGGCGAACGATCTCCCGCGCAATACGTCGGCTGAATCTCTCTTCGCCGTAGCGAAAGATGATATCGGCGATTTCTTCGGCGCTTCGGCGCGCGAGGAGCTGCCAAGCGGGTTCCCCTTCGGTCGCGTCGAACCGCAGATCGAGATCCCCGTCGGCGTTGAAGCTGAATCCGCGCGACGGGTCGGCGAGCTGGTCGCTCGAGAGCCCCAAGTCGAGGAGAAAGCCGTTGACCTTTTCGATCCCGAGCATCTCCAGGACGGCGGGAAAATCGGCGTAGTTCGTCTGCGCCATCCGTACGACTCCCCGATTCGGGTCGGCCTCGCGGGCCAGGCGCGCCTCGACGCGGTCGAGCGCCGCTGAGTCCCGGTCGATCGAAATCACCAGACCCCCCGGTCCGACGCGATCGGCAATCGCCAGCGAATGTCCCCCGCCTCCCAGGGTGCCGTCCAGATAGATTTCACCGGCTTCGGGAGAGAGCGCGTCCAGTACCTCGTGAAAGAGAACCGGTCGATGGACGGTCCGACCCGGCGTCACGTCGGCATCTTCGGCGGGATCGTGTTCGGTCATGGTCGGAAAAACGGGGTGAATCGTTCGGAATGTCTCCGCGGCGGAGATCTTTTCCCGCGGGAAGGTTACTCTTTTCTTACGCACTTTTCCAGGTCAATTTGGTAAAAGATTCTGATTTTGCCCAAAGAAGAGAGGGAAAAAGGGGAAAAAGGGAGAGAGACGACCGCGAAGAGTTGACTCGCTTTGCCGGTTCATATTATAATGGGGGTCGGGGAAGAGTGTCATTTCGATCCATTCGAGCAAATCACGGCAGACGATGAAAAATTACCGATATCGACTCATTTTACGGGTATGTTGTCTCATGCTCGGTCTGGTCGCCACGCTCGCCGTCCGGGCGCAGGAACCGCGCCAAATGGCGCCGGGGGTGATGACCACCATCCGCCCATTCATCAATTACAGCGAAACGTTCCAGTGGTCCGACATCCCCGAAATCGCCGCCGAGGCTCAGGGGGAAGACGACCACTCGTTCGACTGGGCCCGGAACGTCTACTTCTCGAAAGAGGTCTGGTGTCTGGAATTCAGCTTTAAGCCGATCCGCTTCATTCCGATCGATTTCCCGAACGAAAACGGGCAGATGGATCGCAAAATCGTCTGGTACATGGTTTATTCGGTCACCAACACCGGTCAGTTCGTCGGCAGCGGCGTTTCGAGCGCCAAAGAGTATGAAGTGGATAATTCGATCAACGTCATCCTCCGTCAGGAGGGGGAATACGACGGCTCGGACGACCATGCCGAAATCGTCTCGGGTCAGAAACTGAGCGACGTCTATTCCCCCGGCTACCGCGGGGTCGAAGCCGTCGCCCATGAGCAGAAATCGAACAATCTCGACGGGATCTACGTCATCAACAATATCGATTACCTGAACGGAACCAGCCAACTGATGCAGGTCAACGAGGGAGATGATCGCGACGGCGTCAAAACGTATGAACTCCAGCCGCTCGGCGATCCGAAGCCGTTGGTCAGCGGCGAAAAAAAGCTCACCGATGAAGAAATCAAAGCGCGCGGTACCGTTCGGTTCACGCCCCGCTTCGTCCTGACGTCGGAAGACCTGATCGGAAACCTTGACTACGAGCGGGGAACCGACGGTCTCTACGGCGCGCAGGACACCAAACGAACCGCCAAGGCGTGGTACGACCAGTTCCTCCCCCTGGCGCTGACGCGGATCGCGGCGCTCGAAGACCCGAATCAGACTTTTCAGACTTCGGTCTCCTTCCCGGCGATCGATATCGCCCCGGGCGAGACGTATTGGGGGATCGCCGCCTGGACCGACATCGACCCGCGTGTTAATAACTTCACCGTCTACATCAGCGGTCTGACCAACGCCCTGCGCTGGTACGATGACAGCGTCAAGGCCTACAACAAAGAAAACACCGTTCCGCTGACCGGCCGCAAAGTGATGCGGAAAACCCTAAAACTCAATTTCTTCCGACCGGGTGACACCAACATCCAGCCGGAGAGCAAAGTCTATTTCGGCGTTCCCGGAGAGAAGGCCTCGGACTGGGTCTACCTCTGACGCGTCTCTCTCTGCCATTGTGCCGCCGCGGTCATTTCCGATCCCGGCGAATAATCTTTTTGTCTGCCAGACTGGAGCGTTTTGATGAGATTCTCCCGTTTATTCGGAGGCGCCGTCGCCGCGTTTCTTTCTCTCTGTTTCGTCTGCGCGGCTTCGGCTCCGTCCGAAGACGCCGCGGTTGACCCGGCGGAGCTGTTTCGCGAAGCGCCCGATTTTCTTCCCGGCGATCCGCTCCCCCTGCGCGGGGTGCCCCTCTGGCACACGAACGATATGCTCTCGCGGGAACTGATCCACGAGATGATCTTCAAGGGGAAAGAAAACGGGTTCGGCGGCTACGCGTTTCTGCCGGTCGACTCGACCCTGCCGAAATACCTGACCGAAGAATACTTCGACGCGTTCGGCTATATGCTCAGTCAGGCGGACGAGGCGGGAATGAAGATTGTCTTTTACGACGACATCGGTTTCCCGAGCGGAACCGCCGGTGGCCAGCTTCAGAAGCGTTTCCCCGACGCAATGACCAAACGCCTCGACAAGTATGAGTGGAAAGTGACCGGTCCGGAACTCCTCGAGGCCGAGATCCCGATTCCCCTTTCCGACCGCATCGTGTACGGCGTCAACGCCGGCGTGCTTCAGGCAGCAGTCGCGATGAACGCCAAAACGAAAGAACGGGTCGATATCAGCGGCGCTATACGGGAGAACAGGCTCGTCTGGGACGTTCCAGAGGGGGAATGGCTGGCGATGGTCTTCGTCTGCGCCCCCGATCCGTTCGGATTCGTCGACTATCTTTCGCCCGACGCGGTGCGAAAATTCATGAGCCTGACCTACGACCAGATCGACAAACGGTTCCCCGGGGCGTTCGGCACGACGATGCCGATGATCTTTTTCGACGATCTGCCCGCCGCCGGCGCGCAGGGGGATCGGAACTGGACCCTCGGCTTTAACGACATGTATCGCAAGATGTATCACCGCGAACCGGCGCTCGACTATCCCGCGCTCTTCTATTCGATCGGCGACGATACCCCCAGCGCCCGATGCCGTCTCTGGGCGACCCGCGCCCGTCTCTTTTCGGAGGGATATCCGAAAGTGGTACATGAATGGACGGCAAAGCGGGGCGTCCTTTCGAGCGGCCATCCGCAGGGACCTTACACCATCGGCCCGATCGATATGTGCAACGATCCGATGCTGACGCACCGCTATTCCGACGTTCCCCTGTTCGACTCGATTCACTATTACGGGCACGGACGGAACGGCTTTAAGGTTCCGACCAGCGCCGCCGAAAATTTCGATAAAGACACCGTGGCGGTCGAGGTCTACGGCGATTATCGAAACAACACATTCGACACTTCGATGATGTACCGCGCGCTGATGGAGATTTTCGCGCGGGGCGGGAACTTCATCCTTCCGCACGGGGCGTGGTCCGATCCGGGGGACTGCTACATCGATCCGGTGATCGGGTGGCAGAATCCCGCGGTCGCCGACGGCCTTAATGATTACGGCAGTTGGGTCAGCCGCTGCTGCACGCTTCTGCGCCACGCCCGCACCGTCGAGGACGTCGCGGTCGTCTATCCGATCGACGCGCTTCAGGCCGGGTACCATTTTCCGTATGACTGGCTGACCGGCTATCCGATTAAGGGGGATTACCCGCGCGGTCTGTTCGTTCCCGAAGAGACCGACTACATGGAGGTCGGCGCGACGCTCACCTCGAAGATCTACCGCGACTTCCTCTACGTCCATCCCGAGACGCTCGACACAAAATGCACGGTCGAACAGAAAGACCGCGAGGCGATTCTCCGCCTCAACAACGCGCGCGACTTCAAAGAGTTCAAGATGATCGTCCTGACTGGCGCCGACGTCATCTCGGCGTCGAACATGCGAAAAATTCTCGAGTTTTACCGCGCCGGCGGCAAAGTCCTCGGCACGACGCGCCTTCCCTCCCGCTCGAGCGAAGGGGACGCCGACGGCGAGGTCTGCGCCGCGATACAGGAGATTTTCGGGATCGATCCCGCCACCCAGGCGTTCCGTCCGTCCATTCTGACCGGACAGGAAGACATCGTGTTGCCCGAATCGTTCCGGCGCGTGCGCGAGTTCAACCTGACGGGATTCTACCGCCGCGAGCCGAAGAATCCGATTGTGTATGACGCGCCGGTCGAGAAGACAGAAAACGGCGTGTGGCGCGCTGTTTTCCTTCCCCGGCCGACCGACGAGGCGATGCGCGAGGCGGTCAACCGCCTTCTCCCCTCCCCCGACGTCGACCTGATCCCCGACGAGGGAACGGTGATGCCGACGCTCAATGTCGTTCCCCGCTGGGATTACCCGATCGAGGGAATGTGCCAGTATGTACACAAGGTCAAGTGGGGACGCGACGTCTACTACCTGGCGAATTCGTCGAACGAGACCGCCGCGTTCACCGCGAAACTCCGGGGCAGGTTCAAAACGCTTGAGATCTGGAACCCCCGCACCGGCGAAACCGCCGAAGCCGCGGGCGAAGCGGCATCCGACGGCGCCGGTGTCGTCTACACACAGCTTCACGTCACACTCCCCCCGGTCAGCGACACGTTTATCGTGGGTGTGAGAGAGTAAACGAAAGAATAACGGGGCCGGAAATGGTTTTAAAGAATCGTTCACTTACCCTCCTTTCCGAAATGGTGAATAACCAGCGGGGGGTCTTTTTCGCCAGTCTTCTCGAACGGGAAGAGCGGAAAACAAAAGAGGGAAAACCGTATTTTCGCGCTCTGTTCAGCGACGCAAGCCGCCAGGTCAACGCTGTTCTCTGGGAAGATTCCCCTCTTTTCGCCGAATGCCGCGACATGTGGAAGATCGGCGCGCTCTACAAGCTCGACGCCTCGTATAGTATTACCAAATACGGTCCCCAGATTCAGATTTTCCGAATCCGCGAGGCGCAGGAAAAAGACTTTGAAGAAGGGATTCCCCCCCGGTTTGGTCTTCCTTCGGCGGCAACGAACCCCGACATTCTTTACGACAGAATCGTTTCCCTTGCCAAAGAAAAGATCACCAAAGGCGCCCCGCTCCAACGGCTCGTTCTTCGTATATACAAAGAACACCGCGAGCAGCTTCTTTCGGTGTCGTCGTCGCGAACCGGCCACCACGCCTATCCCGGCGGACTTCTGGAACATACACTTTCGGTCGCGCAGATCGCCGTTTCCCTCGCCGAGCATTTTTCCCGGGCCTATCCG
>JAGCAH010000041.1 GCA_017652805.1 Thermoguttaceae bacterium | reverse complement strand
TCCGGGAGTGATCATCGGAACCACTGTCCCTACTGCCTTTCGGACAAGCACGTGGACAACCGTCCGGGGGACCGCGCCTCCGATTGCGGCGGGGTCATGGAACCGGTCGCGGTCTGGGTTCGGAACAACGGCGAATGGGCGGTCATCCATCGCTGCCAATATTGCGGGACGTTCAGTTCGAACCGCGTCGCAGCGGACGACAATCCGATGAAGCTCATGTCGATCGCCATGAGGCCCGTATCTTCGCCGCCGTTTCCCCTGGAGCGAATCGAAGAGATGACCAGGCTGATGGGGGGACCCGGAGAGCTGAAATGGTAACCTGACGATTGAGGGGCCGGTGAGTCGAGTAAGACGCATCGGCCCTTTTTGTTTCGCGTTGTTCTTCTCCACTTTCCGTTTTCCCACAAAGAATATTCGAAAATTACCGTTGATTCAAGCGGCGAAAAAGACGATGATTCCCCGTTCATCAAGGGCGTTTCACGGGACGACGGCGGAAATGTCGTTTGCCGAGCCGTTTTTGGCATCGGAAGAAACGCGTTTTGAGGCGGTCGTTCCGCCTTGTTGTCCGTATCGTTCGGGTTCGGGTCGTCGATGAGTTTTCTGTTTCACAAGGGGCTGGCTCTGGCGGGATGCCGCGATAATCCGCAGCAGCGTCGGAAGCTCTTTGAGCATTTCGGCGGCGGGGATGATCTTCGCCGACTCTGCGATAAGATGGATGCGGCGGCCGATATGCCGCAACTGAACGCCGCCGATCCGTTCGATACCTCGTTTCCCGACCCGAACCTTATCGCCGGTTACTTCGACGAGCCTTCGGCGCAAAGCGATTATCAGCGGCGCTACGAGGAGGCGTGTCAGGATTCGAAACTTCTTTTAAACGAGGCGGCGTCGACCGCTCAGATTTTGCATCTCTTCCAGGAAGAGCCGACCAGCGCGCCGAAATCGTGTCGGCAGCGCGCCTATCAGGTCGGAGAACCTGTTAAGGAAAAACCGGCTCCGCCTCGCCGTAAACCGGGGATGCTCTCTTCGTTTTTCCGGCCGCGCCGCGGGTCGGAAGGGAAGAGTGAAAGTTCTTACGATGAGCTTTCACGGTTCGAAACGTCCCGCAGCGCGCCCTCCGCCGCGCGGCCGAAAGAGACGCCGAGACCGATTGAACTTCACGCGCCGGTAATCATCTCCGCGGAAAAGAAGCCGGAAGTCGAGACCGTCGAGCCGGACGAAAAGAAGCGCGGGATCTTTCTGCCGTTCGTCTGCGCGGCGATTGCCGCGGCGCTTCTGTTCCACTTCTATCCGGTCATCCATCCGACGCCGACCCGCCGTACGCCGCAGTCCTTTGAAACCGATTTCGCGCCCGCGGAAAATGGTTTTGTTCCCTCCGAAACCGAGCTTCTCCCCACCGCGGTCGAATCGGGCGCCGAACCGGCGGCCGACGGGCTGAGTGAGTTTGAAGAAGCGCCGGTGTATGACAAGATCGCCACTCCTCCGCAGGCGGATTTTGAACTGATTGATTCTTATCAACCGGCGGGAGGAACGTTTGCCTGGCGCGATCTTTCGCTTCTGTCCGATCCGGAAAAGGCCGAGTTGAACGGAGTCCGTCCGGCGCTCCGTCCGCTTCGCCGCGGAATGAAGACGGACGTGGTGACCGCGATTCCCGAGGGCAAGTAGCGCGCCGTGCTTTTTGATTTCGCTTCTTTGATTTACCGATCCTGAGCGCCGAGCATCTTTGCCGCCATGGCGGAAAGCTTTTCGCGATTGATCTTCGCGTTATGCCGCACGTCGACCGGGAACTGCGCCAAAATGAGAAAACGTTTGATTCGTTCGGTGACGGGGGACGCCGCCGCCATGGCGCGGACCGAGTCGACGAGCGCTTCTTTTTCAGCGGCGGTGCGGGGGAACTTTTCCGGTTTCGGTTCCAGGAAGATTACCGGTTCGCGGTATCCCGGCTCGGCGGAAGGGATCCCCGCCAGGGCGGTTCGCGCCAGGTCGGGATGCCGGTTCAGGATCGTCTCGCACGGGACGGAAAAGAGGGGACCTTCGGGCGTTTCGACCCGGTGCGCCTTTCGTCCGCAGAACCAGAATCGGTTCTGTTCGTCGAGCCGTCCGACGTCGCCGATCCGATGCCAGATCCGCCCTTGTCCGTCCCGGATCTTAGCGAGGAGGTTCGCCTCTTTTTGCGTTACGTATTCGCGCGTCACCTGCGGACCGGTCAGCGCCAGTTCGCCGATTTCCCCCGGCGGGAGAGAGGGAACCGACTCGAGTGTTTCGATCGGCCCGTCGGTGATCGGAATGACGCGCCATTCGATCCGGCCAAACGGCCGGCCGACGCAGGTTCCTTTCCCCAGAAGGGACTCGGCGGCGGTTTCGGCAAGGATCTCCCGCGCGCCGATCGACGCGGCGGGGAGCGATTCGGTCGCACCGTACGGCGTGAAGACGTTCCCTTCGGGATGGAGAATCGCCAGAAAATCGGGAAGGAGGTCGGCGGGGAACGGCGCACCCGCCGAAATGGCACGGCGAAGCGTCGGGATACTCTTTCCCGTATCGCGGCAGTAGCGAACGACCCGCCGCCAGACGGCGGGAGAGGCGAACGACTGTGTGATTTGCCACTGGTTCGCAACCTCGACGAAAGCCGCCGGGTCGACCGCGCCGGGATGAGTGGTGTCCATATCGGGGATGACCGTCAGACTTCCCATCGCCGCGTTAAAGAGACCGAAGAAGGGGAACGCCGCCAGGTCGACGGTTCCCGGCTCGATATGATACATCTTCTGAATTTCGACGACCTGGGTGTTGATCACACGGTGGGTGTAGAGAACCCCTTTCGCCGGGCCGGTCGATCCGCTGGTAAAGACGATCGCCGCCGGGGCGTCGGGGGTGACCGGCGCGGTGTTTGGCGCGCTCCCTTTAAACCGTTGGAGAATCTTCTTTAGTGTCAGACGGCGTGGAAAGAATGTCTTGCCGACGGTCAGGTTCAGTTTTGCGTGGGGGAACGCAGACCCCAACAGAGCTCGGGCGGTCTGAACCGCGGGAATCGCGGCGAATCCGTCCGGGTTGACGGCGCGCAGGCACCCGACCACCTGTTTCATCCCGCCGCCCGGATCGATCAGAACCAGGGTCGCTCCCGCTTTAAAGAGCGCGTAGACGAGCGTGATAAAGTCGATCCCGTGCCGAACCATCAGGACAATCTTCATCCCCGGTGTCAGACCCGCGGCGCGGAGTCCGGCGGCGACGTCGTCGCTCCGCCGATCGAGTTCGGCGAAGGTGACCGTCTTGAACAGACGGTCGCCCCGCGGGTCGCGCAACGTTTTTTTGCCCCGTTTGATCGGTTCGGCGATCGCGACGGCATCGGGGTACCTCTCGGCGATCCGGGTCAGACAGGTTCCGGCGTTAAACGAGGCGTTTTTTTCGTCCATGACGGCGTGAAATTTCAGCTGGGATGGTCTTCGTTTTTCGGTTCTGTCTCGGCGGGGAGTTCAGCGGCGCCGACGAGTTTGGCGCGGCGGTAGTCGAGCAGACGGAATCCCTGAGCGACGAGGATCCCCGTAAACATACAGCCGAACGTGTAGAGCGCGCAACAGAGCGCGGCGCCCGGTTTGTCGGCGAAGTAGTTACGGGCGATCGTCGCGCCGAGTCCGGCGTTCTGCATTCCGATTTCCAAGAGGAGCGCACGGCACATCCGCGAGTCGAGCCTGATTAGTTTGCCGCCTAACATTCCGGCGGAATACCCGCCCAGGTTCAGGAAAATGAGCGGCGGAATCAGGAAGAGAATGTTCGTGCCGAACCCGCCGCGGTTCACCGCCACGACTGCCGAGATGATCCAGATGATGACGATGTTTCCAACCACTTCGCCGATTGCCTGGGAGC
Organism: Thermoguttaceae bacterium; assembly: GCA_017652805.1. Taxonomy (GTDB): domain Bacteria; phylum Planctomycetota; class Planctomycetia; order Pirellulales; family Thermoguttaceae; genus RUG695. The sequence goes on along the minus strand of JAGCAH010000041.1, from coordinate 28,812 downwards.
ATTTGTTCCAGAACGCAAAAATACGCGAGAGGGTGAACCCGACGGCGACCGGCGCGACGACTGTCAGAAGAAGGTCAAGCATCATCGGCGCGACATCGGGCGCGACGTCGGCGCCCAGGAGAAGACGGAGCAGAAGGGGGATCGTGATCGGCGAAAAGAGGGTTGCCGACGTCGTCAGACCGACCGAGTAACTCGTGTTCCCCCCGGCGAGCATTGTCAGGAGGTTACTCGCCATCGCGCCGGGAACCGCGCCGGCCAGGATCAGGCCGGTGTAGTAGGGGTCCTGAATGTGGAAGATCTTTGCCGCGACGAAGGCCAACAGCGGCATCGACGTGAACTGAATCGCCGTGCCGGCAATGATGAGCGGCCAGCGTTTGGCCACCATTTTAACCTCGTCCAGCGGCAGGAGCGAACCGATCACCAGCATTGCCAGCGAGATCAGTAACTTCATTTCCGACCCGTTCAAATCGAATGGGTCGGGGAATCGGCCGGTTCCCGGAATCCGAGTCCAGTAGAATGAAATAATACAGACGACGGTCAGCCAGACCAACAAATACTTCGTTAGGATCTTACGCATTTTTCCTTGTGATTACCTCACTTTTGCCAAACGGGTTTTCCGTCAAGCCACGTTTCGAGAGGCGCGGCTTGAGAGACGGTTTCGACCGGACAGGTTAAGATGTCGCGGTCGAGGAGAACAAAGTCCGCGTATTTTCCCGGTTCGAGACTTCCGAGAACGTCTTCGCGGTTCAGAAGCCAGGCGTTCCAGTTCGTATAGAAGCGAAGCGCCTCTTCACGGGTGACTCGCTGTTCGGGATGGATCACCTCATCGGTCCATCGGGCGCGGCGGGTCAACATGGTTTCGATCGCCAAGAAGGGGGAATAGAGGTTCGACGAGCGCTGCGGCTCCATCTTGAGCATGTGGTCGCTCCCTCCGCCGATCGGCACTCCCGCGTCGATCAGTGTGCGGTACGGTTGGAAGTGGGCAAGCCGATCCTGTCCGAAATGCGCAAGGAGGGTGGCGCCGTCCATGTAGAGCCAGGCCGGCTGCATATCGAGCGCGATCCCGCTTTCGGCGATTTTCGGGATCAGGTCGAACGGAACGAAGTTCGCGTGCGAAAGGCAGGGACGGAACTCTCGGATCGACCGCTGTCGTGAAACGGCGATATACGCCTCGACGAGTGTCTTGACCGCTTCGTCCCCCACCGCGTGGGCGGTCGGCTGGAGTCCGTGATCGAAAACGGCGCGAACCAGGTCGGCGGTCTTTTCGGCGTCAATAAAGAGGATCCCCCGGTATTCCGGGTCGGTGATCCCGTAAATCGAGCTGACTCCGTACGGCTCGAGGAATCTCGCCGAGCCGGTCAGCATGCCGCCGTCCATGTAGAACTTGATTCCCTGGAGCCAGAACTCGTCGCTTGCGCGGGAGAGACCCAGACCGACGATCTCGTCGAGGCGAGCGTTGATTTCCCCGATCGGAAGTCCCTGGTCGACGTTCATCATGACCGGACATCGGCAGGTTAGGCTTCCCACGCCGAGCGAGCCGGTATAGAGCGTCCGCCAGAGCTCGATATCGCCGTTGTATTCGTCGCGGGGCGAGACGGTCGTGAACCCGACCGAGTTATAGCAGGAAAGCTGCCGCGCCAGGCGTTTGCGGCGGTCGTCCTGGGAAGCGATCTTCAGGGAGGGGGAAACGAACGGCTGCTGTTCCGGGGGAACGGATCCGTTTTTCTTGTACGCCTCGGTCGCCGATGTGATCAGCGGGGTCATCGAGGGGACCTTCCGAAGAAGACCGGTCGGCGTTCCGTCGGGTGCGGTCTCGATCCGGCCGACGTCGATCTTCGCAGCGCCGTCGAGGAATCCGAGCCGTTTCAGCGCCGCGGTGTTCAAGACCATGTCGGGCCCTGTGTTGAAGTAGATCGGGTGCTTTTCCGAAATGGCGTCGAGTTCTTCGCGGGTCGGATAGCGCCGGTCGCGAAGGCGGGTGATGAACATGTAGTCGATTCCGATCCAGTCCCCTTCGGGAAGTTCGGCGGCGCGATTTCGGAAGAAGGCGAAAAGGTCGTCGATCGTCTCGATTTCCGGAACCGTGTGGTCGAATTCGTAATCCGCCGCCATGATCGGGTGCAGGTGCGAATCAATCAGACCGGGGATCATCGTTTTTCCGTCCAGGTAGATTCGGCGGACGCTTTTCCCTGCCGCCGCGGCGACACGGTCGAGCCCGCCGACCGCCAGGATCCGGTTTCCGCGGATCGCCATCGCCTCGGCGAGTGAAAAGGCCGGATCGCAGGTGATGATCTTCCCCCCCGTAAAGAGAAGCGTCTCGGTCGAATCGTCGGCGGCGAAAAGGGGGCCGCCGCAGGCCAAGCCCAGGGAAGCACATTTCAAAAAGTCGCGTCGTCTCATCCTCTGCGTCCTTTTGGTACGGTTTGAAAGGTACTTGATTCCTTGCTGTCTTAAGTTTACCTCCAAAACGGGAAAAAGGAACCTCTTGAAATTCGACGGATTCTGGTTTATAAGAAGGGAGGTGAAAGAACGAATTGCGCCGAACCGGGATTCCGGCGGCGAAAGATACCGCGCAGACAAATGCGCTCGACCAAAGGAGAAAAAACGATGACAGAGAAGATGACCAGACGGGGGTTTTTCAAGGGAACCGCGGCGTTCGGAGCCGCCCTTTCGACGGCGGGAATGGTGAAGGCCGATTCTCCCGCGCCGAAATCGTACAAGACCGAACTTCATAAGGCGTTTATCTCTTTTCAACCGAGCGACGAAGTCTTTAAGGCACATGCCGACGCCGGGTTTGAGGGGGTCGAGCTGACCAACCGGGGACAGAGCGACGCTGAGGTTGAGGCGGATATCCGTCTGGCCGAAAAGTACGGGCTACGGATTCATTCGATGATCGGCGGAGGCGCGGACTTCAACAGCGAGGATCCTGCGACCCGTGACGCCGGGCAGGAGAAGCTTCGCCGCGCGATCCAGGTGATTTCCCGCTACGGCGCCGACACCCTCCTTCTGGTTCCCGGGCGGATCGGCGGGCAGTCCGAACTTCCGGTTCCGAATCCCGGAGAACTGAAGATCTCGTTCGATCCGGAAACGCTCAAAATCACGAGTGTCGCCGACGGCGACAACACCCCGTATCGGGCGTATATTGACGCGCATAACCGTTCGGCCGAACTCATCTTCGGCGAGGTGGAGAAACTGATCCCGACCGCGGCATACTACGGAGTCATCATCGCGATCGAAAATGTCTGGAACAACCTTTGGCTCCAGCCGGAAATCTTTGCCGCCTACGTCGAAAAGTTTGACGATCTGTGGGTGAAAGCCTATTACGACATGGGGAACCACGCCAAGTACGCGCCGACGAGCCGGTGGCTCCGCGTCCTGGGAAAACGGCGGCTGGCGAAACTTCACCTGAAGGATTTCGCGATTCAGGAGGGGAACCCAAACACGATGGGGGAAGGATTCTGCCCGTTCGGAACCGGTACGATCGACTGGTTCGACGTCCGTGATACGATCGAAGAGGTTGGCTATAACGGCTGGGTTTCGTATGAGGAGGAGTGCCGAACCGATTATACTCCTGCCGATTACGGCAGGATGATGGACCGCTGGTTCGCCGGTCAGCCGATTCTGAACTGATTTTTCAGATTGCGCGGGGCGCTCGGTGACGCGCCCCGCCTTGTCTTGTCTTCTTGTCATTAGGCGCGTTTCCGCTGAGATTATTCGGATAATCCCAACCTCATTTTCATGTTTATCCGTGAAAATGGATAAACGAAACTACTTGAACTCAGTAGGAGTCCGATTTATAAAATGGGGGGGCGGGTGAAAATAGCCCGCGTTTTCATCCCGTTCTCCTGACAGACCCGAATCGGGGATTCTGCCGATGCGGTTTTTTCGGCGCGCCGGGGCAGGCGCCGGTTCTGACGGGGAACGGTTTTATCGAACATTACAGAAGTTGAGGAGCAGATCCGATGATGAATTCCAAACTGACACGACGCGGGTTTTTGGGTGCTACGGCCGCTATGGGGGCCGCCCTGACGACGATGGGAGCCGGCGCCCTGAAAGCCGCGCCTACCGATAAAACCTTTAAAACCGAACTGCATAAGGCGTTTATCTGCGAGAAGCCGACCGAAGAGAACGTGAAGGCGCATGCCGAAGCCGGTTTCGAGGGATTCGAGGTTACCAGCTGGGGAATGTCCGATGACGAAATCAAGGCGAGCAAAAAGTTGGCCGACGACTACGGTCTTCGCGTTCATTCGGTCATGCGCGGCGGTTGGGATATGCCGTTCAACGAAGGGGATGAAGCGCAGTTGGAAGCGAGCAAGGAATCGGTCCGTAAAGCGCTCCGCGCGGCGTCTCTTTTGGGCGCCGATACCATCCTGCTGGTTCCCGCCCGGATTGGCAAACTCGACGGAACCGGGTATCCGATTCCGAATCCGGGCGATCTGAAGATCGAATTCGATCCCGACACCCTTGAAATCACCAAAGTCGTGGATGGCGACAATTCCAAATACCAGGCTTACATTGACGATCATAACCGTACTTCGGCGATCGTGACCAAAGCTGTGGAAGACCTGATTCCCGCCGCCGCCTACTACGGCGTGATCATTGCGATCGAAAACGTCTGGAATAACCTTTGGCTCCAGCCCGAAATCTACGCCGCCTATGTCCGTCGATTCGACGATCTCTGGGTCAAGGCCTACTACGATATGGGGAACCACGCCAAGTACGCGCCGACGAGCCAGTGGCTCCGTGCGCTCGGCAAGGATGTGATCGCGAAACTCCATCTGAAAGATTTCGCGATCGAGGAGGGGAACCCGAACACAATGTTCGACGGGTTCTGCGGGTTCGGCACCGGCACGATCGACTGGGCCGATGTGCGGAACACGATCGAGGAGATCGGATACAACGGCTGGGTCTCCTACGAGGAAAACGCGTATTCTCCCGAAGGATACGCCAAACGAATGGATCAGTGGATCAACGGCCAGCCGATTACCGGCTGATCGTATCGATAGAAACGGAGAGTCGTAATGTGTTGTTGCGGTTCTAAAGAGCCCGGGACAATTGGTGACATCGTAAAAGAGGTGATTATCATGTGTTGCAGTAAAAAATGTCTGGCGGAGTTCATCGGAACATTCTGGCTGGTGATGGGCGGCTGCGGAACGGCGGTCTTCGCCGGCGAAAAGGTCGGCTGGCTCGGCGTCGCGCTGGCCTTCGGTCTGACCGTCCTGACGATGGCGTATGCCATCGGTCCGATTTCGGGGTGCCATCTGAACCCCGCGGTTTCGGTCGGCTGTTTCACGGCCGGTCGTATGAAGTTTTGCGACATGGTTGCCTATATCATCGCGCAGATTGCCGGCGCGATCCTGGCGGCGTACGTCCTTTCGCTCATTCTGACCCACGGCGGGAGGGATTTGGGCGATTTTGCCGCGAACGGGTATGGCGAACATTCCCCTGCCGGGTTCGATAAGACCGCCGCGATCCTCGCCGAAGGGATCGGCACGTTCATCTTCCTCATCGTCATTCTCGGCGCGACTGCCCGGAAAGCGTTCGCCGGTCTGGCCGGCGTGGCGATCGGTCTCTGCCTGACGCTGATTCACCTGATCACCATCCCGATCACCAACACGAGCGTCAACCCCGCCCGGAGTATTTCGCAGGCGGTTTTCGTTAAGGGCTGGGCGATCGATCAGCTCGGGCTGTTCATCATCGCTCCGATCTGCGGCGCGATCATCGCCGGTATCGTCTGGCGCTTCTTCGAATGCGGCTGCAGTGACGAGAAGATCGAAGGCGAAGCGAAAGAGGAATGCTGCTGCAAGAAGGCCGAATGAAATAAAACCCGCCTCCCTTGCGGAGTATGAGAGAAATCCCCCGCACTGTTCTTAAGACGGTGCGGGGGATTTTTTCGGGCGGGTGGCGCTTTCGGTTTTTCGCCGCTGAGTGCCGACCTGCTTTTGAAGGGGCGTTATTGTTTTGACGCTCTCATAACGGCGTACTTTCGCCGCCGTTGATCGAGCCGAGCCGTCCATCATCGCCGCGTTCGCCCCGCCGGGATGAAAACTCGAAATCTGCCTGCCTGAAACCGATTAAAGCGAGTCGCCTTTCTTTTTGGTGGAGCATTTCTTATTGATTCCGATTTTGAATTTGACTTTTGTTTAGGGGTGATGTATATTCGATGCGTTAGCCAGCTCATCGATGCGTTAGGCAGCTCTGTGTCCACTCATGGAGGCTTGGTCATCATGCGTAAGATCGTTTTGGGGATTCTCCTTTTTTCTTTTTTTGTTTCGGTCTCACTTTTTGCGGAGGAGGTTGACCAGGGGCTCTTGAACCGTCTCAAGACGGAAGGGGTGGCTGGGCTGCGCGCCCAGGAGAAATACCTGAAACATGTTCACTTGGCGTATGTGAGTACCGCGGAGAACGGAAGGTTTGAATACGACTACTACGCCGACGGTGACGATTTTCTCCTGAAATCGGAAATCCCTGCCGATATGCGGGAGTCAAAGCCTGACTATCGTGAATACATCCAGGGGAAAAATGAAAGCTATTTCTTTTCGATCGATAAAAAGAAATCGGAAGAGACCTGGACAATCTCTGAATGTTTGGATGTAAACGATTTCAATCCGGAAGAATACGATATCTACGATGTCTTTAGTATATTTCCGTGTTATCTTTTTATGACTCCGTTGTCGGAAATTCTTGAGAGTCCGGGGGTTGAAATTACGCATATCGAGTCCATTGGCGATACGCCGGAAGAAACGATCAGCCTTGACTTTGAAATCAACGCGGACGATGCGATTAAAGGAAACGACGCCCTGAGAACCGGAAACGTCCAGCTTCTTCCCGCGCGACGTTGGGCCGTTAAAGAGGCGACGCTCCGTTCCAATCGAGGGGGAAAAGGGTTTGTTACCACGTTTACCTTCACCTACGGTGAGAATGACAACAAGCCGTATCAGGTGAAACGCGCGGAAACAAAGCTCTATTTTAACCCGGACGACCTGTCGAAATCCGTTTCATGGGACTATGACATTCAGAATGTCGACGACGCCCAAGTCGCGAAAAAGGAGCGCTTTCTGAAATACTACGGGCTGGACGAACCGGAATTTTCCGATGCGCACGCCGAATGGTTCCGATATGTTCTTCTCGCCGTCGGCGTTTTGATGATCCTGGCGGCCGTCGTTCGGTTTGTCGGGAGGAAGAAGAACGCGTCCGGCGGGGCGGATTCTGATAATTAGCGGTCGGCCGGAACGGACGAAACGCGCGGCATCTTCTGCGGATCAAAGCGACCCCCCCTCGTCTTTTTCGGAAGGCGAGGGGATCTGTTAGCCGCACCGGGTTCGGAAAGGTCAGGATTCCGCTTCGAACCGGTCGAGGAGTTCTTCGAAGTAGTTCATCGCCTCGTCGACGGCGGTCGGATTGAGCATATCGACGCCGGCGCGGCTCAGAAGTTCCAGCGGCGGGGCGCTGCACCCCCCTTCGAGCATTTTGAAGTAGTCGAGCCGCTCGGCCTCGCCGCCGCGTCGGACCCGTCGCGCCAGGGCGATGGCCGCCGACATACCGGTGGCGTATTTATAGACGTAAAACCCGCGGTAGAAGTGGGGGATCCGCAAACATTCCAGTTCCAGGTCATCGTCCAGAGTGAACGCGGGACCGAAATAGGTTTCGAGAAGTTCGCGGTAGATCTTGCGGATCGGCGCGATGCCGAGCGGTTCGCCCTGCTGCGCCGTCTCGTGGATCCTCTGTTCGAATTCCGAGAACATCGTCTGACGGAAGATCGTGGCGCGGACCGCATCGATCTGCCGGTTGATCAGCCAGAGACGGAGGCGTTTCTCCTCGGCGGTCTCGATCAGGTATTCGGTCAGGAGCTGTTCGTTGAAGGTGCTGGCGATTTCGGCGAGGAAGATCACATAGTTGTAATTTTCGTAGGACTGATGTTTCGCCGAAAGGTAGCTGTGCATCGAGTGCCCTCCCTCGTGCGCCATCGTAAAGACGCTTTCGATCAGGTCGGGCTTGTAGTTGATCATAATGTAGGGGAGGGTGTCGTACCCGCCGTAGCTGAACGCGCCGCTTTGTTTGCCGACGTTCTCGTAACGGTCGGCCCAGCGGCCGACCGTCAGTCCCTTTTGAAGGGTGCGAACGTAGCCGCTTCCCAACGGGGCGAGCGCCTTTCCGACGAGTTCGACCGCCTCGTCCCAGGTGTGGCGAATCTTAATATCGCTTTGGATCGGAACGTACGTGTCGTAAAAGTGAATCTTGTTAAGCCGCATCTTTTTGCGGCGCAATTCGTAGTAGCGGTAGAGGGTCGGCAGCGCGCGGTGAACCCCGGCAATCAGGTTTTCGTAGACCTGTGCGGGAATGTTTTCGACGAAGAGCGCCGCGTCGAGCGCGTTTGCGTAGCCGCGCGCCTTCGCGTGGAAGATGTCGCCCCGCACCGAACCTTCCAGAAGGGCGGCCAGAGAATTCTTGTGTCCGTCGAACGTCTTATAGAAGGTCTCGAACGCCCTTTTGCGTACCGCGCGGTCGGGGGAATGGAGAAAAACGGAAAACGTCTCGTGCGTGAGCTGCCTTTCGACGCCGTTTTCGTCTTTGATCGCGCCGAACGTGAAATCGGCATCGGTCAGAAGACGGAACGCTTTGGAGGGGGTCTGACCCATTTCGGCGGTCAGGGCGATGATCCGTTCTTCTTTTCCGCCGAGGGTGTGCGGTTTCAGCCGGAGGAGTTCCGAAAGCGCGCGGTGCCACCGCGCCAGTCGGGGAGAGGCCATCCGTTCTTTCCAGACCGATTTCGGCGCGGCGAGGATTTCGGGGCGCGCGTAACTCGCCGCCTGAGCCGCCGCGGCCAGCGCGACGCTGATCTCGTCTTTCATTCCCTGATAGACGGCGTTCGTCATATCCTCGACCGATTTTAAGTAGGCGTAGAGGAGGAGCTTTTCGCTCTGCCGGTCGAAGTCGGAATCGAAAGTGAGGAACGCTTCGAGTCCGTCGATCGTACCGAGCCGTCCTTTAAACACCGCGTAGCGGTCGATCCCGCCGCGCCATGTGGTGAACGCCCTGCGCCACGCGGCGTCGGACGCGAAGATCTTTTTCAGGTTCCACTGGTCCCGAAGCGCGACTTTGTCGCGGGAGGGGAGGCGGCCGGAAGAAACGGGGGATTCTTTCGCGAAAAGGGGTTCGGGCGGGATCAACATCGCTTTCTCTCTCGTTCGGTTTCATACTCCGGCCCGAAAGCGGGCCGACGGAGCGGATCGGGGCTGATTTTAGCCGATTTCGCTGTCTCGGACAAGGCGAATGCGGGGCGGACGCGGGGACGGGACGGGGCACTGCGAAAAAATTTTGCCGGAAAGGCCGTCTTGACGGTTTTTTTCGAATCGTTAGAATAGGTTTTGTTCTGGCGAGGCGCCGGAGGGTGTTTTTTCACTCAGCACATATTTTGATTCGATGAAAGCTTTCGCGTTTTCCTTCGTCTACTATTATTACTTTACCCCTCCCCGGGCGTAAGGATAATTTGTGCGTGCGAAGAGACGTGATGAAAACATAGGCGGCACAGGTTATCCTGAGCCGCTTTTTTTGTTTTATGAACGATGAAAAAGTTACGAATTTTATGATAAACGCCTAAACCTGACGAAGGGAGAGAATCATGATCGTTGTCATTAAGTCGGACGCCAGTCCCGAGAAACGCGAACAGCTGATTAAATGGCTCAAAACATTGGGGTTGGGGGTTCATGAGTCGGACGGGGAATTCCAAACCGTTCTGGGACTGATCGGCGATACCAGTAAAGTCGACATGGATCTGATCGAAAGCCTGGACATCGTCGATTCGGTCAAACGGGTCAGCGAGACGTTCAAGTGCGTGAACCGGAAATTCCACCCCAAAGACACCGTGGTCAGCGTCGGGGACGTGAAGATCGGCGGCGGGAATTTCGCGCTGATCGCCGGACCCTGCTCGGTGGAATCGGAGAGGCAGATTATCGAAATCGCCAAAGCGGTGAAAGCGTCCGGCGCCAACCTTCTGCGCGGCGGTGCGTTCAAGCCGCGGACCTCCCCCTACGATTTCCAGGGACTGAAAGGGGAAGGACTCGAACTCCTCAAGGCGGCGCGGCAGGAGACCGGGCTTCCGATCGTGACCGAAATCATGAATCTGAAAGACCTTCCCCTCTTCGAAGACATCGACGTTCTTCAGGTCGGCGCGCGGAATATGCAGAATTTCGATCTTCTCAAAGAGCTCGGAACACTGAAGAAGCCGATCCTTTTAAAACGGGGACTGGCCAATACGCTCAAAGAACTTCTGATGAGCGCCGAATACATTATGGCGAGCGGGAACGAGCAGGTGATCCTCTGCGAACGGGGGATTCGAACCTACAGCGATTATCTGCGGAACACGCTTGACCTGGCGGCGGTGCCGATGCTTCACGAGCTTTCGCACCTGCCGGTGATCGTCGACCCGAGCCACGCGACCGGGATCGCGCGTATGGTTCCCCCGATGGCGCTGGCCGCCGCCGCATGCGGCGCCGACGGACTGATCATCGAAGTTCACAACGATCCGTCGCACGCGTTGTGTGACGGCGCGCAGTCGCTCACCCCCGCGGTTTTTGACGGACTGGCCAAAAAGGTCGAATCTGTCCGCCGGGCGGTTGCCTGAGCGTTTCTCTGACGCGATCTTTGAGGTAAAATGGAGTTTATAAGAAAGCGGTAATTGTCATGATCGTCGGAATTGTGGGACTGGGACTGATCGGCGGGTCGTTCGCCAAGGCTTATGCCGAGGCGGGGCACGACGTGTTGGGGATGGAAAAGGACGCTTCGGTTTTGGAGTTCGCTCGTATGTCGGAAGTGGTAAGCGGCGAGCTGACCGAAGAGAACGTCGGCAGGTGCGATCTTGTTCTCCTCTGCGTCTATCCGGAAGCCGCGCTGAAAGTGATGGAAGAGCTTGGTCCGGCGATCGGGAAGAAACCGGTTGTGATCGACTGCTGCGGGACGAAACGGGTGATCGTCGAGCCGGGAATGAAAATCGCCAAGAAGAACGGATTCACGTACGTCGGGGGGCATCCGATGGCGGGAACGCAGTACTCCGGGTTCAAGTATTCCCGCGCCGACCTCTATAACAACGCTCCGATGGTGATCGTGCCGCCGACGTTCGACGATATCGAACTTCTCGAAAGAGTCAAAGAGCTTCTCGCTCCCGCGGGGTTCGGGAAGTTTTCGGTAACGACCGCGCTTGAGCATGACCGGATGATCGCGTTTACCTCGCAGCTGGCTCACGTCGTATCGAACGCCTATGTGAAAAGTCCGACCGCCGAATCGCACAAAGGGTTTTCGGCGGGGAGCTATAAAGATTTGACCCGCGTCGCCTGGCTGAATCCCGAAATGTGGGCGGAACTCTTTCTGGAGGACGCCGACTTTCTGACCGGAGAGATTGCCGGCCTGATCGAAAGGCTCGGGGAATATCGGAAGGCGATCGAAGAGGGCGACCGCTCGCGCCTTACAGCTCTTCTCGAAGAGGGAAGGCGCCGCAAAGAGGAGATTGACCGGAGGTAGACCGATGAAATCTGTCCGTATTGACGCATCGAAAAGTTACGACGTTCTGATCGCCCCCGGCCTGGCCGCCGAGACTGGCGCGCGGGTGAAGGAGCTCCTGAATCCCGACGCGTGTATGATTGCGGCCGACGACCGTGTGTACGAGTTGTACGGCGAGGAGGTTCGGCGGAGTTTGGAATCGGCATCGATCCGGACATCGGTCTTCACCTTTCTTCACGGGGAATCGAGTAAAAATCTCGCGACGTATCAGGCTCTGCTCGAAAGGATGTGCGCCGAGCGGATCACGAGAACCGATATCGTGGTTGCGTTGGGGGGCGGGGTGACCGGCGATATGGCCGGTTTTGCCGCCGCGACCTATCAGCGCGGGATCCGGTTCGTTCAGGTTCCGACGACTCTTCTGGCGATGGTCGACTCATCGGTGGGGGGGAAGACCGCGGTCGACCTTCCGCAAGGCAAGAATATGGTCGGCGCGTTCTGTCAGCCGTCGCTGGTCCTTTGCGATACAAAGACTCTGACGACGCTCCCGGCGGAAGAATTCGCCTGCGGGTGTGCCGAGATCATCAAATACGCGATGATCGAAAGTGAACCGTTTTTCGAATCGCTCGAAGAGACACCGATTGCCGATCAGCTCGAAGAGGTGATTTCGACCTGCGTGGCAATGAAACGGGACTACGTCAATCGGGACGAGTTCGATACGGGAGACCGGATCTTTCTGAACTTCGGCCATACGTTCGGTCACGCAATTGAGGCGTGCAGCGGTTTTTCGATTCTGCACGGTCAGGGCGTCGCGATCGGGATGGCGGTGATGACCCGCGCCGCCGCGGCGCGCGGACTTTGTCCCGAGTCGGCGGTCGAACGACTGGTCGCGCTTCTGAAACGGTACGATCTGCCGACCGTCTCGCCGTATCGGCGCGAGCTTCTCCTTTCCGCCGCCCTCTCGGATAAGAAGGCGCAGGGGGGAACGGTTCGTCTGGTCGTCCCCGAACGGATCGGCAAATGCTTCGTCGAGCCGGTTCCGAAGAATCAGATCGGCGAGTGGATGAGGGACGGGGGGATCGTGCCGTAGACGATCCTGCGGGGCGAATATTTCGCGAAGAATCACAATCCGAACAGAGCGCTTAAAACCAAAAGGTTCCGAACCGAGAAACGGAGAGACGAGGATGAGTTCAGCTTACGGGAAGACGATTCGGCTCAATATTTTCGGGCAGTCCCATTCGGCGGCGGTCGGGATGACGCTCGAGAATGTTCCGGCGGGGGAAGAAGTCGATCTCGACGAACTTCACCGCTTCATGGCGCGCCGCGCGCCGGGGAAAAACTCCTATTCGACCGCGCGGAAAGAGGCCGATCTGCCGGTTTTCCTTTCGGGGCTCGTGGGGAACGTCACGTGCGGCACGCCGATCACAGCGGTGATCTATAACACAGACACGCGGTCGCGCGACTATGAGAGTCTGCGCTATGTGCCGCGTCCCGGTCATGCCGATTATACCGCGGCGGTTAAGTTCGGGGGGAATCAGGATATCGCCGGCGGCGGGCATTTTTCGGGACGGCTGACCGCGCCGCTCTGTATTGCCGGCGGACTGGCGAAACAGTTTCTCTCCGCACGGGGAATACGGGTGTTTGCCCGGATTGCCGCGATCGGCGCGGTCCGCGACGAGGGAAAACTGACCGCATCGGTTTCAGAAAAAGAGTTCCCGACCGTCTCGGACGCGCGGGGTGAGGAGATGAAGTCGCTGATCGCGAAAGCAAAGAGTGAAGGGGACTCGGTCGGCGGTGTGGTCGAATGTATCGCGACGGGACTCCCCGTCGGGCTGGGAGACCCGATCTTCGACGGAATGGAGAACCGGATCGCTCAGGTCATCTTCGGGATTCCGGCCGTCAAGGGAATCGAATTTGGCGCGGGGTTCGGCGCGGCGCTGATGACCGGAAGCGAGAACAACGACGCGTTTGTCGTGAAGCGCGGGAAGATCGTGACCGAAACGAACAATGCCGGAGGAATCCTGGGAGGGATCACCGACGGAATGCCGCTGGTTTTTCGGGCGGCGTTTAAACCGACCCCATCGATCGCCAAGACACAAAAGAGCGTCGATCTGCGTACGAAGAAGGTTGTTGATCTGAATATCGTCGGTCGTCATGACCCGTGTATCGTTCCGCGTGCGGTGCCGGTCGTCGAGGCAGCGGCGGCGCTTGCGATATACGACGCGTTTTTGGGCGCGGCTCAGGATCGAAAGAAATAAATTTCATTTTAACCGACATATTTTCCGGAAAGGAGGAGTCGTGGATATTAACGATTACCGTGCCCAGATTGACGAAGTTGACCGTAAGTTCGTCGAGCTTTTCGCCGAACGGATGAAAATTTCGGGGGAAGTCGGGCTCTATAAAAAAGAGAACCGACGTGTGATCAACGACCCGATTCGCGAAAGATCGAAGATTACCGAAATCGCGAAACTCGCCCCGAAAGAGATCGAGGAGTATACGCGTCTTCTCTATTCGGTCATTTTTGAACTGAGCCGAAGCTATCAGAACCGCCTGGTCGGCAACGGGACCGCACTGACCGAAAAGATTGCCAAGGCGATCGAAACGACTCCGAACCTCTTTCCCCAGACCGCGTTTGTCGCCTGCCAGGGGGTTGAGGGGGCGAACTCTCAGATTGCCTGCGACCGGATCTTTAAGAACGCGAATATTCTCTTCTTCTCGACCTTCGACGCCGTCTTTTCGGCGATCGAAAAGGGCCTTTGCCAGTACGGGATCATTCCGGTCGAAAACAGCACCGCCGGAACGGTCAATACGGTCTACGACCTGATGATGAAACACGAGTTTTACGTCGTGCGGAGCGTGCGGCAGAAGATCGACCACAACCTCCTGGCCATTCCGGGAACGAAGATTGCCGACCTGAAAGAGATCTATTCGCATCAGCAGGCGATCTCGCAGTGCGGCGAGTTTTTAAAGACGATCTCCGGTGTGAAGATCATTCCGTGCGAGAATACCGCCGTCGCCGCCAAGATGGTCGCCGAGTCGGGACGCAAAGACGTCGCGGCGCTTTCGTCACGTCTCTGTACCAAGTATTACGCGCTGGAATGTCTCAAATCGTCGGTGCAGGATCAGGACAACAACTACACGCGCTTTATCTGTATTTCGAAAGACTTGGAGATCTATCCCGGCGCCGACCGGACTTCGCTCATGCTGATGCTGCCGCACGCCGCCGGGTCGCTCTATAAGTTCCTCTCGCGTCTCTACACGTTCGGAATCAACCTGAACAAACTCGAAAGCCGTCCGGTTCCGGAACGGGAATTCGAGTTCATGTTCTATTTCGACCTCGACACACCGGTCTACTCGCCCCAGCTTCTCCAGATGCTGGGCGAACTCCCTACGGCGTGCGAGGAGTTCCACTACCTGGGGAGCTATAACGAGATCATTTAGTCATACGGAAATCTGAGGGCGGCTTTCGTTCGGAACGAAAGCCGCCATTTTCCGGTCCTTTTGAATCTCGACGAGGTTTGCGATGAAATTATTAGTGCTGAACGGCCCGAACCTGAATATGCTGGGGATCCGCGAACCGGCGATATACGGCGCGCGGAACTTCGACGCGCTGGTCTCGTTTATCGAAAAGAGCGCCGCCGAGGCACGGGTGGAGATTGAGTGCTATCAGTCGAACCACGAGGGGGATCTGGTTACGAAAATTCAGGAGGCGTACGGGAAGGTTGACGGGATCGTGATCAATCCCGCCGCTTATACCCATACCAGCGTCGCGATATTGGACGCGCTCAAAGCGGTGCAGATCCCCGCCGTCGAGGTTCATCTTTCCGATATTTCGACCCGCGAGGCGTTTCGGCAGGTCTCGTACGCCGGCATGGCGTGCGTGAAGACGTATAAAGGACTCGGATTTGAGGGGTATCGGGAAGCGATTCTTTTTCTGAAAGATTATCTTTCGGGCGCGGCGAAGGACTGAAACGCGCTTTTTGCGCTCTCGTGCTACGATTTGACCGTACGGGTCGCGACGACGTCGGCGTCGAGGCCGAGTACGTTTTTGATGAGGACCTGACCGCAGGCGACCGGCGCGGCGGCGCCGCAGCGATGTATCTCGGCCATGACGTCGAAGATTTTCTCTTTCGGAATCGGCGCCGACGTTTTGACCGGCACGCGCCCGATCGCGCTTTCCGACAGAGCGACGGTCGAAGTGACCGTGCGGGTCGGATGGGTCAGTTCGGTTTTGGCGTACGCCGCGCCGCGCGGACAGGCGTTCCCGGTCACGTTCATTTCTTCGTCAACCCTCAGACGGCACCCGCGTGGGCAGACGATGCAGATCATTTCGGCGGGGAGTTTCGGCTTATTCATCGGCGATCTCCAGCGTCAGCGTCCCGGACGGTTCCGGGAGTTCCTCTCTCGTCAGACGCAGGTTTTCCATTTCGGCGGGGAGGAGGTACGGCTTTTTTACCTTCTTCATCAGTTTGCCGTTCTGTTTCAACAGAAGAACAACATTGCGGTACGGTTTTCGAACGCGGAATTTCAGAAGGAACTCTTCGGTCCGATCGGTGTGGAGGACCGAGGGGAGGAGATAGCCGATTCCCGCGCCCGGTTCGGTTCGGATGACCGGGGAATCACCGGTCGGCGTGTCGGCTCCGTCCAGAACGTATCGGGCGGCGGAGCGGCCCGCGTTTTCCCCCTCGCTGCTGACGAAGTCGGCCAAGTCGTGGACGTGGAGGCTGTTCCCGCACGAAAAGATTCCCGGAATCGAGGTTTGGAGCGTTTCGTCGACGACGGGACCGCCGGTTTTCGGGTGGAGCCGAACTCCCAGGTCGGTCAGAAGACGGTTCGAAGGAATCAGGCCGACCGAGAGGAGAAGGGTGTCGACGTCGAACGTTTTTTCGGTTCCGGGAACGAACGCGAAGTTTTCGTCGACCCGCGCCAGGACGATCTGTTCAAGCCGCTTCTTTCCCCGGATTTCGCGAACCGTATGACTTAAATAGAGGGGGATGTCGAAGTCGTTCAGGCATTGCGCGATATTCCTCGCCAGACCGTTTGAGTAGGGCATCAGTTCCGCCACGCCGAGGAC
This sequence comes from Thermoguttaceae bacterium, assembly GCA_017652805.1. Taxonomy (GTDB): domain Bacteria; phylum Planctomycetota; class Planctomycetia; order Pirellulales; family Thermoguttaceae; genus RUG695. The sequence continues at coordinate 12,245 of JAGCAH010000041.1, read as the reverse complement.
TTTTCCCCCTTCTAGGGTGACGCGCCGTGCCATAATCAGCCCGATGTCGCCGCTGCCCAAAATGAAAACGCGTCGACCGACCATGTAGCCGTCGAGGTTCATGTAATGCTGAGCCAGTCCGGCGGTCATGACGCCGGTCGGCCGGTCGCCGGGAATCCGTATCGCCCCGCGCGTTCGTTCGTCGGCCCCGGTGGCGCAGATCACAGCTTTGCCCCGTGCCAGACGGTAACCGTACTTTTCGCCGGAATAGTGAATCTCTTTTTCAGGAGTGATCTTTAAGACCATCGCGCCGCAGCGCAGATCGATTCCCCTTTTATTCGATTCGTTCAGGGCGCGTTCGGCGTATTCCGGACCGGTCAGCTCTTCCTTGTAGCGGTGGAGTCCGAACCCGTTATGCACGCACTGAAGAAGGATCCCCCCCGGGTAGTCTTCTTTTTCAAGAACGAGGATTCGTTCAACGCCGGCGTCGGCTGCCGCGCTTGCCGCGGCCAGACCCGCCGAACCGGCTCCGATGATGACCAGGTCGAAAGTTTCGGTACGGAGAGGGTCAGTCGCCATTAGCCCCTCCGATCTTTTCGAGGAGTATTTCGGTTCCTTGAGATTTCAGCAAGATCTCTTCCGGCTTTTTGCCGAGCTCACGCGCCAGGATCTTAACGACCTGGGGCTGGCAGAATCCCCCTTGGCATTTTCCGAATCCGGGACGGGTACGTTTCTTGATCCCGTCGACCGTTGTCGCGCCGCAGGGGCGGCGGATCGCGTCGACGATTTCCCCTTCTGAAACATCTTCACAGCGGCAGACGACCCGTCCGAACGAGGGGTGTTCGGCGGCTAATTTCGCACGTTCGTCCGGCGCCATTCGATGGAGCCGGACGCGCGGTCGGCATACGGGATTGAAGTCGGGGTTCTCTTCGAGCGGGATATCTTCCCGGAGGAGTTCGACCGCTTCTTCGGCGATGGCGAAGCAGGCGGTCAGGCCGGGCGATTGGATCCCGAGAAGATTGACCAGGCCGGGGGCGGGGCGATCGATCACGAACTCGCCCCGCTTTTCGACCGCGCGGAGTCCGGCAAACTGACGGATGATCTGACGGGTTGGAATTGAGGGGACGAGTTTTTGTGCCGAGGCGAGAACCTGAGCCAGAGTCTCGTCGGTGGTCGCGAAATCGTCTTTCCGGTCGGTGAACTCGGCCGACGGACCGACCAGGTAGTTGCCGTGGGTCGTCGGTGAGACGAGAATTCCTTTTCCCTTTTCGGTCGGGACGGTAAAGATCGTGTGATGCAGGAATTCGGGGTCGAAGTGGTCGAGAACGAAGTATTCCCCTTTGCGGGGTCGGATTTTATAGTCGGCCGGTCTGCCCAGTTCGGCAAGCGCGTTATTGGCGAGCGTGTCGGCGTGAAGCCCGGCGGCATTGATCACCGCAAGAGCGCGGTACGCGCCGCGGCCGGTCATGACGGTGTAACTCCCGTCGGGACGGGGCGAAATCCGTGTGACTTCTTCGTTAAGACGGAGCGTCGCGCCGTTTTGAACTGCGTTTTCGGCGAGCGCTATCGTCAGTTCGAACGGATTGACGATTCCCGCGGTCGGCGCGAAAAGAGCGGATCGGACTTCGGGGGTAAGGTTCGGCTCGCGCTGGAGAACGGCGTCGCGGTTGAGTATTTCGACCGGAACTCCGTTTTGCGCGGCACGGCCGGCGAGTTCTTCAATGATGGGAACCTGCTCGTCGCCAATCGCCAGGGTCAGCGATCCGATCATTTTCAGATCGACGTCGAGTTGCCGACAGAGTTCGGGGAAGAGACGGTTTCCGACGACGTTCATCTTCGCTTTCAGACTTCCCGGAGTCGGGTCGTAGCCGGAATGAACGATCGCCGAGTTCGCCGCCGAAGTAACGGAGCCGACGTCGCTCTCCCGGTCCAGAAGGAGAAGACGGAGACGATACCGCGCCAGCGCGCGGGCGGCCGCGGCGCCGATCACACCGGCGCCGATAATCACCACGTCATACGATTCCCGGACTTGTTCGGCTGGTCTGTTCATAACCGAATTATTTTAATCTCTTTCGGGAGAAAATCAACCTTGAACACTGTACTCGGAAACCGCACGCGGCGCAAGAAGAAAAACGGAGGGTGTCCCGTTAAAACATAGAATAATGCGGATTGATTTTCACCCAGAAGACAGGCTGACTTGGGGGCGGGAAAGAGACTAAGAAAAAGTTTAGGCATGCCGAAAATTTTTGATGAAAAATGTTTCGCGGACTCTTGTTTTTCCGAGTCCGAAGCGAAAAACCGTTGTGAAAGTTTTTAAATTTTTTAATGCGCCGCGCCTAAAAACCCGCCAAAATCGCGTTTTTTCCCTCAAATGCCCTTTTAATTTTCTTTAATTCCTTCATAATAGACTCGTGATATTGAGTAGGTGTTTGATTACTATCAAGCATAGTGTTTGTTCACGCTCAGGTTAGTTGAAAGGTAGTAGTATGAACAGTTCAGTTTCGGTCATTGAAGAAGTTCAGAAGATTCTGGCCCGCTATCCGGATGCCGGCCGGGATCAGCTGATCCCGATTCTTCAGGAAATCCAGGGCGCTTGCGGGTATCTTTCCCGTGAAGCCGTGGTAGAGGTTGGCAAACAGCTCAACATTCCGACGAGCAAAATCTACGGTGTTGCCACCTTCTATAACCAGTTTCGTTTCTCTGCCCAGGGGAAATACCACATTCAGATCTGCCGCGGTACCGCGTGCCATGTCAAGGGTTCGGCGGCGATTCTCGACGCCCTCGTCCGTGAACTGAAGATCAATCCGGGTGAAACCACCCGTGACGGCCTTTTCAGCCTGGAAATTGTCGCCTGCATCGGCGCATGCGGGCTGGCTCCCGTGATGAACATTTCGAACAACTTCCACGCCAAGCTGACCACGCAGTCGATCCCCGGTATCATCAAGTCGTACCGCCAGCAGGCTGCCGCGGCCAAGGGCGCGTGAGTCTCTTCCGCCGCTTGGCGGTGAAGATCACCCGTCTTTCTCCAACCAATTAAACCAATCCACTAAGGCAGAGAAATAAAATGGAACAAGTAAAACCTCTTGACACTGAATTTCTTTCCTGGGCTCTGGGCGATACGAGCAACCTGACGCCGCAGCAGGCTCAGAAACTCTCGATCCTCCGGCGGGAAGATGTCGTTAAGCCGACGTTCTACGTCGGAACCGGAACGTGCGGCCTGGGCGCCGGCGCCGGCGAAACCCTCGAAGCCGTGAAGACGTTCGTGAAGGAAAACAACCTCGACGCCGATATCGTCGAAGTCGGTTGCGTCGGTCTGTGCGCCGTCGAACCGATCGTCGATGTTCAGCTTCCCGGTAAGAACCGGATCGCGTTTCAGCAGATGACCAAAGACGTGACCCCCGCGGTTCTCGACGCGATCGTCAATAAAGGCGAAATCGTTGCCGATCACGTGATGGGTCAATACCGCGACGAAAAGACCGCGGCGTGGGACGGCGTCATTTTCATTGACGAGCATCCGTTCTTCGCGCCGCAGACCCGCTGGGTTCTGGCCAACTGCGGTCTGATGGATCCGGGAAGTCTCGAAGAGTATATCGCCCGCGGCGGTTACCGAGCGCTGAAAAAGACCCTGGCCAATAAGGTCTCGCCGGACGACATCTGCAAGGAGGTCCTCGAAAGCGGTCTGCGCGGACGCGGCGGCGGCGGGTTCCCTGCCGGACGCAAATGGATGTTCGCGCGCGCCAACGAAGAGACCCACCGCTATCTGATCTGCAACGCCGACGAAGGGGACCCGGGCGCGTTCATGGACCGCGCGGTCATCGAAGGGGACCCGCACCGCCTCCTCGAAGGGATGGCGCTGGCCGCCTACGCCATCGGCGCTCAGAAAGCGTATATCTACATTCGTGCCGAGTATCCGCTGGCGATTGCCCGTCTGCGGGTCGCGATTGCCGAAGCGAAAGCGAACAACCTCCTGGGCGACAACATCCTGGGTTCCGACTTCTCGCTGGAAATGGTCATCAAGATGGGCGCCGGCGCGTTCGTCTGCGGCGAAGAGACCGCGCTGATTCACAGTATCGAAGGGAAACGCGGGATGCCTCGTCCGCGTCCGCCGTTCCCCGCGGTCAGCGGTCTGTTCGGCTACCCGACGATCATCAACAACGTCGAGACGTTAGCCAACGTCGCCTCGATCGTCGATAAAGGCGCGAAATGGTTCAACGCCATCGGTACCGAGGGGAGTAAAGGAACCAAGGTCTTCGCCCTTTCCGGAAAGGTCAATCGGACCGGTCTGGTCGAAGTCGCCATGGGAACCACGATCCGCGACGTCATCTTCTCGATCGGCGGCGGGATCGCCAACGGCAAAGCGTATAAAGCGGTTCAGATCGGCGGGCCTTCGGGCGGCTGTATCCCCGAATCGCACATCGATATCGAAATCGACTATGAATCGCTCAAGACGGTCGGCGCCATCATGGGGTCCGGCGGTCTGGTGGTGATGGATGAAGACAACTGCATGGTCGACGTGGCTAAGTTCTTCATGGACTTCATTCAGCGCGAAAGCTGCGGGAAATGCACCCCGTGCCGCGAAGGTACCCGCCGGATGCTCGAGATCCTCAACCGGATCACGCGCAGCGACCGGAACGAATCAGAGCAGGATACCCTCGAACGGTTCCAGAGCGTTGTCCATATGGAGAAACTCGGCCAGATCATTCAGGACACGAGCCTCTGCGCGCTGGGTCAGACGGCGCCGAACCCGGTTCTTTCGACGATCCGCTGGTTCCGCGACGAATACGAAGCGCACATCTTTGACCGCAAGTGTCCCGCGAAAGTCTGCAGTGAACTGCTGAAGTTTGAAATTATCGCTGATAAGTGCAAGGGGTGTACCCTCTGCGCCAAGAACTGCCCGGTCGGCGCGATTACCGGGACGGTCAAGCAGCCGCATGTCATCGACCCCGAGAAGTGCATCTCGTGCGGTCTGTGCATGAGCAACTGCCGGTTCGACGCCATTCTGAAGAAGTAAATCGAAACAACTTTCGCAAGATTAAGGAATAAAGACCATGATTACCATTGAAGTTAACGGAAAAGCGATTCAGGCCGAAGCGGGTGAAATGCTTCTGGCGGCGTTGAATCGTGCGGGGATCGAAGTTCCGACCCTTTGCAATATGGAAGGCCTTCCGGCGACGGGGGCATGTCGTATGTGTGTCTGTGAAGTCGAAGGTCAGCGCGCCCTGGTTCCCGCCTGCGCGTTCCCGATCGCCGACGGCATGAAGGTAAAGACCCATTCTCAGCGCGTGATTGAAGCGCGCCGCACCATTCTTGAACTCCTCCTGGCGAACCATCCGACCGACTGCTTCTACTGCGAACGGAACGGCAGCTGCAAACTGCAGCACCTTTCGGTCGAACTGGGCGTTCGCAGCCACCGCTATACCGGCGCCAAGGACAACCGCCCGATCGACGAGTCGAGCCCGGCGATCGTCCGCGACTCGAGCAAGTGCATCCTCTGCGGCCGCTGCGTGCGCGTCTGCGAAAATATCCAGACGGTCTCGTGCCTCGACTACATCCGCCGCGGTTCGAAGGCGTTCATCGGCAACGCGTTCAACGAGGGGATGAACGTCGCCAGCTGTATCGCCTGCGGCCAGTGCGTCGCCGCCTGCCCGACGGGCGCGCTTACCGGTAAGAACGATATCGGCAAGGTCGTCGCCGCCCTGAAAGACCCGAATCTTCACGTCGTCGTTCAGCACGCGCCGGCGGTTTCGGTTTCGCTCGGCGAAGAGTTCGGTCTCCCGCTCGGTACCGACGTGATGGGCATGCTTCACGCCGCTCTGCGCAAGGTCGGGTTCGATGCCGTCTTCGACACCTCGTTCAGCGCCGACCTCACCATTATGGAAGAGGCGACCGAACTGGTCAGCCGTGTTACAAACGGCGGCGTTCTGCCGATGTTCACCAGCTGCTCGCCCGGCTGGATCAAATTCATCGAAACCTTCTATCCCGAAATGCTTCCACACGTTTCGAGCTGCAAGTCCCCGCAGGGAATGCTCGGCGCCGTCATCAAGTCGTGCTATGCCGAGAAGGTCGGGATCGAACCGAAAAAGATCTTCAGCGTTTCGATCATGCCGTGTACCGCCAAGAAATTCGAAGCGGCGCGTCCGGAACTCGGCCGCGACGGCTATCAGGATGTCGACGCGGTTCTGACGACCCGCGAAGCCGCCCAGCTGTTCAAGATGTTCGGGATCGACCTGGGCAAACTCGAACCGGAAGCGGCCGACTCGCCGTTCGGCGAACGAAGTACCGCCGGGAAACTCTTCGGCGCCAGCGGCGGCGTGATGGAAGCGGCTGTTCGTACTGCTTATTACCTGATCACCGGCGAAAACCTCAAAGAGCTCAAACTGGAAGCTCTCCGCGGTCTGGAAGGGTGGGGGAAAGAAGCGCATCTCGACATCAACGGCCTGAAAGTCGGCGTCGCCGTCGTCAACTCGCTCGGCAACGCCCGCCGTATCATCGAAATGATCAAGAAGGGCGAACTGAAAGATATCCAGTTCATCGAAGTGATGACCTGCCCGGGCGGATGCATCAACGGCGGCGGTCAGCCTTATGGCGCGACGGTCGAGCGCGTAACCGCCCGTATGAAGAAGCTCTACGATCTGGACGCGACCGAATCGCTCCGCCTCAGCCACGAGAACAAAGAGCTTCAGCGTCTCTATGATGAGTATCTCGGCAAACCGAACAGCGAGAAAGCGCATCATCTGCTTCACACCCACTATCATGAGCGGACCCCGCTCACCTGATAGTTTTCGAGCCGGTTCGGAATCCTCGCTCTTCCGAACCGGCCGTCTTTGATGTTTTTCCCGACCATTCCAAGATAAACGAAAGAGATATAAAGGTTCATCATAATGAAAAGCTATAAGATTCTTCTGGTGGACGGCGATCCTGTTTACACCGACGAAATCAGCGAAGCGCTGAAAGCCGACGGCTGCACCGTTGCCGTGGTCGAAAACCGCGCCGCGGCCGAAGAGGCGCTCGCCGCCGATAAGTACGACATCGTGATCACCGACCTGGTGATGGAAAAGGCCGACAGCGGATTCTCGCTCGCGTTCCACATCAAAAAGGATAAACCCGAGACGAAAGTCATTCTCGCGACCGATGTGAACAGCCGGCACGGCGTTGAGTTCTCGGTCGACAGCGAAGCCGAACGCGCCTGGATCAAGGCCGACGCTTTCCTCAATAAGCCGTATCGCTACGAACAGCTTCGTACGGTGATCGAACGTCTGTAATTTCGGTTCAATGCCTCGCTTCGCCGCGCGTTTCCGCGGCGCACATTGATGGGGTTCGGGTCGGTTTCGGCTCGAACCCCTTTTTTAAATCTTGTCTCGGAAGATTCTTTTCTACGCGGAAGCTTCTTCGCTCCGGGGGAGAGACCAGGCGAACGCCGAGTTGGCCAGCGCCATCAGCGCCGAGAAGGTGAAGAGCCAGCTGACGCCCAGCGTCGCCCAGATCCAGCCGCCGGCCAGGGCGATCAGAATCGAAATGAGGTGGTTGATCGAGATACCGGTCGACAGGGTGCTCGTCAGCTCGTTCGGATCGGCCGCGATCTGCCGTACGTAGATGTTTGTCGCCAGAGAAGCGGTGCTGATCAGACCGTCCAGCAGGTAGTTGCCGCAGACAATCCAGACGGCGATATGCGCCGGAAAGATGCTCCCGGAATACCCGTAGGCCAGAGCGACCCAAAAGAGGATGAGCGTGTCCCAGATCATCACGAAACGATACCCGAATCGGTCGGTGATCCGACCGATCGTCGGCGCACCGAGCATATTGATCAATGCGCCGATCCCCATCAGGACCGCCACCTGCGGCGTTGTGAGATGGTAAATTTTAATCAGGACATAGGGCGCGAAGGTCAGGAATATCTGTTTTCGCGCGCCGTAAAAGAGTTCCAGGATATAGAACTTGTTGAACTTCCGATGGAAATAGAGACGCGGACGCTTGGTGACGCGGTTCGGCGCGTTTTTCGTGTAGGTCGATAGCACACTGCCGGTCAGAAGGAACGCGATTAGAATCCAGACAACGCGGAAGAGGGTTCGCGCGTCGTCGATTCCGAACCAGCGCATCCCGATCCAGAAAACAACCGCGACCAGGAGACTTCCCAGGATCGTTCCGGCGTTCATCACACAGGTCATCAGACCGAGCGACGTTCCCTCGTGTCCCGGTCGAGCGACCTGCATCGCCAGCGACTGACGTGCCGGCATGACAAGATGTTCTCCGGTACTGAAAAGCATAACCAGAGCGGTAAGTCCCGCTTTATTGGTCGGAGCCAGGAGAGCCAGCGCCGCCAGGAGGGAGATGGCGGTTCCCAGACGGAGTACGCGCCAGTCGCTCAGACGGTGCATCAGCGCCAGGATAAAGACGAGCGCGAAACCGGGGAGTTCCCGAAAGAACTCGACCACTCCCCGCTGGAAGATGGTGATTCCGTGGATGTCGGAAAGGTAGTTGTTCAGCGCGGCGGCGAAACAGCCGACCCCGACTCCCCAAACGGCGATACTCGTAAAGAACGCGCCGGCGCTCGATGCGGCGGGATTCAGCTTTTCGCGGGGATCTGACACGACTTAATCCTCATATCGACACGGGAAAACCAAAAGCGAATTATGGCGCAAAACGGGGATCTGTCAATGAATGAATCGTGTCCCCCCTTGGGAAATCGTCGGCCGTTCCGGGAACGGGTCAAATTGCGTTTTGCGAAAACTCGATGAACTTCACCGACGAGCCGGTGATCGGGCCGAGATCGAGAATGCCGTCGGTGTAGTCGAGCGTCGATTCGATCGGCTCGATCCGGTCTCCCGGCACGATCGATCGGACGCGGACGGTACCGGATTCGGGAATCCCGGATAGACGGACTTTGAGGGAATCGGCTTTCTCTTTAAACGACGCGATCATAAGCCGTGCGGCTCCCGCGTCCGACGTGCCTCCCAAAATGGCGAAATTCTCGGGTGCCCCTTCGCAGCGGATACGGTTCGGCGCAAAAGTGATCAGTTCTCCGAATCCCTGAAATACGTAATACGTCTTATACGGATACCCGAAGTTGTCGAACAGTCCCCATTCGTCTTCCATCAGCGATGTGGCGTAGTAGTTGGCGCTGTCGATCGGCGTGTCTTGCCAGAGAGCCAGGGTGCAGGCGATGAACGCCGAGGCGTCGATTCCGTTGATCCCGCCGTCACCGCGTGCCATTTCCTGATGGGCCTGACGATCTCCATCTCTCCCCTGAACGACGCCCCATGGAAGGTTGAGGAAGTGCCATTCGTCGAGATGCAGTTCGGTCTTTGTGTATCCACGCTCGTCAAGCAGACGCCGAATGACGGCGGGCGGGTCGGTCATCTCACTGAGTGAAGATGTGTAGGTGTGCCAGCTGCAGAAATCGAGCGGTGCGTCTTCCTTTCGACAGTAATCGACGAACTGGGCGAGCGTTTCCTCGCTGCTTCCGGCCAGAGCGGGTCCCCCGACTTTGATTTCGGGGAATTCCCGTTTCAGGCGTTTCGCCACAGAGACGTAGAAGCGGCAGTAGGCCGTGAAATCGGCGTTATCCCACATCATGGGAATGATGTTCGGCTCGTTCCAGATTTCCCAATATTCGATGCCGCAGTTGAATCCGTTCGCCCAGCCGCGGTTGTAGTGGCGGACGATCCCGGCAAAGATTTCCGCCGTCTTTTCGATATCTTTCGGTTCTTTCGCGAAGTAGGTGTGCGGCGCGGAATGTTCGATACTGACCCCCAGACGATACATAATCGGCGCGCCGGCGTCGAGGATCGATTTGACGTAGTCGTCGGTCGCGTCGAAATAGTAGTTCGCCGGGTCGGCGGGATCGTCGTTCATGTTTCCGAAGATCATGTGCACGTCGACCAGACGGAGGGTCGGATTGTCCCATGGCGCGTCGTGGAGCCGGACCAGGCCGAACCGCGCGTTCTTAAAGAGCTCCCGGTGAGCGTTGTATTTACTCGTGATCAGGCGGGGACCGAGATTGGTTCCGTTGACCGGCTTGATCTTTCCGACCGGTGCTGAAAAATCGACGGAAAGCGTGATCTGCCGTTCCTCGTTCGAAAGGACGGGGGTGGTGAAGATGATGCAGATTAAAGCGAGTGCGGCGGTGAGGAACGCGGCGGGTCGAATGGCTTTTGTGTAAAACACCTCTTTTTTCATTGTTTTGTCCTTTCGGTCAACGGTTCAGTTTTGCGTGAAGATACCGAGGAGTCGGCGAGGGACGTACTCTTCGAGAAACCATCGGTCGATGTCGAAACGGCTCCCGGCTCCTCGGTCGGCTTTTTCGAAACGGGCTCCGGTCGTCAGGAGCTGTTCTCTGCCGAGATACAGTATTTCCCGTTGCGCTTTTTCGAGGAAAAAGGGGGAGTAGCCCGGAAAATCGGCGTAATTACCGCGGAGCGAGGTTACAATGTATTCCCGGTCGTCGATTGTGTATACCTGATCGTAGAGGTTCGCTCGGGTAAAGAACCCCTTTTCACGGCGGTTGGCTTTTCCCGGCTCGGCGAGAATCCAGACCTCCGGTTCGGGAAAGAAGTGGTATTCGATATGCCAGACTGTTCCCCCGCGGGTGACATAGAGAACGTGCTCAGCGTAATATTCGGTCGGAAGTTCCGGATTCGGCGTTTGCAGTGACGCCGAGAATGCTGCCGGCGGATCGGTCGCCATCGGGGAGCCTTTTGACGCGGGGGTGTATGCCTTGGCGTAAGTATCTTCGATCAGCGCCGCAAGGTGCTCATATTCCGATTTCGGGCCGACGGCGATCTTGAATGTGACCGGAGCCTTCTGGCCCTCGACGGTCTGAGAGAATTCCTGGTATTCATAGATGTCGTCGTAAAAGACACGGATCGCTTCCATGGGACAGCTCGTCTTTTGAAGGGACTCTTTCGGTTTGTTCTGACGCATCCCATTATACCCGATGCGGGCGCGGGCTGGAGGTGGGTGGGGCTGAGGGTTCGGTTCGCAGCGGCGGGGTTTTATGTCCCCCAGTTGTGACTGGGGGTTGGGGATAGGTGACACTTAGCTTCTCGTTGGCGGGCGGGAGCCCTCCCCCAGTTCTGACTGGGGGGTTCCCTGCCCGCCGTTCGCTTGAGGAGAAGGTGCGGGCGCGTTGCGGTTTTTCAGTGATTTCGGTATACTGGGAGTGTGCGTTGGGTGTTTTAACAATGGTGGAAGAAAACGATGAAACCACGAATCGGATGGATCGGTACCGGCGTAATGGGGCGGAGTATGGCGGGAAACCTCTTAAAAGCCGGGTATCCCTTGACGGTCTATACGCGAACCAAACAGAAAGCGACGACGCTCCTTGATTCCGGCGCAGTCTGGACGGAGTCTCCCGCGCGGGTCGCCGCGGCGTCGGACGTCGTTTTTCTGATGGTCGGGTATCCTGCCGATGTTCGGGAAGTCGTTTTGGGCGAAGAGGGTGTTCTCGCCGGGTTCCGTGAAAGCCTCGGACGCACCGAGCCGCCGACCGTGGTCGATATGACGACGAGTTCTCCGGCGCTGGCGGCGGAGATTTTTGATGCGGCAAAGGCGCAAGGGGCCGACGCACTCGACGCGCCCGTTTCGGGGGGCGATATCGGCGCGCGGGATGGAACCCTTTCGATTATGGTCGGCGGGGATGAGGCGGTTTTTCGGAGGATCGTTCCCCTCTTTGAGGTTCTCGGCTCGAAGATTGTCTATCAGGGAAAAGCGGGAATGGGTCAGCATACCAAGATGGTGAACCAGATCCTGATCGCCGGGAATATGGCGGGAATGTGCGAAGCTCTCCTCTACGCACGGCGCACGGGACTTGATATGGAGAAGGTAATGAGCTCGGTCGCCGCGGGGGCGGCGGGGAGCTGGTCTCTTTCGAATCTGGCTCCCCGGATTCTGCGCGGCGATTTTGCGCCCGGTTTTTTCGTTGAGCATTTCATTAAAGATATGAAGATCGCGCTCGACGAGTCGGCGCGAATGAATTTAAGACTTCCCGCGCTCGACTTGGTCTGCCGACTCTATCGGCGGCTCGCTTCTCAGGGGGGCGGACGGCTCGGAACACAGGCGCTGATTAAAGCGCTGGACGGACTGGCGGAAGACGACTCATTCTGAAGAGGTGTATGACATATTCGGAATTGCCTGCCGAACGGGAACAGATCTCTGAACTTGAACCGAAAGCCGCGCCCGGCGCGCGGGGGTAAGGAGAGAAACGATGGAAGAACATGACGAATCACGCGCCGATATTGAACTGGATTTGAAACGTGCCTTTGAAGACG
>JAGCAH010000040.1 GCA_017652805.1 Thermoguttaceae bacterium | reverse complement strand
GCGACCTTCTTTTTGCGGTCGCACTTCGTCGCCTGGCCGAGGAAGTAATGTCCGATCAGAATGTCAATTCCGCAGTCGACCAGTTTGCGCGCGGCCAGATCAACGTAGACGCCCCCCTGCTCCTTGGCGAACGCGATCGCGCCGGAGAGTTCCTCGCGGGCGGCGACCAGGCGCGCCTTGAGCGCTTCCAGATCGGCGTCGTCGTACGTCTTCGCCTCGAAATCGGCGAGGTAGTTCTGATAGACGCCGCTCGTCAGGCCGCGGATCGCCGCGACAATCTGCAGCTGGCTTGTTCCTTCGTAGATGTTGGTAATCCTCGCGTCGCGAAGATAGCGTTCGGCGGGATAGTCTTTCATGTAGCCGCTGCCGCCCATCACCTGAATCGCATCGGACGCTGTACGGATCGCCATTTCGCTGCAGTAATACTTGCTCATCGGGGTGAGCATGGCGTTGAGCTTTTTCAACGAACGGGAAAGCTGTTTCATCGACTTCTTCTCGTCGGCCGAAAGGGCGTCGGCGCTTCGTTCCAGAAGACGGTTCGTGTTGTTTTCGATATCGCAGATTCGCGCGGTCTCGTACGCCAGGGCGCGGGCGGCCTCGATTTCAATCCGCATGCCGGTCACCAGATCGGCGACCGCCGGAAGCTGTTCGATCGGCGCGCCGAACTGTTCGCGCGAATGCGCGTAATTGCGCGCCAGGCGTGCCGCGGCCTCGGCGACCCCGAGCGACTGCGCGGCGATCCCCAACCGCGCACCGTTCATCAGCGCCAGGACGTAGGTGATCAGCCCGCGCTGCCGCTCGCCGATCAGTCGGCACGGCGTATTATCGAAAACCATCTCGCAGGTCGGCGAACCGTGAATCCCGAGCTTACTCTCCAGGTGGCGGATCCGCACCGTCGGCCCGCGGTCGGCGATGAAGAGGGAAAGGCCGCGCCCGTCGCTGATCTCCGGCTCGCTGCGTGCCAGGACCAGAAGGACTTCGCCGCACCCGTTGGTAATGAAACGTTTGACCCCGTTTAAGTGCCAGTTCCCGTCGGCGTCCTGCTCGGCGCGGACGCGGACCGACTGCAGGTCGCTTCCGGCATCCGGTTCGGTCAGAACCATCGCGCCGGTCACCTCGCCCGAGGCGAACTTCGGCAGATACTCGTCCCGAATATCGTCCGAGGCGAACGCGTAGATCGTATCGGCAATCCCCTGCAGACCGAACATATTCATGAACGAACAGTCGGCACGGGCGACGATTTCGGTCGCCATCGTGTAAACGAGAATCGGGCAGTTGAGCCCGCCGTATTTACGCGGCAGGGTGAACCCCATCAGATCGGCCTGGGTCAGGCGGTCGAGATTCGCCTGAACCAGCGGGTGAAGCGTGACCGTCTGGTTCGGGTTGAGCGTGTTCCCTTCGGCGTCGACCGTCTCGGCGCTCGGGAAGAGCGTTTCGGCGGCGACCCCGCCAGCGATGCGGAGCGCTTCCCGGTAATTGTCGATGACGTCGTCGATCCCCCGCGGCAGGTAGTCGGCATCGCCGTTGGGCGTCTCGCGTTCCTGAAGCTGGGCGATTTCCTTCATGTCGAAGTAATCGAAGAGGAAGCGTATATCATTATTGTCTTCAAAAAAGTTAGCCACCGTCGACTCCTTCCTTCCGGTTAGTTTCTCTCTTTAACAGCTTTGATCATCATCGGGATCACCTGGTTCAGGTCGCCGACAATCCCGTAATGCGCGATCGAAAAGATCGGGGCGTTGGGATCGTTGTTGATCGCGATGATTTTCGCCGACTCCTGCATCCCCGCGCGGTGCTGAATGGCGCCGCTGATGCCGCAGGCGATATAGAGCGCCGGCCGAACGGTCGTCCCCGTCTGGCCGATCTGGTAGTCATGGTCAATCATTCCGCTGTCGACCGCCGCGCGGCTCGCGCCGACCGCGCCCCCCAGGGCGCCGGCCAGGTCGAAGAGGAGACGGAAGTTTTCACGGCTGCCGACCCCGCCGCCGCCGGCGACGATGATGCGCGCGGCCTTCAGGTTCACTTTTTTCTCTTCCAGTTTCCGGTCGAGGACCTTGACTCCGAAGAACGACTCGTCCAAATCGCAGACCTCGCGGATCAGCTCGCCGACCCGGGAAGGATCGGCCGGTTTCATCGGCATCACCCCTTCGCGGACGGTCGCCATCTGCGGCCAGCCGAAGGGGTTGACGATCGTGGCGATGATGTTCCCGCCGAACGCCGGACGAACCTGGAGAAGAAGATCTTTCCAGACTTCCTTGGTTTTCCCGTCGGTCACGTCGCTGATCTGCAGATCGGTGCAGTCGGCGGTCAGTCCCGAGCGGGTCGCCGAGGCGATCCGCGGAGCCATGTCGCGCCCCAGGGGTGTCGCGCCGTAGAGAACGATCTGCGGACGGTATTTCCGGATCAGCCGTGTAACGGTTTCGGCATACGGAAGACTGGTGAAGAGTTCCAGCCGCGGGTCGTCGATCAGGTAGACGCGGTCGACGCCGTGTTGGTAAAGGGTCGGGGCGAGGCGCTCGGCCTTGTGTCCCGGCAGGACGGCGGCAACCTTGACCCCGAGCCGATCGGCCAGATCGCGCGCCCGGCCGCAGAGTTCGAGAACCACATCGTGAAGTTTCCCGTTGTCCTGTTCGGCGAAAACCCAAACTTCGCCGTTTCGATTCTGTTCGCTCATCATGTTATTTCCTTGAACCAATATCGTGTGTCATTTTTCGAGAAAGACGCGGGAAATCAGCCGAGGGTACGGTCTTCGATCAGCTCGCGTACCAGACCGTGAATCCCCTCTTCGGTCGGTTCGATCGACGCGAACCCCTCTTTGGTCAGAACGATCGACTGGATCCGGAAAACCTTGGTCGGCGAACCGGCAAATCCGCATCGGTTCATATCGGCGTTGATTTCATCGAGGCCCCACTGTTCGAGAAGGTCGCCGTTTTCCTTCGCCTGCGCGGCTTCGGGAGAATCGGGCGCCAGTTCGAGGGGAACCCGCCTGAACTTGTTTTTCATATACCGTTTGGCCGAGGCCGGACGCGGGGTATTGGCGCTTTCGATCACGGTAACCAACACCGGCAGCGGCGTTTGGACTTCTTCCCAGCCGTTTCCGATGTTCCGGCGCAGCGTCGCCGTTTTCCCCTGAATGTCGATGATTTTTTCGAGATAGGTGACCTGAGGCAGACCAAGCTTTTCGGCACACTGGGGACCGACCTGCGCGGTGTCGCCGTCGATCGCCTGCCGGCCGCAGAAGACAAAGTCATAGTCACCGACGGTCGCCACGGCCTGAGAAAGGATGTAACTGGTGGCAAGCGTGTCGCTCCCCGCCGCGCGCCGGTCGGTCAGAAGAATCGCGCGGTCGGCGCCCCGATAGAGGCAGGCGCGGAGGACATCGGCCGCCTTCGGGGGACCCATCGTTATGACGGTGACCGTGCCGCCGAACCGGTCTTTGACTTCGAGCGCGGCTTCGAGCGCGTGAATATCTTCCGGGTTAAAGATGGTCGGAAGCGCCGCCCGGTTGACTGTCCCGTCTTCCTTCATCGCCTCGCCGGTGATGTTGGCGGTATCGGGAACCTGTTTGACTAAAACGATGCTGTGATAGCCCATACTGATAAAACTCCAATCCCTGGTTATTCGGCTACGCTTTCGCCCTTCCCGGCCGGTCGAAACCGAGCGGAACGCGCGAAAACTTTTGGGAGAATCGCCTTTCCTTAAAACAATATCGCGGTCTATTTTTACCAGTTTACTTAAATCGCGTCAACGCTAAAATCTTGGGACTCCCCTGAGCCCTTTGAGACACGGAAGTGATTTGATGTCAGAACCGGTAACGGGAAAAGAGATCCGAAGGGGCGCGCCGGAAATCAGAAACCGATCAGAAAGATCATCGCCAGCGCCATGTAAATGAGGGTGCCGAGCGTATCGGAAATCCCCGCGACGAACGGATTACTCATCAGCGCCGGATCCCATCCGAGTTTCTTGAAAAGAAGCGGCAGAAGCGCGCCGGTCATGTTGCTGCTGAAAACAACTAAAAGAACGGTGGCGGGAACGACAAGAAGACGGACAAACGAAATTTCGCCGCTGAGGAGTTTCGGCCACATGATAATGAGGACGTTCAACAGACCGCACAGCCCCATGGCCGCGCCGAGAATCAGTCCCATCAAAACTTCGCGCCGGAGGATCCGGAACCAGTCCCCCAGGGTGATCTGCCCGGTCGCCAGCGCGGTGACCACCAGCGTCGCCGACTGGCCGCCGCTGTTCCCCCCGGTCGAGACGATCATCGGAAGAAAGGTCGCCAGCCAGAAGATCTGATGGTTGATATCCTCGAACCAGTTCAGGATGAACGCGGTCGAAATCGCGCCGAACAGGAGGATCGCCAGCCACATGAACCGGCTGCGTGCCAGCTGCCAGAGGCTGGTCGAAAGGTACGGATCCTCGAGCGGCGCCACACCGGCGGCCAGATGGGCATCTTCGGCCATTTCTTCGACAACCGCGTCGAGGACGTCGTCGTGGGTGATGATCCCGAGCATTTTACTTTCGTCGTCAACGACGGGGATCGCAGTGAAGTCGTATTTCCGGACCAGCGAGGCGGCGACTTCCCGGTCCTGATTGGCGTTGACAGTGATCACGTCCCGCTTCATGTAGTCGCTCAGCGGAGTATCGGGTTTACTGATATGCCGCAGGAGCTCTTTGGCCGAAACGAGCCCAACCAGCTTACCGTCTGCGTCGATCACATAGAGGTAATTGAGCGTCTCCAACGTCTGCGACTGGCGGCTGATCTCGTCCAGCGCCTGACGGAACGTCATATCCTCGCGGAGACGGACGTAGTCGGTCGACATTTCCGCGCCGCAGCTGTCTTCGGGATACGCGCTCAGATTCTGAATATCGATCTGGTCCTCGGCGGGGACCATCGGAAGAATCTCGTCGACGATCTTCGGTTCGACCTCGTCGAGGATGTCGACACGGTCGTCCGAAGGGAGGTAGGGAATGAAGTCGGCGATCTCGTCGCGCGGAGCCGATTCAAAGATCTGAACCTGAAGGTCTTCGTCGAAGTAGCTGAAGATATCCGAACGGGTCGCCGGATCGATGTTACGGAGAATAGACCAGATTTCGTCAGGAGTCAGACCGACCATGAAGTCGGCGGTACTTGCCGGGTGGAGCGCCGAACAGAACTCCCGCATCTCTTCCACATCGTTTTTGGCAAGCATTTCTCGAAGCTCCGGCAGGAGCAGACTGTTCGGCGACATGCTCACGATGGATTCCCCCTTGCTTACAATTTCGGCCTCATAACCCGGGAACAGGTTTCTTTGCAAGACTATACACCAAACGGGGAGGTTGTCAACCGGACGAATGTCAAGCTGGGGAAACAGGGCAATATCAGACGGGTCTGTTTTTAAATCCCGTATCCTTTTGGAATTATTAGGCGATATATGATGGGAAAGCGCGGAGAAGATCGGTTCCCGGCGGAGACGGAAAATCCGCCTTGACCTTGCGGCGGAACGATTTTAGAATAGGTCAAATTCGCAAGCGGGGGGTTTTTCACAAAGATTAGGGGCGTTTTTTCTTCGCGTTGCGGGATGTGATCGGCGAATGGAAGCGGTTTAATCAAATCTGTCTCCGTCTATTAATTTAAGGATACCAAAAAGAGCAAGCCGATCCGCATCGCGTTTGTTATGTTTCGGTCCGGTCCCTCTTTTGAGACTGATGAAAAGAGGGGGTGGGCGATATTACTATCTTGCGGCCGAAAGGAACGGTAATGAGTGAACCCCAATCGCGGTTGGTTGCCGAAGTTGAAAAGCTGGCGCATACACAAGTCAATGACTGCTACCAGTGCGGGAAGTGTACCGCGGGCTGTCCCCGAGGAGACGTGATGGATATCGGGCCGACCCGGCTGATCCGTCTGGTTCAGACCGGAGATGTTCTCGAAGCGGCGCGGGCCGAGTCGATCTGGCAATGTGTTTCATGCCTGACCTGTTCGACCCGATGCCCGAAATCGGTCAACATTTCCGGCGTGGTCGACGCCCTGCGTCAGATTTCGGTGGAACGGCAGATTACGGCCAAACGGTTCAGTAAGACGGTTCTCTTCCAGAAAGAATTTCTCCGAAACATCCGCCGAAACGGGCGCACCAACGAGTTGGAGCTGGTCGTCGCCTGGAAACTTCTCGGATTCGCCTCCGACTTCAACCCGCTGGCGGCCCTGCGCGACGCTCAGTTGGGTCCAAAGATGTTCTTCCGGCATAAACTCCACTTCATGCCCGGTTCCCCCGTCAAAGACAAAGCCGTGGTACGGCGCATCTTTGACAAATGTATGGCCGAACGAAAACCCGAAACCGAAGAGTGATACGGACAGAGGAATAGACAACGATGGGTACAACAGAATTCGGATATTATCCCGGCTGCGCGCTTCACGGCTCGTCGAACGACTACGAACAGTCGGTCCGCGCGTGCCTGGATAAACTCGGCGTGAGACTGACGGAACTCGAAGACTGGATCTGCTGCGGCGCGACGGCGGCGCACTCGATCAACCAGAAACTGGCCACGGCCCTTCCGGCGCGGAACCTGGCGATCGCCGAGAAGGCCGGGTGCGAAACCCTCCTGGCTCCCTGCCCGATGTGTTCGATGGAGCTCCTCAAGGCGAAACAGGCCATCTCGTCCGACCCGGCGGTCCGCACCGAGATGTCCGAAATCGTCGAACTGCCGGTCGTCGGTTCGACCGAGGTGGTCAACCTGATTCAGGTCTTTCAGGCGATCGGGCTTGACGCGATCAAGCCGAAGGTGACCGACTCGCTCGATCGATTCAAGCCAGCGTGTTATTACGGCTGTCTTCTGACGCGTCCTCCCAAGACGCTCCGGTTCGACGACTGCGAGCACCCCTCCAGTATGGAAAACTTCCTCACCGAACTGGGAGCCGAGCCGGTCGACTGGAACTGCAAAACCGAGTGCTGCGGCGCGGGAATGACCCTCTGCGATCCCGACACCGTCACCGACCTGGCGCACAAGATTGTCGCCAACGCGAAAAAGCACGGCGCCAACGTGATCGTGACCGCCTGTCCGATGTGTCAGATGAACCTCGATATGCGTCAGGCCGACGTCGAAAAGAAGTTCGGCAAAACCTTCGAGATGCCGATTCTTTACCTTTCCGACCTCGTGGGACTGGCGCTCGGGATCAGCGAAGAGGAACTCGGAATCAATCGGCATTATGTCAAGCTTCAAATCTGAAACGCGCTTTCGACGCGGGCGGATTCTTTACCTTTCAAAACGGGAATAAGTAATTATGGCTAAAATCGGTGTTTTTACCTGCTGGTGCGGCGAAAATATCGCGCGTCATATTGATGTCGAACGGGTCTCCAAAGCGATCGAGTCCCTTCCCGGCGTCCACTGCAGCATGAACTACAAATATATGTGCAGCGAACCGGGTCAGTCGCTGATCATCGACCAGATCAAATCGCTCGGGCTGACCGGCGTGGTCGTCGCCAGCTGTTCGCCGCACATGCACTTAAAAACGTTCCGCGCGGCGGCGATGCTTGCCGGCGTGAACCCCTACATGGTCGAAATGGCGAATATCCGCGAGCAGTGCTCATGGGTTCACGCCAATAAGGAAGAGGCGACCGCCAAGGCGATCGAACTGATCCGCATCTCGGTCGAAAAACTCCGCTACAACCATCCTTTGCAGCCGATCACCGTTCCGATCACCAAAAAGGCGCTTGTTATCGGGGGCGGGGTCGCCGGGATCCAGGCGGCGCTGGACATCGCCGCCGCCGGGCACGAGGTCATTCTGGTCGAAAAGGAACCGTCGGTCGGCGGAAAGATGGCCGGTCTTTCCGAAACATTCCCGACCCTCGACTGCTCACAGTGCATTCTGACCCCCCGAATGGTCGAAGTGAACCAGCACCCGAAGATCCGTCTGATGACCTATTCCGAGGTCGAGAAGGTCGAAGGGTATATCGGGAACTTCAGCGTGACGATCCGCCAGAAGGCGCGCTATGTCGATGTCAACAAGTGCACCGGATGCGGCACCTGCTGGAACGGCTGTCCGAACAAGAAGATCCCGAACTCGTTTGACTTCAATCTGGGAAACCGCACCGCGATCTACATTCCCTTCCCGCAGGCGGTTCCGGCGCGGCCGGTGATCGACTCGAGCCGCTGCATTCATTTCAAAAGCGGCAAGTGCGGCATCTGCGAGAAGAACTGCGCCGCCGGCGCGATCAACTTCAACGACGAGGATAAGCTGATCACCGAGGAGGTCGGCGCGGTCGTCGTCGCCACGGGATATCAGCTCTACTCCATCGGGAAAGATCAGTCAAATCCGAACATTTCCGGCTACGGCGAATACGGCTACGGCAAATACAAAGACGTGATCGACTCGCTCCAGTTCGAACGGCTCATCTCCGCTTCCGGGCCGACCGGGGGCGAACCGAAACGTCCCAGCGACGGACGCGTGCCGCAGAAGATCGTCTTCATTCAGTGCGTCGGCTCGCGCGACAACGCCAAGGGGGTCTCGTACTGCTCGAAGATCTGCTGTATGTACACCGCCAAGCACACGATGCTTTACAAGCATAAGGTGCACGACGGCGAGGCTCACGTCTTCTATATGGACATCCGTTCCGGCGGAAAGAAGTACGACGAGTTCGTCCGCCGCGCCATCGAGCAGGACGGTGCGCTCTATCACCGCGGCCGCGTCTCGAAGATCACCGAAGAAGAGATCGACGGCGTCAAGAAACTGATCGTCCGCGGCGCCGACACCCTGACGGGTAAACCGGTCACGGTCGAGGCCGATATGGTCGTTCTGGCGTGCGCCATGACCCCGACCGACGGCGCCACTGCCCTGGCGCAGAAACTTTCGGTCGGCTACGACGAATACGGATTTTTGAGCGAGTCGCACCCGAAACTCCGGCCGGTCGAAACGAACTCGGCGGGGGTCTTCCTCTGCGGCGCCTGTCAGGGTCCGAAAGATATTCCCGAATCGGTGGCCCAGGCGTCGGCCGCAGCCGCCAAGGTTCTGGTGATGTTCAGCCAGGACCATCTGACGCGCGAGCCGGAAATCGCCCGCGTCGACGAATCGCTCTGCGCGGCCTGCTGCGCGTGCGTGCAGGCATGCCCCTACGAGGCGATCTCGATTGAAGAGATCGTCGACCGAAAAGGGAACCATATCAAGAACACCTCGCGCGTCAATCCGGGCCTCTGCATGGGGTGCGGCACCTGCGTGGCGGTCTGCCCGTCGAAGTCAATCGACCTGGAAGGGTTTACCGAAGAAGAAGTTTACGCCGAAATTGAGTCACTGTTGTCATAAAGGAAAGCGTGTAACAAATGGAGAATACCAACACAGATCAGGCGTTTGAGCCGAAAATCATCGCGTTCGTCTGCAATTGGTGCACCTACCTCGGCGCCGACCTGGCAGGGACGAACCGGCTCGAGTACCCCTCGAACATCCGTATCATCCGCCTTCCGTGTACAGGACGCATCGACTTTAACCTGGTCATTAAGGCGTTCGAAGTCGGCGCCGACGCCGTCCTCGTTTCCGGATGCCACCCGGGGGACTGTCACTACAACGCGGGGAACTTTCATGCCCGCCGCCGCTGGATCCTCTTCCGGGAACTTCTCGACGTTCTGGGAATCGAGACCGAGCGGATTCATTTTTCGTGGATCTCCGCCGCCGAAGGGGCGAAGTTTCAGAAGTTCGTGACCGAGATCGTCGAAGAGACTCGGAAACTCGGTCCCTACCGCGGTTATCAGTCGATCACCCATGAAAGTGAGGAGAAATAAGTTTCCATGGAATACCAGGAATACCAACTCAGAGAGACCGCGGCGAAACTCCTCACCGAGGAGAAAGTCAACGTGGTTATCGGGTACGGCCTCTCGAAAACCGGCAAGGTGATCCCCGTCTTCATCACCCGCCCGGAAGACGCCCAGCGGCTCGTCTGGAACAGCGAATGCCACCAGAACCTGGTTGTCTTCCTGACGCGCCCGGAAGTCAAGCGTCTCGGAAAACCCGCAATCGTCGTCAAACCGTGCGACGCGCGCGCCATCGTCGTTCTGGCGAACGAGTCGCAGATCATGCGACACGAGGTTTACGTGATCGGGATGGTCTGCGAAGGGGTTAACGAAGACCAGGGGCGTCCGTCGTCCCGTTGCGCGATCTGCTACGGACACTATCCGCAGAACGTCGATCTGGTGATCGGCGAAGCCGAAGACGCGCCGAAAGACCTCACCAAAGAGGAGCGCCGGAAAACGGGAAAATACCAGCGGATCGAGGAAATCAGGGCGCTTCCGCCCAGCGAGCGGCTCGCCTACTGGAAACGGGAATTCTCGCGCTGCGTCCGTTGCTACGCGTGCCGGCAGAGCTGCCCGCTCTGCTACTGCAACCGCTGCGTCGCCGATAAGAACCGCCCGACGCGGATTCCGACCTCCGCCTCGCTTCAGGGGAACTTCGCTTGGAACATCCTCCGCGCGTTCCACCTGGCGGGACGCTGCGTTTCGTGCGGCGCCTGTTCGGCGGCGTGCCCGGCGGGGATTGACCTGAACCTGATCAACCTGACCCTGGCCAGCGCGGCGGAAGAACACTTCGACCATCTTTCCGGAACGAAAGTCGGCGCCCTGCCGCTGATCGGTACCTTCTCGGAATCGGATAAGGAGGATTTCATTCGATGAGCCGGATCATTTCTCTCGACGACTTGCGGCAGATCGCCGCCGATTTTATCCGAAGCGGGGGGCTGGCCGTCGCGCCGGTACCGTTCGATAACGACCGCGTCTTCTTCCAGTACATCGACGAAGAGGGGGCCGGCCAGATCGTGCTGAGCGGCTGGCTCAAAGCGGCGAACACGATTAAGGACTTTTTCTTCCCGCGTCACGAGAAGCTCTTCTCCTACAAGCGGATCCACAACGACGTCGTCCTGGCCGACGCGCCGGAATTCAACAAACCGCAGCTCCTGTTCGGATGCCGGCCTTGCGAGGCCGCGTCGCTTCCGATCCTCGATAAGGTTTTCAGCTGGGACTACCAGGACCGCTTCTATCAGTCGCGCCGCCGGATGACCACCGTCGTGACGATCGCGTGCCACAAGTCGGACGAGGACTGCTTCTGCTCGTCGGTCGGCGGGTCTCCCGAAAACACCGAGGGCTCAGACGCGATTCTGTATAACCTGGCCGACGGCACCTTCGAGGTGCGGCCGATCACCGAGAAAGGGGAAAAGCTCTTTGAGGGAAAAACCTCCGAATCGAGCAAGACGGGCGAGGCATGCCCGCCCCCGCCGGTACGATTCGACGCGGCGAAATGCAAGGCGTGGATGGACGGTCATTTCGATTCCCCCTTCTGGAACGAACACGCCATGCGTTGCGTCGGCTGCGGCGCGTGTACCTATCTCTGCCCGACCTGCCACTGTTTCGACATCGTCGACGAGGGGAATTTCGCCAAAGGGAGCCGCGTCAAGAACTGGGATTTCTGCCAGTCGGCGCTCTTTACGCTCCACGCTTCGGGCCACAATCCCCGCCCCGACCAGGGAGCGCGCCAGCGTCAGCGGCTCATGCACAAGTTTTCGATCTATCCCGACAAGTTCGGCAAGATCCTCTGCACCGGCTGCGGCAACTGCACCCGGCACTGTCCGACCGTACTCGGCGTCAAGCCTTTCCTCGAAGAGATCGAACAGCAGGAAGGATAACCAAAAAAGAGGCGAGCGATGAGCATCACGCAAAACAATATTTACGAACCCTATCTGATGGACGTCGTCGACGTCCGGCAGGAGACGTCCGACGTCAAAATGGTCCGGGTCAAGTTTAAGAATCCGGGGGACGCCGAGGGGTTCTCGTTCGAGATCGGCCAGTTCGGGCTTTGGTCCGTCTTCGGGGTCGGCGAGTCAACGTTCAACATCTGCTGTTCCAACTCGGCGGATTACCTCGAATTCTGCTTCCGGAAAACCGGACGCGTCACCGAGGCGATGTGGAAGACCGAACCGGGCGACGTGATCGGGTTCCGCGGTCCCTACGGAAATCACTACCCGATGGACGCCTGGGAAGGGAAGAACCTGATCTTCGTGGCGGGGGGGATCGCGATGCCCCCGATCCGCTGCGCCATCCTCTACGCGCTCGAACACCGCGAGAAATACAAGAAGATCACCATCGTCTACGGCGCGCGCACCGTCGGCGACCTGGTCTGCCGCGACGAGCTGAACGACTGGGCGAAAGCTCCCGACGTACAGGTTCTCAAAACGGTCGACCCGGGCGGGGAGACGCCCGACTGGGACGGGCTGGTCGGTTTCGTGCCGACAGTTCTCAAAGAAGCGAACCTCTCCGGCGAAAACACCGTGGCGCTCGTCGTCGGCCCGCCGATCATGATCAAGTTCTCCTGTCCCGTTCTGGCCGAGATGGGGATTCCCGATGAGGCGATCTACAGCAGTCTCGAAAACCGAATGAAATGCGGACTGGGCAAATGCGGCCGCTGCAACTGCGGCAGCCTCTACGTCTGCAAAGACGGTCCGGTCTTCACCAACGCCCAGATCAAGCAGATGCCCGCCGACTTCTAGGCGCGATTTCCGGGCGTCGGGCGTCCGTCGTTGAACTCAAAAAAACTCCGCTTGCGCGGAGTTTTTTTACGCCGTTCGATTGTCGGTAAGCGTCCCGGCCGTCACCGCGCGTTCCGCCCGACGACGATCACGCACTGATCGTCGGCCTGGGGGGCGCTGCCGGCGAATCGGCGGACTTCCTCAATCAGTCCCTTGCCGATATCGATGGGCGAGACCGCTTCGGTCCGCTCCAGGAACCGCCGGGTTCGCATCGGTCCGAAAAGTTCCTGATCGCCGTCGGCGGCGTTCGGAATCCCGTCGGTCATCATCACAAAGGCGTCCCCCGGCAGAAGGTCGATCACCACTTCGCGGCAGTTGATCTCGGGCATCATCGCGACCGGAAACCCGTGTTTCCCGAATCCGACTTCATCGACGTTGCCGTTCGTCCGCCGCAGAAACGGCGTGTCGTGCCCGGCGTTAAAAAGATGGAGGCGTCCGTTTTCCGGTTCGATCACAAGAAGGATCATCGTAATGAACCGCTGGCCCAGCTGACGGGTGTGATAGACGCGGTTGATCCGCGCCAGCGCGTCGGCGGGTGTCTTTTCGAACATCAGCGCCGTGTGAACGTCCGACGAGAGCTTCGCCGAGAGGAGCGCGGCGGGAACGCCCTTTCCGGCGACGTCGGCCAGAACGACCGCCAGACGCCCGTCGGGCATGCGGATAAAATCGTAGAAGTCGCCCCCGACCGACTTGGCGGGACGGTAGTAGTCGAAAAACGTGTAGCCGGGAAATTCCGGCAGCTCGTCCGGCAGAAGCGCTATCTGAACCTGATTGGCCAGCTCCATCTCTTTTTCGAGCATCTCTTCCTGATGCCGGATCTGCTGGTAGTTCAGGTTTTCACTGTAAAGTCCCATCTGGTTGGCGATCGCGATCAGCATATCCAGGTCGCTGTCGGTAAATTTGGATTCCCCGGTTCGCGACTCGACCAGGATTACCGCAAACGGGCGCTGGCTTTCCCCTTCGAAGATCGGAACGGCCATCGCCGAATAGACGTCCTTCTTCAGAACGCTGTCCTCTTTCGCGTTGAAACGCGGATCGCGCGCCGGCGCGCCGGAGATGATCGCCTTTTCGTTGTCGAAAACGTACTGCGGGATCGAACGGCTGATCCGAACCGGCGTTTCGTTCCGCCCGGTTCGCAGGCGGTAGTCGACCAGCTTCAGACGCGGCGTCTTTTCGCCGGGCGCTAAGATCGAAACGACGTCGGCCTGAGGAAAGAGCTTGAGAAGATTCACGAAGAATTCGGGCAGGAGCTCCCGCCGGTTGGTTACCTTCCCCCAGTTCTTCATCATCGACATCATCACGTCGAGCTTGGTATGGAGAACCTTGATCTCCTTCATCAAATCGACCTGAGGCTGACGGATCATCGGGAACTGTTCGAGATTCCGCAAATCCACCTGCGAGGTGAAATTGATCGAGTCTTTCGAAAGGGATTCGTCGAGAATGGCCGAACCGACGGAATAGTTCGGAAGAGACGCGGCGCGCTGCGATTTCGCGGAATCGGTCGAGAAGAGGTATTCGCCGCTGCCGATCCGAACGCGGTCGCCGTTATACAGAACAACCGGCCTGGCGATCCGCTGCCCGTTGACGAACGTGCCGTTGCTCGAGCCAATATCGGAGATCGTAAACCGCTCGCCGTCGAAACGAATCCGGGCGTGAAGCCGACTGACCGCGCCGTCTTCGAGACAGATGTCGCAGTGCGGATTGCGGCCGATCACCACCGTTTCTTTAGCGATGGGATAACTGACTTGTTTTTGAGGATCCGCCGCGGCGGATTTCAGAAAGGACGGCATAAAGTCTCCTGGCGGAAAATGTCTGTTCGGACGGCGCCGGAATCCGGTCACACACGACGCGCAATCGCCTGTCGGAACGCTCGGTAGAGTTCCGGAGTGGCGGCGGCGATCACCCCGGCGCGGGCCAGGTCGACGTCTCGGCCGTCGGGCGCCGAAATGACCCCGCCCGCCTCACGAACCAAAAGAACCCCGGCGGCGGAATCCCAGGCGTGGGCGTTCTGGCACGAAAGGACATCGAACCGCCCCGCCGCCAGATAGGCAAGGTTCAGCGCGGTCGACCCGCTCCGCCGAATCGCCTGGCACGAACGGACCATCTCCTGAAACGCCAGGTAGTCGGGAGAATCGAAAAGGGTTCGCGTCGGAAACGAAACCGTGGCCAGCGCGTGTTCGAGTTTTGTCACACAACTGGCGTGAATCGGCTCGCCGTTCAGACACGCCCCTTCCCCCTTCACGGCGGTAAAGAGCTCGTCGGCGCACGGGTTGAAAAAGACGCCGCAGAGAAGGTCATTCCCGCGCGCCAGTCCGATCGAAGGCCCGAACATCGGAACGCCGTGGACGAAATTCGTCGTCCCGTCGATCGGATCGACGATCCAGGTCAGGGGCCGGTTGGGAGGGGACTGCGACCCGCACTCCGACTCGGTCAGAAAACGCGCTCCCGGCACCGCCTCCTCGCCGACGATCCACGTCTCGGGAAACCGATCGAGTAGAATCCGCGTGATTTCGCATTGACACGCCACGTCGGTTTCGGTCACCAGATCGGCCCACCCCTTCTCTTTAAAGGAGGTGTGGCCGGCGCGAGACCTCATAATCAGCCCGGCGGCGCGCGCCGCGTCGACCGCGGCGCGAAGATATTCGCGAAGATCCATCTCAAACTCCCTTCGGGAAAACGTTTCTATTCTCTCTTTTCGGCGATAATTCCGCCCCCGATGAGGCGGTTTTTCCAATAGCAGACCAGCGACTGGCCCGGCGCGATCCCAAAGCGCGGCTCGTCGAGTCGTGCGGTCACCGTCCCGTCGGCTTCGGCGGTCACGCTCGCCGAAGCGGCGGGGGAACGGTACCGGATTTTCACATCGGTGCGAAACGGGGTTCCGATCGGTACCGGCGCGATCCAGTTCGCCTCGGCCGCATACACCGTCGAGCGGGCCAGATCGTCGCGGGTTCCGAGAACGACCTCTTTCCGAAGCGGAACGATCTTCTGCACGAAGGTCCGTTCGCCAAACCCGATCCCGAGCCCCTTCCGCTGGCCGATCGTATATTTTTCATAACCGCGGTGCGCCCCCAAGACCTCTCCCTCCCGTGAGACGAAGTTCCCGGCGGTCTCGATCGGGCCGACCAGGCGGCGGAGAAAGTCAAACGGCGTCTCGTCGGCGGGGACGAAACAGAGATCCTGGCTCTCTCCCTTTTGGGCAACCGGAATCCGCGCGTCGGCGGCGATCTGTCTCACCTGCGGTTTCGTCAGACCGGCCAGGGGAAAAACGACCGCCGAAAGACGCTCCCGCGCAACGCCGTAAAGAACGTAGGACTGGTCTTTTTCGGAATTCCCCCGCAGAAGAACCGGAGCGTCGTCCGGCTCGCCGACGAGCCACTCCGGAAGCCGCCCGACCCCCGAAAGACGCCACTCGGCGCAGACGGTCCGCCGAATGTAGTGGCCGGTCGCGAATCGGCCGCACCCGCGATCGCGCGCCAGGTCGAGCAGAGCGCCGAATTTCAGGATCCGATTGCAGAGCACGCAGGGATTTGGCGTTCGACCGGCCAGGTACTCCTCCGCCCAGCGGTCGACGACCCGCCGAAAGATCGGCTCGGCATCAAAAAGCAGAAAGGGAATATCAAGTGCCTGAGCCACGCGGAAAGCGTCGGCGGCGTCGCGCGGGAGGAGAAACCGATCGGGGGTCCAGAAAGACGCATGCGGAGCGGACTCTCCGCCGGCGGCGTAAAGGGGGATATTCTTCGCGGCGGACGACCCGCCCCAGAAGCGTTCGGTCTCGTCCCGGTCGAGGGTCGGCTGAAAAGGGTGGCGCATAAAGACCGCTTCCGGCACCGCCCCTTCTTCTTTGAGAAGGTACGCCGCCGTCGAACTGTCGACGCCCCCGGAAAGCGCTACCAGCGTTTTTAAAGCGACCATTCCGACTCCCTGATCTGTTTCGGCGACATTGAAACGGCTCCGCCTTCTAAAGAGCGGGGCGGCACCGCCCCGCACTAACCGAAACATTCTACCACGCCGCGCGGAATCTTTCAACAATTGTTGCGCGAATTGTTGTTTCCGGAATCGAAATAACTAAAATAGAGTCAGTTTCGAATAATTGGCCGCCCGACGGGCGGCTCGGTCACTTAAAGAGATTGGAGAAACTATGAAATTCCGAATTGTTTCGTTCATCGCGGCCAGTCTCATGACAGGCGCGATTCTGGCTCAGGACTTTGAAGGCGGGCATTTCCGCGCGGGGATCGACTGGAAAGAACCCCCGAAGATCGAATCCGAAGCGGTTCTGACCCCGCCCCCTTCCGATGCGATTGTCCTTTTCGACGGGACGAACCTTGACGCCTGGGAAGGCGCCGCGTGGAAGGTGGCCGACAACACGGTCACCATCGAGCCGGGTACCGGCGATATCCGAACTAAGCAGAAGTTCGGCTCGGTCCAGCTTCACCTGGAATTCTCCGAACCCCCCCTCAAGACCGACGAGAACGGCAACCCGACCGAATTCGGCCAGTGGCGCGGAAATAGCGGCCTCTTCTTCATGGACCACTACGAGGTCCAGATCCTCGACAGCTACGACAACGAGACCTATTTCGACGGTCAGTGCGGCTCGATCTACAAGCAGCTCCCGCCGCTGGTCAACGTCAGCAAAGCGCCGGGCCAATGGCAGAGCTACGATATCATCTTCCATCGCCCGATCTTCCGCGTCGAGAACGATCAGATCGCCGAAGTCGTCCGTCCGGCGACGATCACGGTGATTCAGAACGGCGTTCTGGTGATCGACAACTGGGCGATCCAGGGAGACACTTACTATCACATTCCGCCGCACTACAACCTGCACGGCGATAAGGAACCGATCCATATCCAGGATCACGGAACCCCCTGCCAATTCCGGAACATCTGGGTTCGTGAGATTCCCGACGCGACGGTCGTTCCGCCCCAGAGCAAACTCCAGCATTACGACGAGTGATCGGCGTGAAGAGTGTCATCATCATCCCCGCCCGTCTCGCCTCGACCCGTCTGCCGGGAAAACTCCTCCTGGCCGAAACGGGAAAGCCGCTGATTCAGCATACGTACGAGGCGGCGCGGCGGAGCCGTCTGGCCGAGCGCGTTCTGGTCGCTTGCGACCACCCCTCGATTTATGACGCGGTTCGCGGTTTCGGCGGGGAAGCGGTCATGACCGACCCGGCGGCGCCGAGCGGAACCGACCGCGTCGCCGAGGCGGCCCTTTCGATTCCCGACGCCGAGATTGTCGTCAACGTCCAAGGGGACGAGCCGACCATTTCGGGGGAATCGATCGACGCGGCGATCCGCCTCCTCCGGGAGCGGTCCGACGCCGAAATGGCAACCCTCGCCACGCCGATCCGCCGAGCCGAGTCGGTCGACGACCCGGCCTGCGTCAAGGTCGTTTTCGATAAGACGGGCCGGGCGCTCTGGTTCAGCCGGAGCGTGATTCCGTACCCGCGGAATCGGAGCGCGTCGTTCCTGACCGACTCGCCCCCGCTCTACTACCAACATATCGGTCTTTACGCCTATCGGCGCGACTTCCTCCTTTCCCTTCCCCAGACGCCGCAGTCCCTTTGCGAAATCACCGAGGGGCTCGAACAGCTCCGCGTCCTCCACGAAGGGAAGACGATCCTGGTCGGCGTGATCGACGAGGCGGCGATCGGGATCGATACGCCCGAAGATTACGCCCGGTTCGTCCGGTCGCTGACCGAAAAATAATTTTCGCTTCCCTTTTTCGGGAACGCAGGATATAATGGTTTTCGCTCCCCTCTGTTTTTCCGCTGAAGATCAATTCTTAGCGTGGATGGGAAACACCAAGGCCTGTGCATGTGTACGCCGGTTTCTCGATCCGTCTCGCAGCGGCATTCTGTCGCGAAAACGAGGGGAGTTTTTTTATTTTTTTCTGAGTATGAGTTGTTTTCCTCTTTCCCGTCTGATATAATTGATAGTTGGAGAACCAGTAACTTTTTTGGTGAGTCAAGGATTCAGTTATGTCTGCCAAAATTAGAGTCACCTGCCCGAACGGACATAAACTCGCGGCCGAAGAGCGGAAAGCGGGAAAAACGGTCGCCTGTCCGGTCTGCGGCGTCAAACTGACGATTCCGGTTCCGGAGAATCGGAAGTGTACCGACAGCGCGGTTCTGCGCATTCTCGGTATCGGCGACGAACTCCGTAAGGCCGCCGCCGGTCAGCCGACCAGTTACGATCGACCCGAAGAGGGGAGCGATCTTCTCCTCGGCGCGCGGATGAAGGGAAAAACGCG
>JAGCAH010000039.1 GCA_017652805.1 Thermoguttaceae bacterium | reverse complement strand
CCTCTAACTCGGCGTCCCAGTTTTCGTTGGCGGAGAGATCTTCGCCGCCGACGTAGATCGAAATGAAACGACGGAAATTTCCGGCATCGTCGTAGAGGATGCGCTCGGCGCCGGGGTATTCGTTCACCAAAGAGTCGAGGTTCTGTCTGATCGTGCGTCCTGCACTATCGACAACCGCCTGTCCATCGAAAAATTTCCTTAAAATCCCTGAAATGTAGACTTTCATTCAGACCACCTCTTTCCAACGAATTACACATTCAAAGAGTATCACTAATGATTTGCCAAGCTCCTTTTTTCTACCCGTCCTTTCTTCTCTTGTTTGGATATTCCCCCTTATTTCGCAAAGGGGGACAGAAGCGAAAGTTGTCCTATTAAAGCACTGTTTCATACTATGTCAATAGGAATTATAGGAGAAAATCAAGAAATTTTCGATTTTTCCGTTTTCGGCGTCCGGTTCATCGGAGGGAGGCGGCGCGGAGAGGGGGCGGGAGGGCGAGATAGGCAGTGCGGCGAGACAGGAGCGGCGTCGCGTTGATCGGTCGCCGCCCTGTCCGATCCGGGGGATACCGCCGGAAATCAGCGCGGAAACTTTTCTTGCCGGTTTTTTCTCCCGCGGCTATAATGTGCAAAATGCGGGGGCTGTTCGATTTCGCGCCCCCCCGGCCGCTTTTCGTGAGCGGCGAATCGTGAAGTGTTCCCGTTTAGGAGTTGAAATGAAAATGCTCTCCCTTTTAAAAATGATGATGAAACTCAAATACCGTTCGGCGCTTTTCGGCGCGGCGCTGGTTCTGCTGGCGTCGGTCGGAACCGCGTCGGCGCAGGAGCCGACCCGCCTTCTGCGGTATCCCGATGTCTGCGGCAACGACGTGGTTTTCTGCTACGGGGGCGACCTCTGGAAGTCTCCCCTTGGGGGAGGGGAGGCGCGCCGTCTGACCGCGCACCCGGGTCAGGAGCTCTTTCCGAAATTCTCGCCCGACGGGAAATGGATCGCGTTTACCAGCCAATACGACGGAGACGAACAAGTCTATGTGATCCCCGCCGAAGGGGGTGAGCCGCGCCGCCTGACCTGGTATCCGACCCCGATGCCCCGCGCGCCGCGGCATGGGTACGACTGTCAGGTGATGGGATGGACCCCCGACAGCAAATCGGTGATGTTCCGGTCGGCACGGCAGTCGAACGGCGTCGATTCGCTCACACGCCTCTATCTGATTCCGCTCGAGGGCGGGCTCCCCGAAGTACTGCCGATGCCGTCGGCCGGAGCGGGGGATATGGCGCTCGACGGGCGGTATATCGTCTATTCTCCGCTGTTCCGCGATTTCCGAAGCTGGAAGCGGTACGAGGGGGGATGGGCGCAGTACCTGATGATTTACGACCGGTCGACCGACAACTACCGGCCGATCCCGACGACGCCGCGAACCGACCGTGACCCGATGTGGGCGGGCGGGACCGTCTGGTTCGTCTCGGATCGGGACGGGACGCTGAACCTTTATCGGTACGACGCCCGACAGGACGCGGTTCAGCAGAAGACCGACTACCACGACTGGGATATCCGCTGGGCGAGTTCCGACGGGATCTCGAAGATCGTCTATGAGGTCGCCGGCGAGCTGAAATGCTACGACACCGCCGCCGAAACCGAAACGCCGCTGGCGATTCATGTGCCGACCGACGCGATCGACGCGCGGCCGACCCGGGTCGACGCCGGGAAGAATCTCGAGTTCTTTGAACTGGCCCCCGGCGGAAAACGCGCCCTTTTCGTCGCCCGCGGCGACATATGGACCGTGCCGGTCGAAAACGGCGTGCCGCGGAACCTGACGCGCACCTCCGGCGTTCATGAACGGGGCGCGGTCTGGTCGAAAGACGGAAAGCGGATCGCGTTTATCTCGGACGAAACGGGGGAAGACCAGGTCTGGTGCTTCGACCAATTCGGCGAAAATAAAACGCAGATCACCGACTCGATGACTTCGATGCTCAACGACCTGGTCTGGTCGGGGGATTCCTCGAAACTGGCGGTGCGCGACGCGAAGAACGACCTCTACGCGCTGATCGAAAAGAAACCGGAGAAGGACGGCGTGTCGACTTTCGAAAAGGTTCCGGTGGCTCACAACACCAGCGGGACGGAGTTTGCCGCCGCGTGGTCGCCCGACGGACGGTATCTGGCGTATAACACACAAAACGGCGTCGATTACGGCACTGTGTACATCTGGGACGCCGAGACGCGGCAGACCCATCGGGTGACCGACCCCCTCTTCGACCACTCGTCCCCCGCCTGGAGCCCGGACGGCGATATCCTCTATTTCCTCGGCACGCGCGAGTTCTATCCGCAGATCAGTCAGATCGAGTGGAATTACGCCGGGAACCGGATGGTCGGGATCTTTGGCGTTACGCTTCGGCCCGACGTTAAGCCGCCGGTTGCCCCCGAAAGCGATGAGGCGGAAATTGCCGACGACGACGCCGATAAAGACGAAGCGAAAGAAAAAGAGGCCGCCAAGGACGACGGCAAAGACGAAAAGAAAGACGCTGAAAAAGAGACCAAGCCGATCGACTTCGACGGTCTGGCCGACCGTGTCTTCCGGATTGACGCCGAAAGCGGCAACTACACGCATCTGGCCGCGGCCGACGGTTTTCTTTTCTGGCAGTCGTCGCCGGCGCCCTATTACGGCCGCGACGAAGCAGCGTCCGGCAAGGTCATGGTCTACGACCTGAAAGAGAAAAAAGCGGAGTGCTACGGCGAGGATATCGAGGTCTTCACCCTGTCGCCGGACGGCGGGAAGGTGATCTACCGCGGTCAGGACGGATTTAAGATCGGCGATGCCGCCGCCGCGCCGGGCGAGGCGAAAAAGGTCCCGACCGAACTGAAGACGGAAATCAACCCGCGCGAAGAATGGGCCGAAATTTTCAACGAGGTCTGGCGCCGATACCGTGATTACTTCTACGTCTCGAATATGCACGGCTGCGACTGGAACGAGGTCGGCGCGCGCTACCGGACGCTCCTCCCCTATGTGGTTCATCGTTCCGATCTGAACTATATCCTTTCGGAGATGGTCTCGGAACTGAACTGCGGACACACCTATATCGAGGGCGGGGATTTCACAATTCCGAAACGGACCCCTTCGGGGCTCGCCGGCGCGCTCTTTGAACTCGATAAGAAAGCGAATCGGTATCGGATCGCCAAGATTTACAAGGGACAGAACGAAGAGCCGAAATACCGCTCGCCCCTTACCGCGCCGGGGATCGACGTCGCCGTCGGGGACTACGTCCTCGAAATCGACGGTGTCGAGCTTCTGGGGAACGACAATCCGTACCGTCTCCTGAGCGGGAAGACGGGACAGGTGACCTGGAAGGTCTCGAAGAACGCCGACGGCGCCGACGCGCGGACGATCGTCTACGAGCCGATCGCCAGCGAGGCGAATCTGCGGTATCTGGAATTTGTTCTCGACCGCCGCGACCGCGTGCTGAAAGCGACCGACGGGAAGGTCGGCTATATCCATATTCCCGATATGGGAGCGGAAGGTTCCTACGAGTTCCTCAAATGGTACTACCCGCAGCGTCAGATGGACGGGCTGGTGATCGACGACCGAAACAACGGCGGAGGGAACATCTCTCAGTGGGTTCTGATGCGTCTGAACCAGAAAGTGCTCGGCGTACGCCTGGGGAACGACCGCGACACTCCCGAAACGTATCCGTATAACGCCTGCGCCGCGCGATTGGTCTGCCTGATCAACGAGACGAGCGCCAGCGACGGGGATATCTTCCCCTACTACTTCCGCGAAGCCGGACTCGGCCCGATTATCGGGAAGCGCTCGTGGGGCGGCGTGGTCGGGATTTCGGGACGCGGTCCTCTGCTGGACGGGGGGACGGTCTATGTTCCTCTTTCGGCGACCAACGCGCCCGACGGCGAGTACATCATCGAAGGGCACGGCGTTGATCCCGACATCGTCGTGCCGCAGGATCCGAAAGCGGTCAGCCAGGGACATGACCCGCAGCTGGAGCGGGGGATCGCCGAGGTTCTCGCCCGGATCAAAGCCGATCCGCCGGTTCGTCCGACCCGACCCGCCGATCCGGTGAAACCGGGACGGTAAAAAGAGCGGCCCGGTTCCGACCCATCGAAAAGGCGCTTCCCGCCCAGCGGCGGGAAGCGCCTTTTTCGAAGTACGCGGGATAAGGGTAAAATGTTCAGTCTGCGGGGGAATCGAGTTTCGCCAGACGGTCGGCGGCGTCGTGGTGCCCCTGCCGCGCGGCGCGCCTGAGCCAGTCGACCCCCTGCCGGTTGAGGGCGGGATTCTCTTTTCCCTGTTCCAGGTAGTAAGCGCCCAGGGTGTATTGCGCGTCGGCCTCTCCGGCGCCGGCGGCTCGGGTGAGCCAGTAGATCGCCCGGACGTTGTCGCGCGGGGTCCCTTTCCCCCCGGCGTAGCAGATCGCGAGCCGATACTGTCCTTTCGCGTTTCCCAGACGCGCCGATTCGGCGTACCAATAAAAGGCGAGCTTTTCGTCTTTCGGAACGCCCGCCCCTTCGGTGTAGCAGTCTCCCAGAACCTGCGCCGCGGCGGGGTCTTCCTGCCGGGCGGCCTTTTCGAACCAGTAGGCGGCTCGCTGGTCGTCCTGCGGGACGCCGTGGCCGTGGGCGTAGTAGACGCCGATGTTGTATTGCGCGTCGCGGTCACCCTGTTCGGCGGCTTCGCGGAACCAGTGGGCGGCCTTTTCGAAGTCGCGCGCGCCGTCGATCCCCTCGGCGTATCGGTAGCCGAGTTGGAACTGCGCCGGGGCGAACCCCCCCTCGGCCGAACGGGTGAGCCAGTCGAGCGCAAGTTCGGGGTCGGGATCGCAGCCGTCCCCGCGCTGAGTGCGGAGCGCCATGTTGTACTGCGCCCGGGGATCGCCCGATTCGGCGGCTTTCAGATCGTCGGAATAGGAAGTTTCGTTTTCCATCGGTGTTTTGCGTCTCCGTCGGTTTTCCCTGTCGGGGAAACGGTTATTCCGTCTCAAAAATGCAGTCCGGTTCCGCCGCCAGCGGGTCGCCGGTCAGGGCATAGGCGCGCGAACGGCTCCCGCCGCAGAGACGGCGGTACTCGCATTTGCCGCAGATTCCCTTGTAGTTGTCGGGGTTGTGCAGCGCTTTAAAGAGGGGGTGGTTCTGATAGACGTCAATGACCGAGTCTTGCGGAAATCGGCCGCAGACGATCGGAAGGAAACCGGCGGGATAGATCTCGCCGTTGTGTCCGCAGAACATGATTCCCCGGCCGTCGGTCACGCCCAGCGGCGCGCGGCTGCGCTGGCCGCGGCCGACGTTTTCGCCCCCATGGGCATGGCGGGGCGCGGCGAGCGGGTTCCCCCCCTGTTCCAAAACGTAGCGGCGGTAGTGCGGCGCTTCGGTCGTCTTAACGGCGTACGATTTGGTCTGCGCGTGCCGCCAGAGCTTTTCAAAAACGGTCACGTATTCCCGCGGGGTGATCCGAACCTCCTCGACCCCGCGGCCGACGGGGACCAGGAAGAAGACCGACCACATCGCCACGCCTTTCCCTTCGAGCATCTCGGCGATTTCGTCGATCAGCTCGACGTTGCGGCGCGTGACCGACGTGTTGACCTGAACCGGAAGGTTCAGGTCGCGGGCGTAGTCGAGCATTTCCATCGCTTTTTGGAAACTGCCGGTGAATCCGCGAAACGCGTCGTGGACTTCGGGGTTCGGTCCGTCGATACTCAGGCCGATCGCCGAGACGCCCGCCTCTTTGGCGCGGCGGAACGCGTCGCAGGTGGCCAGCGGGGTCGCGCTGGGGGTGAGCGCCGAGGTGATCCCGTTTTCCTTCGCGCAGGCGATCAGGTCGAAAAGGTCAGCGCGTTTGAGCGGATCGCCCCCTGTAAAGCAGATCGTCGGTTTCCGCTCGAACCGCGCCACCTGCCGGATCAGAGCCAGAGCGTTTTCTTCGGAGAGTTCGTCGGGCGCCGGATCTTCCTGCGCCGAGGCACGGCAATGCTTGCAGACCAGATCGCACGCCTGCGTGACCTCGTAGTAGAACATCAGCGGGTGGAGGTTGAAGTCGGATTCGGTGTACGGTTCGAAACGCATCGATTCACTCTTCGGGTTCGGGAGGCTCAGACGATTCGTCCGGCGGCTCTTTGGGGGCGGTGGCCTGTTTGAGAATCGCCTTGATTTTCAGGAGACGTTCGCCCATCTTCTTTTCAAAACCGCGGTCGGTCGGCGCGTAATACTCGCGGTTGACCCCCAGGTAGTCGGCGGCGGCGACCGCCCCCTCGCAATCGTGGGCGTACTGGTAGCCGACGTGTCCCAGCCCTTCGCTGCCGCGGTAGTGGGCGTCGCGCAGAAAACGGGGGACGGGGATGATCCGCCCCTCTTTGATTTCGGCGCGCGCGGTTTCGATGGCGACGGTCGCGGAATTCGATTTCGGGGCGACAGCCAGATAGATGACCGTCTGCGCGAGGTTCAGCTGACATTCGGGCAGGCCGACCATTTCGCACGCCTGGGCGGCGGCGACCGCCAGGGGGAGCGCGCGGGGGTCGGCGTTCCCGACGTCTTCACTGGCCAGGATCACCAGGCGGCGGGCGAGGAACCGGATGTCTTCACCCCCCTCGAGCATTCGTGCCAGCCAGTAGATCGCCGCGTCGGGATCGCTGCCGCGGATCGACTTGATCAGCGCGCTGATCGTGTCGTAATGCTCGTCGCCGTTACGGTCGTAGTTGACCAGGCGGCGCTGCATCGACTCGGCGGCAAGCTCTTTGGTGAACTCGACCTTGCCGAGGTAATTCCCCGCTTTGTCGCGCGGCAGGTCGTCGAGACTCGAGAGGACGCCGATTTCGAGGGTCGAAAGGGCGCGGCGGGCGTCGCCGTCGCAGACCCCCGCCAGGTAGCGCGCGGCGTCGTCGTGCAGGTTGATCGGAAGGTTGCCGAGCCCGTGTTCGCGGTTTTTCACCGCGCGGTTTAGGATTTCAACGATATGCTCCTCGTTGAGCGGCTCGAACTGAAAGACGCGGCTGCGGCTCAAAAGGGCGTTGTTGATCGTAAAGAAGGGGTTTTCGGTCGTCGCGCCGATCAGGGTGACGATTCCCTGTTCGACTTCGGGAAGAAGAACGTCCTGCTGCGCCTTATTGAACCGGTGGATTTCGTCGACGAAAAGGAGCGTCTTCCGCCCCTCGGTCGAAAGGAGGTCTTTCGCCTGCGCGAGGACGTCGCGCAGCTGTTTGACGCCGTCCGAAACGGCGCTTAACTGCTTAAAGAGAGAACGGGTTTCCCGCGCCAGGATATACGCCAGGGTCGTTTTCCCCGTACCGGGGGGGCCGTAGAAGATGACCGAGCCGAGCCGGTCCGACTTCAAAAGGCGGCGGAGGAGCTTTCCCTCGCCGAGGAAATGCTCCTGCCCGACGAATTCGGCAAGGGTTCCGGGACGCATCCGCGCCGCCAGCGGGAGCGCTCTGATCCGGTTTTCCCGTTCCTGGGCGTCGAAGAGTGAACCCACGCGAGCGCTCCTTTCTATTCAGTTGTTCGGCCGGTGACGGTGTCGAACTCGTCGATGGCGGGAATGAGCATCGCGATGATCGTAAAGAGGGACGCGCCGGTCATCGCCAGATAGACCCAGTGGTACTGACCCAGAAGGAAACAGGTGATCGCATAGAAAGTGGCGGGGGGAAGAATGAAGGACGCCAGGGCGATGGCGCTCGAGGGGTTGCGAAGTCCGAGCGCGAGGTAAAGGCCGATCCCGCCGCCGAGCATGAACGCCAAAAACGGTTGGAGCTGCGACTCGAACGAGCCGCTGAAGGCGAGCATCATCCAGATACACGTGCCGATTCCGACGAAGAGGAAGAAGATCACGCCCAGACTTGTCGCCAGGGAACTGCGCGTGTTTTCGTATTGCATTCCGATATGGACGCCGACCATCGCCGAAAAGAAGTAGAGTACCGCCAGACCGGTAAAGAGGAAAAACGCGTGCAAGGCGCTCATCCCTCCCAGAAACCAGACGTAGGCGCACAGAAGGAAGGGAATGACGACCGCCAGACGCATGTTGTAGAACGCGCCGCCGAGTTTTCCCCAGACGAATTCTTTCGGCGAAATATCGCTCACCAGGAGGAGAACGAAGGTTCCTCCGTCACGTTCGGCGGTGAGAGAAGTGACCGCCTGCGCGTTGACCAAAAGAAAGGAAAGAATAAAGAGGGGAACCAAAGGACCGGCCAGACGCGCCGCGCCGGGAGCGGCGCCCCCGGCGTAGAGGGAATGGACCGCGATGAAACTCATCGCCGCCAGCAGGAGGTAGACCGCGCTGATGATCAGGTTCCGCCGCCCGTAGGCGTGGGTGCGGATCTCGCGCCAGATGATCGGGTTGTTCCAGACCGGCCGGACCTTTCCCCCCGCCGCCGAAAGGGCGGGGTCGATCTTGACCTTGTCGGACGCGGGAACGGCGGATTCCGCCGGGTTCGCGGCGACCAGATCGGGATGTTCGGCCTCGAGGGCGAAGAGGTTGTCGGTCAGGTTGTCGTACGGATTGTCGGCGGGAACGTTTTGGGCGCGGGAAGCGCTTTTGCGCCAGGTGTCGTCTTCGGGGACCGTCTGCCGCGCCTCGCGCGAGGGGTTCCAGACGCGGACGCGCAAAATTGCCAGCAGGTTAACCGCGGCGATCAGAACCGATGAGGCCGCCAGGAATCCCGCGATCGGCGCGGTCAGCGCGGCGAGTCCGGAAAGGAGGCCGCCCGACGCGGCGGAGGCGTCGGGACTGATCGCCGCGAAGAGGGCGCGCCAGGGGCTCATCGCCCCGGCGAGTCGGGCGGCGTCGAGGCCGGCGAGCCGCGCGCCGAAAAAGCCGCCGCCGACAAGCTGCCAGACCGCCAGCCAGAGGACGATCAGAAGGACCGTGAGCGAGATCGCCTGGAAAGTCGACTCACGCCAAAGGGCGATGCACGAGCCGACGCTTCCGCAGAGGAGCGCGCTGAAAAGCGTTACGAGCGCCGCGCGGAAGATCTGCGGGTACGAAACCCCGCCGAAAAGGGCGATCAGGATCAAAAGGGGAACCGAGATCAAGACGAAGATGATCACTTCCAGGAGACTCGCCAGCAGTTTTCCCAGGACCAGCTCGCTGTTTGTCATACGGGTCAGGAGGAGAAGAACGAGCGTCTTGCGTTCTTTTTCCCGCGCCGCCCCCCCGGCGGCGAGAACCGCCGAGAAGAAGAGGATCATCATCAGCTGAAGCGGAGCGATCAGGCGGAAGAGCGCCGAGCCGAACCGTGAGAAATCGCCGGTATCAACGATCAGCTGGGTTCCCGTCATGACGAGCCACGCCGTGGCGGTCAGAAGGAGAAGGATTCCCCCGTAAACCGCGCGGCCGACGAACGTACGCGCCCGCCGGGGCGATATCGTCACTTCGCGGGTGAATACCGGGCCGATGAACATTCTTCGGGGACTCCTTTAAGGACGGGCTTTACGCCAGGTCGCGGTCGTCGAAAAGGGTGAGCGAAAGAATCAGCGCCGCGACAGCGAAAAGGAACGAGTAAATCCCCGTCCAGAGGAGATAGGTGAGCGGAACCGTACGGTCCATCGCGACGGCGGTCTCCATATTGAAATGGTCGAGAACCGGAAGGACGCTGATCAGGTTGGCGAAGAAACCGACCAGCGGCATCTGCGCCGCTGCGTTCGAGGCGGTAATGATCGGCACAATGTGGCCGAGCGCGTAGAGGGTCAGGCAGATCGTCAGGTTCGGCAGGAGGGAAAGACGGGTCGAGATGGCAACCGAAATCGCCGCCAGGACGATCGTCTCGAAAAAGGCGAGAACCAGACCCGGCAGAATCCGGACGATATACGCGAAACATTCGGCCTGAGTCGGGACCTCCTTCGCGAGTTCACGCGCGTCGTAGACCAGCTTGTAGCCGACCGAGTTGATAAAGAAAAACCCAAGGATGAAGAAAAGGAGCGTGACGGCGATCATCACGCCGGTATATTTCCCGATTACGAAGCGGGCGCGGCTGACCGGCTTGGCGAGGATCATCAGCGCGGTCTTCCCCTCGATTTCGTCGGCAATCGACGTACTCGCCGACCAAACGGCCAGGAAAACCGCCAGGAGTTTGACGAGCGTCAAGCCCTGTGAGACGACGATTTTGATGTCTTCCCCCATCGTGTGGTACGAAAGAAAGAGAAAGACCAGCAGCCCGAAGATTCCGACCAGCGAAAGGATCAGAAAGAGGGGCTGGAGAACCGTCTCTTTGGCCGTGACCCACGCGATTGCGCCGACTTTCGGAAACAGCGCGCGAAATAGCCAGACCAAGACGGCGAAAGCGACGATTCCGCCGACGGCATAGAGGTCAATTTTCGACGACGCCCGAAGCCAGACAGGGACCGCCGCCATAACGAAGTTTTCAGCCGGAAACATTTGCGCTCTTTCGTGATATGGGATAGGGGAGGGACTCGTTCCCGCCCGGGATTTGCCGGAGGAAGCCGCCGAAAAACGCCCGCTCGGCGTTCGGCGAACCTACTCCCTCTTATTATAGGGGGGGCCGGAAGTTTTGTCGATAGGGAGAAAACGGTTTCGCCTTGACCTTGGCACTGATTTTCGGTATGATTTTTCTTATGTTCAAGGTGAGAGAATTCCACAATCGGCTTATTGACGACTGGCTGGAGGTCTGGGGGGACCAGGCCGCTCGTTTCCCCGAATTTCTGGCGCCGATCACCCGGCAGGTGATGGAGCTCCAGATCCTGGGGAACCCCCTTTTCGACCCCGCCGGGCTCCTAATCGCCTACGACGAGACCCGGCCGATCGGCGTGATTCACGCCGCGTTCGGGCCGAACCCCAGCGGGAGCGACCTTTCGCGCTTGGTTGGAATTCTCTATCCGCCGGTGATCCGCAGCGATATTCCGCATGACCGCGGAGAGGTCGCCCGTGCGCTGATCGAGGCGGCGGAGAACTATCTTTCCTCGCGCGGAACCCGCCGCTGGTACGCCGGGGGATACGCCAACTCCTCTCCCTTCTATACCGGTCTTTACGGATGGACGAATCCGGTCGGGGTCTGCGACGACGACGTCGAAACGATCGGGATCTTTCGCCAGATGGGGTACCGCCCCTGCGGGACTTCCCGCCGGTTCCGGCTCGTCTGCGCGCCGTACCGTCCCGTGATCACCCCGAAAATTCAGGCGGCGGATAATGAAGTGGTGGTCAGCCGTTTCGTTCGGCAGAGCGAACCCTCCTGGTGGGAGGCGAACATCTACCGAAATTTCGAGACCGAGGAGTGGAACGTCTTTTATCGGAACGCGATCAACGACGATCCAATCGCCGGGGCGGTTTTCCGGCGGATGTCGCCGACATTTTCGACGCGGGGCGAAATCGAACAGACCGAGGTGCGGTACATCCTTGACTATATCGCCGTGGTCGAGTCGAAACTGCGCCGCGGGATCGCCTCGCTGCTTCTGATGGTCGCCCTGGCCGATCTTTCGCGGCTGAACAGCGAGTTTATCGTCGATACCGTTACCGACGTGCGCGACGCGCGGTTGACGTCGTTTCTTTTGGCGAGCCGGTTCGAGGAGGTCGGGACGGTCTCCTCCTTTTTTAAAGTTGTTTCCTGATTCCCATTGACTTTTTCATCCGTACCTGGGAAAATACGTTTTAGAAGTTTTCCCTGTTTGCGGGCGGCGCCTCGCCGCTTGCCGGGGGCTTGCGACGCGGGGGGCGCAGGCTGTGTAACGATCACCGGTTTTTCCGAATTTTGTGCTTTGCGCTCCAAAGAAGGGTAAAACGATTATGGCAACGCGGGAAGAAATCCTTGGTAAAATTCGCGGCGCTCTGGTTAACGATTCCGTTCAGCCCCCTCTCCCCGAACCGCCGCAGGT
>JAGCAH010000038.1 GCA_017652805.1 Thermoguttaceae bacterium | reverse complement strand
GTCGGACCGCGCGACGGGGAGGTTCCGGAGCATCTACGTCCCGGCGGACTTCGCGCCGCTCGTGGCGGACTGGTCGGCGAGGTGGGCGGAGGCGAAGCGGCTCATGAAGGAGATGAGCGAGATCGCCCGGTCGGAGCTCGTGGCCGCGATCACGGAAAGGACGGGAAGAAAGACGGTCGCCACCCGCGCAGGCGCACGGGCCGCAGGCCCGCGGAAACGCCCGACGGCGAAGAGGCGCTCGAAGAGCTGACGGGCTTCCTGCCACGGTTCTGCAGGATCCTGAACTCCGTATTCGACGGCATTTGCAAGGTGCGGGACGAGTCGAGGTGTCTCTACGAGGGGCGGACGTTCCTCTGGACGTTCATCCTCGGATTCATCGGGCGGCTGGGGTCGCGCAACTCGATGGACGCGCTGCGCGACGACGAGCGCTGGGCGGACGCGGTGCACAAGCTCGCGGAGCAGGACTGGTGGGTCGAGGGCGAGAAGAGGACGGCGCCGTGCTCGCTGAGCATATGCAACTACCTCTCGCGCGGCTGCACGGCGGTTCTGGAGCAGGCGCTCGTGGACATCGTGGCGTACATGATGCGGCTGAAGATGTTCGACGGCGCGAGGTTCCGGGGCATGTTCGTCGTCGCGGTGGACGGTACGAAGCAGGAGCGCATACGATGCTGCAAGTGGCTCGGGAACCGCGCGAACCGGTACGTCCTCGAGGCGAAGCTCATAACGCCGTGGGGTTCGGCCTACTCGATAATGTCGGTCCCGATCAAGCCCTGGCACGACGGGAACGAGGACGAGAAGCAGGACAGCGAGTACTGCGGATTCCTCCGGCTTGCGCCAATGCTGAAGGCGGCGTTCCCGCACCTCGGGATATGCATCCTCGGGGACGGGCTTTACGCCTGCGCCCCGCTGATGCAGCTCTGCGAGAAGTACAACTGGGAATACATCTTCACCTTCAAGAAGGGGCGCACGCCGAAGGCTTATGCGGACGCGCAGGACCTGATGGAGCAGCACCCGTCGAATTCGGGGGTGCTCGTCAGGCACGACGCGCGCGGGAAGCGCGTCGAATGCGGGGCCGTGTCGTGGGCGACGGGCGTCGAGATCACGCGCGGCCCGGACGACTGGCACGTGTTCAACGTCGTGCGGGTGTCCGAGGACGACAGCAACGGGTCGCCATACGAAGGGCGGTTTGCCACGAGCCTCGAGGTACGGGACTTAAAGGAGGCCGACGCAGTCGGCATGTGGGGGCGTCGGCGCTGGGGAATCGAGTCGAGCTTCCACGTCGAGAAGAACGGAGGCTACGAGCTCGGTCACAACTTCTGCAACAAGGCGAGGGTGAGCCGCAACATCTACCTCCTGATGCAGATCGCGCACAACCTCTGGCAGCTGTTCAACAGCGGATGCCTCAGGCCGCTGGAGAAACGCCACAAATACCGGAACATGACGCAGATGAAGTGGGCAGAGCTGATCCGCTTCACAATCATGAAAGTCGGCATCGCGCTTGCGCTCGACGAGACCCCCCGCAGGTACATCTCGCGGGAGTTCCTTACGCTTTGACCGGCAACGGGTGGCCGGACGGCCCGGAACATGCGCCCGGACAAGCCCCGTCGGAACCCCGTCGGGTGGCTGCGCATTGCCCGTGAGGGGCTGTTCTGGCGCTGGCGTGTGCTCAAAACCGATTGCAAATTGCCCGCGCGGCGCGGCGAAGCCGAGGCGCGGGGGTCATTTGTAATCCGTGGTCGCCCACCCACCCCATTGACATGGGCGAACGTCTTTTGGTATAATGTCCGCCATAAGTCCAAGTATTGGTTGCCTGCCTTGGATCTGTCCGACGGGTCAGATTCATTCAGGCGGCAAAAGCCGGTCGACAGGTCGGCGCTGGGACGGGCGGTCTGCAGAAGCGCATGCAGACCATTTTGCGGGAAGC
Source organism: Thermoguttaceae bacterium (assembly GCA_017652805.1). GTDB lineage: Bacteria > Planctomycetota > Planctomycetia > Pirellulales > Thermoguttaceae > RUG695. The sequence continues at coordinate 3,127 of JAGCAH010000038.1, read as the reverse complement.
CGGTCATGCTGGTTCGGCTGGTTCGACCGCCTGCGCTTAGGCGGTCATTTACTGGTTTTTATATTCTTCCTGTGCGAAGCAGGAAGTTGGCTGGTGCAGGTAGCGGGCGGCTAGTTAGCGGGGCCGAGACTGTAATCAACATAATATGAGAAAACAACAAGATGAAAAATATTAAAGACAAATTAGCGGTTGGCACGGGAGTTGCTGGAGGTGCTGCTGTTGCGGCGGGTACGACTGCAGCAATTACCGCGGCTACTGCTTCAGCGGGCACTCTCGCGACAATCGGTACCATTGGTACAGTAGCCGGTACCGGAATTGGAGCGGTCATTGGTTCTGGCATTGGCATTGCCACTGGTGGCACGGCGATTGCTGGGACCATTCCGTGTGCAATTGGCGGTGGCGCGTTAGGGGGCAGTGCTGCGACTGCATTGGCATCCACATGCGCTTCCGCTCTTGGCATTGCGACAGCACCAGCGTGGGCGGTGCCGGCGGCTGTTTGCGGCGGCGTTGCGGCACTTGGTGCCGGAGTGTACGGCGCTGGTCGTTACTTCAGATGGTGGTAAGCGCGAAAAGCGTTTTCGTGCGGCAGTTCCCACCGAGTAATCCTCGGTGGGAATTGCGGGCAAAAGCCGGCCAACAGGTCGGCGTTGGGACGGGCGGTCTGCAGAAGCGCATGCAGGTCATTTGCGGGAAGCTGGTTATGCTGGTTCGGCTGGTTAGACCGCCTGCGCTTAGGCGGTCATCTCTAAATATAATACTGGTTCGTGTGGAAGACAACGGACCGGGATTGCGTTTATTCTGCAATCCAGGGGCCGTGGCTGGTTATTGGCGGGAAATCCTTGACTGCTGGGTGCTGGTGATGCGGGTTGCTGGAATATTACACCTAACAAAAGGAATGCATCAATGCACACCAAATTTCTATATGGCCGTACAAGCCGCAAACATGATCGCAAGGTGCTGCGAGCAGGAACGTTCTTCCTGTTCGACACGGCAAACCTTCTCGCAAGCACGGGACCTAGTCGTGCGGCGCGAACCCTCGAGGTGATTTCCGGGGACCTGGCTTCCCAGGGGTATAGGACCATATTCTTCCTGGAACGTCGTTCGTACAACTATGTGTGCGTCCGGCAGGACTCCCCACGGGATGCAGCCATGCTCAGAGCCTTTGCCAGGCGCGAGGATGTTGTGCTTCTCGACGAAGAGAGCGTAGGGGAAAGGTCGGAGTCGGACGATGCCATGCTCCAGATTGCCGAGGTGCTGCCGAATTCAGTGTGCATAACCAATGACAGGTTCAGGGACTATGCCGCGATCCACCCTGGCATCGTGAAGTCTGACAGGGTTCGCGGGTACAAGGTCCTGAGACTTGACGACACGATGTACATCACTATCCAGGGCCTGAAGCGCGCGGTCGTGATCGACGGTATGTGGAACGAGTCCGCCTCTGCGGTGGCTCGGTCCGAGCAGGAGGCAAAGGCCTCGCCGATAAGCGACGAGTGCAACGTTGACGATGCCGGCCTTTGCGCGAAGGTATATGGCGCGAGACGCGCCGGACGCTCGAAGGCGAAGCCCTCCAGGCGGGCGCTTGCGGCCATCCGCGACATCGCTTTGTGCGGCGGGGACGACGACTGGGACAACCGCTCGCTGCTTGATGCCAAGAGGGAGGCGCGCCGCATTCATTCCGCGCGGCGCAACGCAAGGCTGCGTGCCCGCGCCATACGCGAGGGATGCTGGCGGTCTGCGCATTTTTCGCGCAAGCGCCTCGAGGTGGCGGGCATTGCCGCGCTTGAGGCACGGCTCGGCCGCGGGAGCATTGCCTGAGGCCGTCATCGTCATGATGGAAAAATGTCAAAAGAGAAAAGGACATATCAGCATGGAAAAACTAACCGCATATGACCCCCGCAGAAATCTGGCGGCAGGTCTCTTTTGGGCAAGGATGACAAAGAAGACGGTGGCGCGAACGGCGCTGGTCGATGTCCTCGCGGCGAGGGGTGCGCAGCTGGCGGAACGCGATGAGATCGTGGCTGTCGTGAGGGAGTGCCTTCAGGGGTCGGGAATGCATTTCTGCGAGAGGGAGGTCTGCGGCAGAATATTCTTCTCCGGGGATTTCCTCACTGACGATGGGGCGGTTCTCATTATCCCCTGGGCGATATCGGTGTCCGATGACCTTGTCGTGATTTCCTGTACAATACCGCTGCGAGTGCCGAAGTCGAAGCGAGAGGCCATTGCCTTGTATGCAAACAAGGTCAACGCAGAAGGCCACGGGATCGGAACGCTCTTGTTCGACAATGAGACCGAGGGCTTCCGATACCAGCGCGACCTGCTGCCTTCGGCGCTGAAGTCCGATCCGGACGACGTGCTGAGACGCCATTTCCTGCTGGCCATGGGAACTATGATGGCGTGCTCAACAAGATTTCTGGAGATTATCATGGACGCCAAGGTTCCTGATCCCGGAGACGAGGACGGCGACGAGGTCGAAGCGAACCGGAAGTTGGCTGTCGGCGGCGAGAGCCTGAAGCGCAGGAATAAAGGCAAGTCGAAGACGGCGCAGCACACGTCGTCGCGGCTTGCGGCGAACTATTCGCTCGACGGCCTTGGCATCAAGAGCGACGTGCCGCTCGACCAGATTGTCGCGGCGGTTTGCCGATTCAGGAAAACGGGTCGCTCATCCGAGGTTTCGCCGCGCCTGAGCATCCTCCTGAGCGGGCCAAGCGGATGCGGCAAGACGGAGTTCGTGAAGTACCTTGGCGAACAGGCCAGTGCCGACGTGGTCGCCGTAACTGCGAGCGATGTGCTTGGTCCGTACATCGGCGAGACGGAGCGGCAACTTGCCGAAGTGTTCAGGAAAGCCGCCGATTCGCGCGTGATCCTGTTCCTTGACGAGGTTGACAGCCTTCTCCACGACCGCACTTCCATTTCTTATGCTTGGGAGCGGATCCAGACCAACGAGCTTCTGCAGCAGATGGAGCGCTTCACTGGCGTGCTTGTCTGCGCAACGAACCTCGTCGAGCAGCTTGATTCGGCCGTCATGCGCCGATTCACGTTCAAGGTGCAGATGTCCGCCCTTGACGACGACGGAAAGGTCAAGTTCTTCAGGCGGTACTTCGAGTCCGCCCTTACGGACGACGAACGG
>JAGCAH010000037.1 GCA_017652805.1 Thermoguttaceae bacterium | reverse complement strand
CTCTTTTGTCGATTCGGCCAGTTCGTCGAGTCGGCGCAAGAGGTTTTCGGCGAATTCTTTGGTGGTATATCCTTCAACCGAGACGGGGTCAAGTCCGGCGGGAGCGAGAATCGCGCTGAACCCGGCCTCTCGACTCGGCGGTTTGTAACGAAGAAAGATCACCCCGGGAAAACCAGCGGGGGTATTCCGCGACGAGACGGACGACGCCGGGGCACCGACGTCGTCGGCGTCCAACGGCAACGCCATTTCGCCGGGGAGGGCGGAGTCGGGCGCCGAGTCGGCCGCGGTCCCCGAGGGGTGCGCCCCGCTCCATGCCGCGAGTTGATCGGGAGGAACCGGCGGGACGGGATTCCGTTTCGGCGCGGCTTTCGAAGCGGGAGAGAGGGCGGCGCGGATTTTTTTCGCGGTTCCCCTGAGCGAATCGCGGAGCTTTTCGACGCGCGGCGAGACAGAAACGCCGATCGGTTCGGAAGGCGCGCCGCTCCCCCCGCCGCCCCCGCCGGTGCTGAAATAAAAGAGCGCCGCCAGAAGAAACAGGAGAAAAAGGAGGGGGATCAGACAACCCCGTTTGGACTTCTCTTTTTTCCGGCCCATTATCTTCGAACGCTCCCCAGCGGGATATCGTAGGCGCACATGACGGGATACCCCCACTTTTTTTCAATCGTCTCGAGCGAGCTGCTCCAGTAGTGATCGTGGACGCCCTTTTCGAAGACCAGAATGATGAGGGGAGCGACCCCCTGCGCCTCGATCGGCGCGGTCAGGCGACGTATATCGGTATCCGAGTTCTGATCGACCTCGTCGCCGAGCGAAAGATCGTTGTTCAGCACAAAACATTTGTTCCGGTTCGGCCATTCGCATTCGGCGAAGAGCCAGATCGGTTCCCGTCCCCCCTTGATGAAGTTCCAGCCCGACTCTCCCGAAAGGCGGCTCGTCTGCTTCTCTTTGGCGCGCTGGTTCTCCTGCGAGAGGTTGGCGGCGGCGACCAAAATGATGAAAAACCCGAGCAGAAGGAGCGTGACGTCCATCAGCGAAAGGAAACGGGCCAGAACGCGGCTGATATTCACCGTATTACTCCTTATTTGAAGAAACCCGGGGGAGGGAGAACCACGCCAGTGCGTTGACGAGAAGGTTTGGGATCAGGAAAAAGAGCCCGTTGGCGGTTGTTGTCAGCGCCGGGGCGAAGTCCTGAACGAACGTCTTCATCTGAGCCATGGTCATGACTGTGTTCTCTTCTTCGGCGCCGAACGCCTTAAAGGTGAACAGGAGCGCCTGAACCGTTCCGAGAAGCCCTAACAGAGGGAGAAGTTCGCTCAGGAGAAGAAGGTATTCCTGCGTCCGCCTCAGACGCGGGTGCGGGCCTGCGCTGTCGGCGGAGACAACGGCCAGAAAGAGGAAAAGATGCGCGATCAGAAGAACGCTTCCGAACCCGACAATGGCCCAATCGAGGTAGGTAAAATCGTGATGGAGTGAAAACATCGGTCAATTTCCTTTACGCCTCCGCGGCGCGGTATGCGAACCTTACTCCCGATCGATCTTCTCGATCTGAATTCCGGGAAAACTTCTTCGGGCGGCACGGGTCGCCTCTTCGATTTGCGAGGGGCCGGGGGCCGCGGCGTTTTCGATACAGAGACGGTCGAACTTGAACTGCGTCAGCGCGGCGAGCGACTCGAACGCCGCGTTCAGGTCGTTGTTAAAATCTTTCGAGGAATCGCGCCGGATCTGAACGGCGGGGGTGATCTGCGCCGAAAAGTCGGGATCACCCGTTCCTGTATAGCGAAGATAGAGCGACGCCGGACGTCGGCCGGTTCCCAGACGCGAAAGAAACGCATTCTGGCGGCTGTTTTCGGCTTGAAGGCGGTCGATTTCGCCTCGCACGTTCGCGAGTTCCTCGTTTTGCGCGGCCAGACGTGAATTCGCCTCTTCGAGCTGTCGGCGGAGATCTTCGATTTCGGCGCTCGCCTCGCCGGTGTCCGGAGGGGCGATTACCACGTCGATATCGCTCTCCCGGGGGCCTTCGCCCCGATCGTCGGTCGGGGCGTTTTCATTGTAAAACATAGGTGTGTGATACTCGGCGATCCCGTAGGCCACGCCCCCCGAACCGCCGCCGCGGCCGCTGCCCGAGCCGATCCCGATGCCGCTTCCGGTTCCGAATCCGACGGAACCCCCGTTCCATGCCCACCAGACGACCAGCAGGAGAAAAGCGAACGCCAGAACCATCAGATTTTTGGACTTCCGCGCCCATCCCATCGCGAAAAGGGCGACCGACACGGCGATTCCCAACGATAGAATCACCAGGGAAACGACCCTCAAAACCTCTAACGCGGCAAAAAGCATCATCGACACCTACGCGGCTGGGAACGAACGGCGCCGCATGTGCGGCGCCGTTTCGCGAACAAGACGAATCCCCGAAACGGGGACTTTCGGCATCCGACGCGCTTTTTGCGTATCGCGGGCGCCGTTCATTTTCAGAACACGTCGGCGAAGAACTCTTCGGCGGCAAAGGCGGAGTCGACCGATTCGAACGGAAGCGCGGCGCGCGCCGGCGGATAGTAGAGGGGCGTCGCCGTGGAGTACTTGAACCAGTTCGACATGAGAAAACTCCAGTCCCCCGGTCCGATCAGACCGTCGCCGTCGACGTCGCACCGCGGATCCCACGAAAAGCTCGTCGAAGTGTTGAGCCAGCACGCGGAAAGGAGAGAGTGGTCGCCGCTGCCGATAAAACCGTCGCCGTCGATATCCATCGGGCAGACGCGCAACGAGGAAGTACCCGACCACGCGGAATTTCCGTAGTTGGTTCCGTTACCGATCGCACGGACGCGGTAATAGACGAGCGAGCCGTAGGTCAGACCGGTCACGACGTAATTGGTTCCCGTCGTGGTGGCCGAATTCCAGTTCGTCTGGTCGGTCGACCAGTCGAGCTGGTACTGAACCGCGTTCGAAACGCCTCCCCAGGCGACCTGATGACGGTTCGCGCCGTATGAAGAAATGGACGTGATCGCCGGGGTCGTCAGCGGGGGAAGGGAATTCGTGACGGTGAACGTCACGGAACTGTAGTCGATTTCACTGGTGTTGAGCGTGCCGTGGGTGAGGCGGGTCAGGTTGAGTCCCTGGTTCGGGACTCCGTTTAGCGTGGGCGCCGCCGCCGCCACGGTGACGGTTCCCGAATTGGAGACGTTGAAGACGGCGTAACCCAAAAGCGCCCAGCTCGAAACGCCGACCGAAGTCGCCTCGGCACTCGGGCAACCGCCGAAAAGGGAGAGGCGGCCGACGCTCGACGAGTCGACCAGATCGGTGGCGCCGATAAAAACACTCCCCGGATTGTAGGAGTTGTATGTTAGCTGCGGGTAGGTGTAGTTCACGTCGACGTAACCGCCGGTGATCCCGAGCGTGCTGCCGTCGTTATTTTTGACCCAGACCTGGGCGTAGACGGTCGAGCCTCCTTCGGTGCTGGTGATCGACGCGGGAAGGACGGAAAGCTCCGAGACGGACGGAGGCGTGTTCGAAACGACGACCGAAACGGAGACCTTTGAGGTGATCGTATCGACGATCGACGCCGAACAGAGGGTCGAGGCGGGAGCCGCGTAGTTTGACGAGTTCGTGCCGCTGATCGTGTAGGAGACGGGAACGTTGTAGGAGCCGACCGAGGCGCTGGGGAAAGCGCCGCTTGCCGAAACGATGACGGCGTCGCCCGAGATAAGACCGCTGACCGTTCCGATATTGACCGTCGCGGCGGTCGTGCCGTCGTATGCCTTGTCCGAAACGGTGGTGCCGACGACGGTGATCGGGCGGGCGGTGATGTTCACCGGGGCCGAGCCGTTCCAGGTCGTGTAGCCGGGTCGTTCGACCTTGACGAAAACGGTGTTCGAGCCGACGTCAACATAGGTGGGCGGGAGGGAGAGCGTGTAAGACACGCCGTCGGTGCTGTAGAAGACGGTATCGGTCGACAGAGCGCCGTTTAGGGTGACCGTATGGGGCATGGCGTCATAGACGCCGGAATAACCCGAAACCGAGAGATTGATGGACGGTTTCGACTGCGCTTCGTACGCGCCGATATCGACGATACCGTTGATGATACGAGTGTTTCCCGCCAGGTCGTACACAAGAGCACTGCCGCTGCCCGAAGTGGCGTCGGCGTTGTTCCCCGCGTCGATCGCGACCGATCCGTCGACCAGGGTGTAGTCGCCGCTGGTCGGTTTGGTGAAGAGCGCGGTTGACGCCGACTTGAAGACGATATTGTCGTTCCCGGAAATCGTCTTCGAGGAAAGGTTGTGCGAGCCCGTCGCGGTTCCGAAGATGTCGCGCGTTCCGGACAGACTCGTGGCGTCCGATTGTGTGTTGGCGTAGACGATCGTGTTACAGAGGAGGAGAGACCCCGATTCGGAAGCGTCGTGATAGATCCCGCCCCCCTGGAACGCGTTGTTTCCGGCGATGGTGCAGTTGCGCGTGGTAGTCGTCCCGCTGCTCCAGATTCCGCCCCCCAATTGCGACGCCGAGTTACCGCTGATGCGGCTGTTGGAGATTGTCATGGAGCCGAAGTTCCGGATCGCGCCTCCCGAGACGGCTCTGTTTCCCGAAATGGTGGTACTGTTGATGATCAGAACCCCCTCGTTATAGAGGGCGCCGCCGTTGGAGACGGTCGCGTTCCCGGAAAAGACGCAGTCATTGATTGTTACGGTTCCCGATTTATTCGAAACGCCCGCGCCCAGATAGGACGAGTTGCCGGTAAAGACGCTGTTGGCGATGGTAACGGTTCCCCCTTTGTTTCGAAACGCACCGCCATACGATTTCCCGATGGCGCTGCACGACGAGAAGGAGCAATGGTCGATGAGAAGTCCGCCGGTATTGTAGATTCCCGAACCTTCTCCGCCCTCTCCGGCGTTACCGCTCGAGATGTTGACGTAGTCGATCGTGATGATTCCGCTCGTCGAGGCGGTATAGAAAATTCGGCTCATCCCGTTGCCGCTGATCGTGATCTTGTTCACGTCGGAGGAGGCGAGATTCCTCCCGGAGATGGTAATTGCGCTTGTGATCTTGATATGCTTGCCGCTCAGGTGGATCGTACCCCCCTGGAGGGACGGCGAGAACGTGACCAGATCGCCGTTCGACGCCAAGTCGACCGCTTCGCGAAGGGAGAGGTAGTTGTCCGAATCGTTGACGATATCGGAAAGGGTCGTGACAACCCACGTGTTGGACCCCGTCGGCAGGGGGAGCTCCGCGGCGGGCGCTGTTCCCGCCGCGACCGTTAAAAGATTCCGCTCTTCAAGAGATTCAAAACGAATACGGCGCGACTTAAACATACTCTAACTTCCTTGTCTCGTCTGTTTGAGGTGACATTTGTCTCGGAACGGTCCCGAAAAGGTTTTTCGCCGGGACTCCTCCCGAATCACCGAACCCTCCGCCGCAGTATATTCATATGGGGGGAAATCTGCAAGCGCAAATTCTTTCCCGGCGAACCGACGTCGCCGCCCCGGGGGACGAAAAAAGCGCGCTCCTTTTCGGAAGCGCGCTTCGGAAATCAGTCGGGCGCGGGAAAGATCATTCCCCCTTGAGCTTCAGACCGTAGAGATCGTTGAGCTTCTTTTTGATTTCGTTGAGGCTCGTCACGCCGAAGTTTTTGCTGTTCATCAGTTCCTCGGCGGTCGTGCGAACCAGTTCGCCGATCGTCCGGATATCCTTACGGCTGAGGCACTTCTTGGCGCGGACGGTAAGGTTGAGCTCATCGACCGATTTGCTGAGAATCGAGTCCCCAGAAGCGGCGTCGATGCCGATTTCGGCGGCATCGGCATCGAATCCGAATTCGGCTTCTTCGGTCTGGGGGCCGGTTCCGAGACGCAGACCGGCGTCGTCCAGGATCCGTTTGATCTCTTCAAGGCTCGAATCGCCGAAGTTTTTGGTGGCGAGGAGTTCTTTTTCGGTATGCGAACAGAGGTCGCCGAGGGTCTCGATCCCCATCGCCTGGAGCGCCTTGCGGGCGCGGGCCGAAAGTTCGTAATCGGAGACTTGCTTGTCGTAGATCGACTTGGCCGTCGAAGTGTACCGCTGGCGGCCGGGTGTCCGCCCGCGATTGAGCGAGGCCTCGGCGTCTTTGATGTACATCTGTGCCTTGACGTTGGTCGGGTCGGTATCGAGGACGCGCTTGTAGCAGTTGACGGCTTCTTCGTAATTCTCACGGTCTTCGTAGAGGAGACCCAGGTTAATGAGCGCGCCGACGTAAGTCGGATTCAGGCAGACCAGGCGCTGATAGAGGGCGAGCGCTTCGTCGTCGTTGCCGCGGCGTTCGTTTTCGAGCGCCATTCCGAAAAGGGCGCCGGGATTGTTCCGGTCGGCCTCGTAGGCGCGTTCGTACCAGTTGATCATCTCTTCGGGGGTTTTGACATAGCCGTCGTCGGCGTTGGTGATCAGGTCGGCCGTTGTCGCGCCGCGCTGATAGAAGTATTCGACGGTCTGTTCGGTTTCACCCGAAATGGAGTCGAGTTCGTTAACCGATTTCACCGATTCGCCGCCCGCGCGGTATGCCTCGGCGCGCCCCAGAGCGCAGTCCCCTCTCGGGTACCCGTCTTTTTCGGCTTTGTTGAAGCAGGCGACCGCGTCGTCGTTCCGGCCTAAGCGGAGGGCGATTTTCGCGCGGTAGAACGGATTCATCGCGCTGGCGCTGTCGTTTTCTTCGGACAGGGTTTTGGCCGCAGCGGCGTAATCGCCGACCAGGTATTCGCAGACGCCGAGCTTGACCGCTTCGAAGGGGCTCAGTTCAGCCTGTTTGGCGGTAAGTTCGGCGATCGCATCTTCCAGTTCACCGAATTTGGCCGGATCGTGGCTGATTTCCTGAGACAACTGCTTGATAGTGCTCGGTCCGAAAGTCGCGCCGGGGTTGACGACTCGGTCTTTAAGGCTCGGTTCGGCGGCTGACAACGACGACTTGTTGATTTCCATAAAACCCTCGCTTGCGAGTACCCTACATCCGCCCACCCGCCGGAAGACGCCCCCAAAGGGGAGCCTCACCGGGTGAGACGACCACAAAATAATACTTCCTACTTTTATACAGCAAAAGGGAAAACCCGTCAAGATAGGAGGATTCCTTGAAATTCATATAGACCTCTACTCGAGTTTTGTTGTATAATCGCGAAAAAGAGGCGTTCCCGAGAAGCGAGGATTCGCCGAAATCGGCGGCGGCGGGCCGCCTTCCCGCATCGAGAATAGCAACAGACTGTCTGATGGGAGGATGCCGTCTATGGTCTACACCATACATTACTTCGCCCGAATTGCGGGTTCTTTTCTATTGGCGATCGCGGTTTTGATCGCCCCCTGGCTTTTTCGCTCGTCGATCTCGAATGCCGAAATCACGGTCCGCGCCCTGGTTACCGGCGCCACGTTTGCCGCGCTGGTGGCGCTTCTGATCGCTCCGGTTCGGGTTCGGCAAAATCGGAGTTTTACCCGGCTGATCCCGACCGCGCTGATCCTTCTGGCCGGTGTCGCGATCGGGATTGTTCAGATCATTCCCCATCCGGGCGGGATCGGGAAATTTTCGCCGGGCGTGGCGCGGTACGCCTCGCAGCTCCTTCCCGAAGCGGGGAGCCAGGAAGCCGAATTTGAGTCTGAGCTGAACCAGGACGAAGGGGTTCATTCGTTCCCCGATCCCGGATTCTGGCCCAACGCCATGTCGATCTGCACGCAGGTGACGAAAGACCAAACCGTGGAGCTGATCTTTGTCTTCGCGGCGTTCGTTTCGGCGGGAATTCTCTTTCAGACAAAACGGCAGCGTCTTTTCCTCTGGCGGGCGATCGCCGTGAACGGCGTTCTTCTGGCCCTGT
>JAGCAH010000004.1 GCA_017652805.1 Thermoguttaceae bacterium | reverse complement strand
AGGACGCAGGGCGGGGGCGGTATGCAGGCCCCCTCCGGCTCCGGACGCGGCGAGAGTGCCGAAAAGCCCGCCCGCAAACGGTTCGACCCTCTCGCCCCGGCGCGCGGCGCCGACGGGGTCATCGTTCTGGACCGTCTTCCGAAAGAGATTCCGCCCCATATGCGTAAACGGCTCCGCGACGCCGACGTCGACGGCAGCGGCACCCTCTCGCGCGTTGAGGAAGAGACCCTCTACGACGAGGTGTTCGTCCCGAAGGAAGAAGAACGGGAAGAAAAACCCGGTCGGGAGAAGAACTCCTCGGACTCCGGCCGAACCGGATCGGCGGCGCCGGGGGGCGGGCGTCCGGGGGACCGGAAGGTCGTCATCCCCGAAGAACTAGTCGTTGAACTCGAAAACGATCCTCAGGTCCGTTCCGTCGACCGAAATCGAAATCTGCGCGCTTTCATCTACGGCGAGAAGAGCGAGTCGGAAAACTCTGCCGACGAACCGCCGACGGCGGAAACAGGCGCGGCCGAAGAGAGCCTGCCCGAGGGGATTGATCCTTCTCTGCACCGCCGCGGTCTGGCGGCGTATCGTCAGCTGATGGGAACCCCGATGGCAATGGGCGACGTCTTCTGCGGCACCGATGCCCAGGAGCCTCCCACGGAGCTGAAAGAGGGGCGTTGGTTCGACCCCGCGAACCCCGACGCCCGGGAAGCGGTCTTGGGGGAACAGGCGGCTCAAAAGTATAACGCCGCGGTCGGCGACCGCCTTCTGGTACTGACCAAGACCGACGAATATCAGCTGAAAGTGGTCGGGATTCTGGACGATCGGCGTCTTACCGGTTTCTTCGTCTCCTCGGGCGCCGCCGATAAAATCGCGAATACCCCTTCCGAAATCAACAGCGCGGCGATCACACTTGCCTCCACCGAGAAAGAGACGGAATTCGTCGCGCGCTGGAAAGAGCGTCTGGAAAAAGAAGCGCCGGGCGCGGTTCTGAAAACAAATGCCGACGTCCGGCGAGAAGAGATCGAGAGGCTCAGCGCCTCGTCGGCATTCCGTCTGCAGTCGGTCACCGGAACCGTTCTGGCGATCCTCGCCTCGCTCATGATCGTTCAGGCGGCGCTTTCGATCGGGGTGGAGGGACGCAGGCGTGAAATCGGTCTTTTGCGCGCGGTCGGCGCCGAGCGGCGGCATATCGCCCTTTCGCTCCTCTTCGAATCGTTCCTTCTGGCCATTCCCGGCTGGCTCGGAGGGCTTCTGGCCGGGTGGCTGATCCTCTGTGTTTCAAGCGGAAAAGCGTTTGAACTGAACGGGAGCGTGGTCGGATTTTCGTTCGTCTGCGCGGTCGTCGGTTCGGTGATCGCGGCGGTCGTGCCGATGGCAAACGCCTGTCGCATCCGCCCCCTCGAAGCCGTTTCGGCGGCGCGCGAAATCCCGTCGCGTCAGATTCGTCCCGCGGCGCGCCGCCTGATCCGCTACGGCCTTCCCGCAGCTGCGGCGATCCTGATCGGCGGCGATCTTTTCCTGATCTACGGCATCCACACAAGCGTGACCCGACGCGCAGCGCTCCATTCGGGAATCGGAGTCCTGGCACTGGCGCTCGGTGTTCTCTGTCTGATCCCCGCGCTGGTTCGTCTTTCCGAAAAGATTCTCCTTCCGATCCTGGCTTCTCTTCTGCGGTTCGACGGCACCGTTTCGGCCAACGAACTTTCGGCGCATATCAAACGGACCACCGCCGCCGCGGCGATGCTCGCGGTCGGCGGCGGCCTCTTTACGATGATGCAGGTCTGGGGCTATTCGATGCTCGGTCCGTTTCTGCCGAACACTCAGATGCCCGACGCGTTCGCCGCGTTTCTGCCGGTCGGCCTGACCGGCGAGAACGTCGAACTGGTTCGCACCATTCCCTGGATCGAACCGGGCGCCTTCGAACCGGTCGCCGTCGAACAGGCCGCGTTCGCTCCCGAGTCGGTCCCCAACGGCCGGGGAGGCGAGTTCGCCAACGTCGTCCTCTTCGGAATGAACGTCGAGCGCGCCTACGCCGGTTCCAACCCTCTTGTCCGTCTGAAATTTCTGCAAGGCGACCCCGACAAGGCCTACGCCGCAATGGAGTCGGGGCGCGGAGTCGTGGTGAACGACGCGCTCACAATCGACTACGGTTTTAAGCTCGGCGACACGCTGAGACTCTGCGATCCGAAACAGAACGCGCGAATTCTCGAGTACCCGATCGTCGGCATCGTGGCGCTTAACGGGTGGCAGTGGCTGTCGAAAACAAGCGGTGTCCGCCGAAACTACGGCCGTTCGGGGGGGATGGTTTTCGCTTCGGATCGGCTTGTCCGTGACGACTACCGCCTAAGTGAAACCGGTTACTTCTGGTTTAATCTCAAAAAAGGAACCGATACCAAAGAGGTGGAAGCCGAACTCGACCGAATCGCCCGGAAGAACCTCGCCGAAACCGCCGCGGCTGAAAAGGAGAAGGAGCCGAACGCCGACACTCCACGGCGCGGCCGAAGACCGGCGCTTTCAGCATCGGGAGAGGGAAACGCGGCGTATGCCAAGCTCACCACGCGGCAATCCCTTCTTGAATCGATTTCGAAACGTGCCGACGGGGTCATCTGGGGACTGAGCACGATGCCGCTGGTGACCCTGGCGCTCATGTCAATCGCCCTGGTCGCAGTCAGTGTGAACTCGGTCCACGCGCGCCGACGCACATTCGGCATCCTCCGCGCCGTCGGGGTCGAACGGGGGAAATTGACGCGAATGATCCTGGCCGAGGCGATTCTCCTGGCGCTCTGCGGCGCGATCGCCTCGCTCCTGTTCGGAATCATCGCCGCCGTGGGCGCGCTCAAACTCGGGGAGTCGATGTTCGGAACCGCCGACCCGCCGCTGATCCTTCCGGCGAAAGGTCTTTCGGCGGGTCTGGCGTTTTTGATCTTCCTGGCGGCGGTCGCCGCCGCCGTTCCCGCCGTCAGGATCGGGCGCGCCAAGCCGCTTGATCTCCTAAAGTAAGAAGCCGGGCCAAAAAGAGACCGCCGCGGTGTATTTCTATGCCGCGGCGGTCTTTGTGTATCTTTAAAAAAGGTCTGTTACTCTTCCGGCGCAGGATCCGCCGCCGGTTCGGCGGTGAGTTTTTTGAGAAGTTTTTCGGCGTCGCGGCGTTTCGGATAGAAGGCCGGATCGGCCAGGGCGCTGGTCAGGAGCTTTCGGGCCAGGTCGTCCTCTCGCCGGGCCGCCAAGATACATGCCAGGTAGTAGGCACTGGTCGGAGTCAGCCCGCCGCGATCGAGGATCGGCAGAAGGATATCTTCGGCGCGGTCGACGTTCCCGCGCCGAAACTCGGCCCAGGCGAGTGTCGCGGCGGCTTCGTCGGAATTCGGGTTCCGGCGGCGGAGGCGGTCGGCCTTTTCAAACGCCTCGGTTTGAAGGGAGACCGTCTCCTGTTCGGCCAGCGCGAGCGCCAGTCCGTTGATCGCGTCGAAATCGTTCGGCGCCAAACGAAGCGCTTTACGGTAGTCCGCCGCAGCGCTCTCGGAATCCCCTTCGGTATAAGCCAGAAGCGCGTCCCACCTGAGTCGGTCCAGACTCTCCGGAGCCATTCGCGCGGCAAGTCGGCGTGTTTCGTCGAGTCGGCCGCGGCGGAAAAGCATTCGGGCGGCACGGGAAAGCTCGGGAAGGGAAAGCTCCTCGTCATTGTAATGTTCGTCGAGAAGCCGCGTCGCCCCCTCGGCGTCCCCCTTTTCTTCCAGGAGAACCGCGGCGGTCAGCCATCCGGAAAAGAGGGAAGGACTCAGCTCTTTGGCTCGGGCAAACGCCTCCAGCGCCTCGTCGTTTTTCTCCTGCCGAAGCAGAAGGTATCCCAGACTCAGATATCCTTCGGCTCCTTCGGGGTTCAGGGCGATATACTCGCGCATCTTCGACTCGGCCGCCGTGAAATCCCCCGCGCATTCCAAGGCCCTCGACGCCGCCGAAATCGACTGGGCGCGGAGAAAAGTGAGCCGGTGAGAGTCTTTTCCCGTCTCGCTTTCGGCATACGCCGCCAGAAGGGCGTCGGCCTTTTCGCGGAGAAGTTCCAGCTCGGGGAGGCGGTTCTCTTCGGCGGCGATTTCGGCCAGGCGGTACCACGGTTCGGGATCGCCGGGCGCCTCGCGAATCGAGCGGTTCAGATAGGCGTGTGTTTCAGAAAGATCGCCCCGCTGTTTTGCCAGGAGCGCGACCGCCACCCCGGCGGGAGGGAACGACGGATTCTCTTTTTGCGCCGCGTCGAAAAGGCGGTAGGCGGCGTCGGAATCCCCCTCGGAGAAAAGATTGATCGCTTCGGTCCAGAGATCCGCGCCGGCGGAAGCGCCGGACTCCTCGCCGCGCGCCGGGACAAAAAAAAGACCCGCGCCAATGATAAAAAGGAAAATCCGTCGCAGGAACATCTGTCTCATCGGAAAACCTTTGTTGAAAGGCGCGGGCGTCGGTATCAAACCGAAGAGAGGTTATTTCTCTTCGTTGAAATTCTTGTAAATCACATCGGCCACGGTGCAGCCACCGGGAATGAACGGAAGGACATGTTCCCCGTACGGAGAGTTCACTTCGAGGAGGAAAGGCCCCTTCGAGCCGAGCATGGCATCGAGCGCGTCGGCAAACTCGTCGCGGCGGGAGACCGACGCGGTCTGCCAGCCGTACCCGCGCGCGATCATCGGATAGTCGGGATAGCGGTGCTTCGGCGAAATGCCGTCCCCTCCCCCCGTCGCTTCGGGGTCAGTCACGCGGCCCAGATAGGTGTTTCCGCGGTTCGACTTGTAGAAGACGTCTTCCCACTGCATCACGTTGCCGAGGAACTGGTTGTTCATCACCATCAGTTTGACCGGAATATCCTCGGTAATACAGGTCGCCATTTCCTGAATGTTCATCTGCAGCGAGCCGTCCCCCTCGATGGCGACGACCAGCGCGTCGGGGTGCGCCACTTTGGCGCCGATCGCCGCCGGCAGACCGAACCCCATCGTTCCGAGCCCGCAGCTCGAAAGCCAGGTGCGGGGGCGGCTGAAGTGGTAAAAGAGGGTGGTCCAGAGCTGGTGCTGACCGACCCCGGTTGAGATATACGTTTCGCGCCCCTGGGTCGCCTTGCTCAGCTCGGAAATCGCGTATTGCACCAGGATGTGATCCGCATCGTCGCGGAAACAGACCGGATATTTCTTTTCCCACTCGGCGATCTTTTCGTGCCAGGGGGAAAGATCGGCGTGCTGATACGAGGCGAGTTTCTTATTAAGCGCCTTGAGGAAAAGTCCGGCGTCGGCGAAAACCGCCTGATGAACCTTTTTCACCTTTCCGAACTCGGAGGGGTCGATGTCGACATGAATGATATGCGCCCCCTTGGCGAACTGCGAGACGTTGCCGACCACGCGGTCGCTGAACCGGGTTCCGATCGCCAAAAGCAGGTCACTTTCGCGCACCGCGCAGTTGGCGTAGACCGTCCCGTGCATTCCGAGCATCCCGATCGACAGACGGTGGTCTCGCGGAAAGGTCGCCAGGGCAGGCATCGAGGTTGCCACGGGAATATCGGTCCGTTCGGCGAGTTTGAGAAGTTCCGCCGTCGCGTTGGACATCATCACGCCGCCGCCAGCGAAGATGATCGGACGTTTCGCCCGGCGGATCGCCTCGGCGACACTGTTCACCTCGTCGGCTTTCACCTTCGGCGGAAGGGGATCGTAGCCGGGCAGATCCGGCTTGGCGTTGAAATCGGGATAGCACTGGCCGACCTGGACATCCTTCGGAATATCGATCAGAACCGGGCCGGGACGCCCCGTGGTGGCGACCAGAATCGCCTCATTGACGATTCGTGTGACATCGTTGACATCGGTCAGCAGGTAGTGGTGTTTGGTGATACTCCGGCAGACCTCGGTCATCGGGGTCTCTTGGAATCCGTCCGAACCGATCACACTGGTGCCGACCTGACCGGTTATGATAAGGAGCGGAACCGAGTCGAGTTTCGCATCGTCGATGCTGGTGATCAGATTGGTCGCGCCCGGCCCGCTGGTCGTCATGCAGACGCCGAGTTTGCCGGTACTCCGGGCATACCCCTGCGCGGCAAACCCGCCCCCCTGCTCATGACGGGGGAGGACCACGCGGAGCTGGTCGCGGTAACGGCTCATCGCCTGATGAAGCGGGATGGACGCTCCGCCGGGATAGGCAAAGATCGTATCGATCCCATTATGGATTAACGCCCGAACCAGTATTTCGGCGCCGGTCATCATACGTTCTTCGGCCTGGATCGATTCAGACGCGCTCTTTTTCTTTGTCACTTCAAAAACTCCTGATTTTTCGGAATGGTTTTGTCGGAACGCCGACTCTAACGCCCGATTATATTATAATCCGCCGCATTGAAAAGGAATGGGCTTAAAAGAGGCTCAATACCCGCTCAGCCGACAGCTCGTCGAACGAGTAAACCAAAAGGTCGGCCCCGTCGTATTCGTCCGGCTCATGACCGCCGGAAAAGAAACCGATGATCTTCATCCCGGCCGACTTGGCAGCCGCCACGCCGCTGGCCGAGTCGTCGATCGCCACGCACCGATTCGGGGGAAGCTCCATCTTTCGGGCGCAGGCCAAAAAAATGTCGGGAGCCGGTTTGGCACGCGGAACGTCGGTTCCCGAAACGACCCCCTTGAGATAGGAAAGGATCCCGAGCTGCTCAACGACGAAATCGACATTTACCGCCGGACCCGACGAACCAACCGAAAGGGGAATTCCGTGCCGTGCCAGATTGCGGACAAAATCGACCGCTCCGGGCATCGCCGGAAAATCCTTTTCGACCATTTCGCGATAGATCGCTTCTTTCCGTTCGGCCATCTTCCAGGCTTCGTCGTCAGAAAGGGGACGCCCCCAATGTGCGGCCAGAATCGCGTCGGAACGCTGTCCGAACGTCTCCTGAAAGAGCTGCGGCGTAAACTCAAAACCGTCTTCTTCCCCCAAAATCTGCCAGCTTTTGAGATGGGCGGGGTTGCTGTTCATCAGAACGCCGTCAATATCAAAGATCACACCGGGGAGCGTTTCGTGTTCGGGCATCACGGGGGAAATACGGAAGCGGGTAAAACAAACGCCCCTCCATGCAACGCGCGTGAAGAGGCATAAAAAAACCTTGAGAGGGAGGTACATGCCCAACAAACAATTTTGGGAGCCCGCAAGGCAAGGGGGCGCGTGCAACAGTAGCGGTGTGATCGCCGAGCACCAAGGTGACATCGACGCTATACAGAACTACGCTGATAAACCCAGCACCCATCGGGCACATGTATCGACTCCCCCGGATGTGATCCGCAGGCATGCACTCCTCTCAAGGTATTCCTATTTTATCACGAACTTTTCGCTTTGACAATCAGGCAACGAAAAAAAAACCTCAAAAAATAAAATTTCCCCCATGGGAGCCGTAAGCACGTCCGGTTGTAGCGGTCGGAATGGTGAAAAACTTGAGGGAAAATCATGTTTTTTCTCACATTTCCCCGAAATTCCTCGTATTCGGGAGTAATAACCCTCACCCGAAGCGATTTTTTCGGGAAACAATCGTTAAAGTTTACCGATTTTAACATGGTTTTTCCGGAATTTTCGCAAGAGAGGGAGGAATTATTCTGGATTTATCGGTTTTGCGAATTAAACTGGTAGTATGAGTATTGTCGGTCAGTCCGCATATGCCGGTAAAACCGCGTGCTCCGGAGATTGAACAAGATTTCCAAGGAACATATTTATCATTCAGGAGTTTTCAGCGATGCGAATGATTACCAAGACGAATTGGATCATCATCTTCGTCGTTCTGGCGGCCGGCGCTCTGGCGATCGGAACGGCGTCGAGTGTGTCCTCCTGCTGCGGACGCCCCGAACCGGCGCCGTACATTGAGCCGTTCACCTACACGGCGCCCGATCCGATCCCGATTGCTGCGGCCGAACCGGTCGTGATTTCCACGCAGGTCGTCGCCGCGCCCCCGGTCTACGACACCTACGTCGCCCCGGTGACGATTTCGGCCCCTGTGGTCGCCGCGCGCCCGGTCGTCAACAACTGCACGGTTCAGCGTCCCACGTTCAGGACGGTGACCGAGACCGAAATGCGCGAAGAAGAGATCACCACCTACGAGACGGTCTGGGACGAAGAGACCCGTTACCGCACCCGCACCGTCTGCAAGCGGGTTCCCGAAACGACCGTTCATCGTGAAACGGTTCGCGTCTCGAAACCGGTCTGGGAAACGATCGAAAAAGAGACCAGTTACGACGTGGTTCGCTACGCGAGCGAAACAACCGAGCGGGAAGAGGTCAAGACGGTCTGCAAACCTGTCACCGAATACCAGGAAAAACAGATCGTCGAGACGGTCAACCGTCCGGTTCAGGAAACGGTGATGGAGCAGCGGACCCGCCTGGTCAACCGCCCGGTCACCACCTGCGAAACCCGCACCCGTGACTGCGGCGAATTTGAAACTCAGTACGTCGAAAAGCCGGGAAGAGAGTACACCCGTCTGACCTGGCAGCGCGGGGGCGAATACTACGATCCGGCAACCGGCCGCACCCGCAACCGCCTTCCGGGTCTCTACTGGACCGACCTGAGCGCCGCGCCCGAGTATACCGCCCAGCGCGTCTACAAGCCGCGTCTGGTGACCGAGACCGTTCCGGTCACCCGAATGGTCGAAGAGCGTGTCGTTGAAGAAGTCCCGGTCACGGTCAACAAGATCGTGCAGGAGCAGATCGTCCGAACCGAACAGGTTCCGGTCACCCGAATGGTCGAAGAGAAGATCGTCAATAAAGTTCCGGTCACCACCTACAAGCCGGTCACCGAAAAGGTCATCAAGAAGACCCCCGTCCGCGTCTGCCGAATGGAAACGGTCGACGAGATCCGTGAGACTCCGGTCACCACCTACAAGATGGTCACCGAGACGATTCAGGAGCCGTACACCGTCAAGGTCGCCCGCCAGGTCCCGAAAACAGTGAAGGTTCAGCGACCCGTTACCGTCTGCCGCCGCGTCCCGATCGACGCCTGCGCTCCGGTCGGCGTCTCATCGACCGAGACGAACGTGACCGAAACGGTCGGTCGACAGCCTGTCGCCGAGCCGTCCGCCGAGAACGCGCCTTCGGCCGATACCGTGCCGCAGTTCAATTCCGGCCAGCCGAACACATCGACTTCGAACTATCCGAGCGAATCGGAACCGGCGATCTCCACCGACAATTCGTCAGACCTTCCCGCGGTTCCGACCGAACCTCCGGCACAGCAGCAACCCGAGCCGAACAACACGACCGCCCCGACGGTCGCTCTGCCGAGCGCGGCCGAGGGGGCTCCCCCGCTGACCGAAGCCGATCAGACGCCGACCCTTAACGAAACGGCCGCTCCGGCTGCCCCTGCCGCCGAAAGCGCGGCTCCGGCCGAACAGACGACCGGACCGATCCTTCCGGGAATCAAACGCGCCAAACCGGCCGAGCCGATCACCAGCCAGGTCAAACGGCCGATCACGGCGGTTCAGGTCTCCCTGTCAAAGGGCGAATCGCTGAAAGTCGCCCGAGCCGACGTGTCCGGTGATAACGCCGCACTCTTACGAACCGAAATGAAGCCGGTTCGTAAAACCGAACACTTCGTTAGCGACAGCGGCGAACACGTTCCGTTCGACCGTCCCGTCAAAGGCCTCAAGCCGCGTCCGGCCATTCCAACCGTCTCTCCGACGGAGATTCAACTGTTCTGAACCAAAGCGCGGCGGCGGTCTGTACTCTTTCAAAAAAACAGATCCGTGGTATAATTCAGGCGATTATTTCATTTCTGAGCACAGTAAAACGGAATTGAAGAGTTTCCTATGAGTTCCGAGCCTGCCGCGGCGCGACGTATCGTTGTTACCGGAATGGGAGTGGTCAGTCCCCTGGGACTGACCCTCGATGAGTTTTGGAAGGCCGTCATCAGCCGCAAAAGCGCCGTTCGCCCCTATACCGTTGAAGGCTCGGAATCAATCCCGATCACCTGCGCGGCTCCGGTCGATCTTTTCACCGGCGATATCGCCGATTTCGGGGAACTCGAAGGAACGCTCAAAAAGGATATCCGCAAGTCGCTGAAGCTGATGTCCCGTGAAATCCAGATGGGCGTCGCCTCGGCCCAACGCGCAATCTTT
>JAGCAH010000003.1 GCA_017652805.1 Thermoguttaceae bacterium | reverse complement strand
GTAAAGCGGCAAACAGGTGTGTTACTCGGCCATCGGCGCTTTCGGCGTGTCGCCGAGAATCGCCGAGATTTCCGGCTCGACCGCCGCGGCCCAGCGCTTATATCCGAGTTCGGTCGGATGGACAAAGTCGGCCATCAGTTCGGCGGGAACGCGGTTCGCCTCGTCGAGCCAGACGTAGTTGATGTCTTTGAGGATCACCTGCGGGTCGTCGCGCAGAAGGTCAAGGAGCAGCGCGTTCGACTTCGCCACGCGCGAACGGGTCGGCTGTTCCCCTTCGGGCCCGACCACGAAGGTGAAGAGGACCAGGATTTTAATGTCGGGATAGAGCTGCTCGAGCTTATCGACGATCATCTTGGTTCCGAGCGGAACGTCGGCGGGATTCTGGTTGCACGCGACCCAGAGGTTGTTGATCCCGATCAGGAGCATCGCCGCCTTCGGATTGATCTTATCCATCGGCGCGTCGTTAAGCCGCCAAAGGACGTCCCCCGTCTGGTCGCCGCCGAATCCCATATTCACAAAATTACGGTCGCCGTAGTAGTAGTCGAGAACCGCTTTGCCGCCGCCGTCCCACCCGTGGGTGATCGAGTCGCCGATCAGGAGCAGATCGACGTTCCCCTGCGCGATCCGCTCTTTGTTCGCCTCGTGGCGGTCGCGCCACCAGTCGACGTCCATGTGGTTCGACGGGGTGAGGGCGGGAGGAAGCGCGCCGTCTTCGGCGAAGAGAGCCGCGGAAAAAAGAAGGGCGAGGATAAAAACGATCGGAGAGGCGATTTTTTTCATGGAAAGACTCTTGATTCTGTTCACCGCGGCGGAAGGACGCGCGGCACTTCGTTTTCTTAACTGCCTGGGGAACGCCCGGAACCGCGCGTCCGGAAAGACGGCGTATTTCGGACGACCCGATAATTTCAGACCGCGCCGCGTCCGAGCGTGTTACCGAGCGGGCGCGAAAGCGCCGAACTCATCGCCCATTCCGGCGAACTTGTCGCGGAAATCGGCGTCGAGTTCGGCGACGGTCGAGGTTTTCAAAAATTCGCGACGAGAGAGTTTCGTCATTTCACGGTTCTCCGTCGGCTGTATGACTCAGTCCCAGAAACGGAATCAAAGAGAAATACGCATTTCCCTCGGATTCCGTTTCCTGTAAAATCGGTAAGTTTCAAAAGCGCAGCGCTCAGACCTCGATATTCTCGTAGCCGGGCTGATACTTCGGACGAACCAGTTCGGCGACACCGGGGGTCTTGAGAGAGTCAAGGTTCTTGACAATGAGATTCTCGGCGTCCCATTCGACTTTTTCGCCCCATTTGCCCGGTTCGGCCGCTGTCCAGATCGCCAGGTTCCCCAGGAGGATCGTCTCGGTGAGGGGACCGGCGTGATTCGGGAAGTTCGACCAGCAGATCTCCGGTTTTCCTTCCCAAATGGCAGTGAACCATTCGAGCTTGTGGCGCGCGTCGGCGTCGGCCGCTTTTTCGTCCGTCGGCGCGAGGACGAAATCGGTCTGCTCTTCCGGAAGACGCGGAATCTCGGCGCCCCCTTCGGCGTGGAACGTGCCGTTGTAGCCTGCGCCCTTTTCCCCGATGACGAAGGTGCCATTGACGTCTTCGAAGTCGAATCCGTATTTCTTGCCGAGTTCCGGCGCCGGCGTCTGGCTGCTGTCGTACCAGTAGAAGGTGAGCGGCCCGCGCCACGAGTTGGCGGGGAATTCGAACTTCGAGATCGACTGAGCCGGGAAGCTGTTGAAATCGTGCCCCGAGCTGGTGGCGACCACGCTGGTCGGGTTTTTCAGTTCCAGACCCTTGAAGATCATATTGACGTTGTGGCACGCCATATCACCCAGGGCGCCGGTCCCGAAATCCCACCAGCCGCGCCAGGCGAACGTGTGGTACAGACCGGGCCAGTATTCGCGCTTCGGCGCGGTGCCGAGCCAGAGATCCCATTCGACCTTTTCGAGCGCGGCGTCGATCTGAGCCTTCTTTTCGGCGATCTCGTCTTCGGCGATATCGGGGTCATCCTCACGGATCTGTTTGCTGAACTTTTCGAGCGTCATGTCGCGGTTCGGACCCTGCGGCCAGATCGGGCGGTTGGTCATGACGTGGACTTCTTTGATCTCGCCCAGAATGCCGGCGCGGTACTGCGCGGCGTTCTTGCGGAGAGTGTCGTCGGTGCTCCCCTGGTTCCCCATCTGGGTGCAGACGCCGGCGGCCTTGGCAAGGTTGCTCAGGTAGCGCGCTTCGCCGATCGTACGGGTGAGCGGCTTCTGCGTGTAGCAGTGCTTCTTCGCCTTCAGGCCCATGGCGGTGATGACCGTGTGCATGTGGTCGGTGGTCGAGCAGGTGAGCGCGTCGAACTTGTCGCCCATTTCGGCGAACATGTCGCGGAAATCGACGTAGCGCTTGGCGTCGGGGAAGTTTTCGCCCATGCTGGCCAGCGTCCCTTTGTCGACGTCGCAGAGGGCGACGACTTTACCGAAAAGACCGGCCTGCTGAATGTCGCCGGCCCCCTTGCCGCCGACGCCCACGCCGGCGACCGCCACGCTCTGAAGTGCCGAGGCGCGGGCGATTTTCTTCTGATTGCCGCTGGCAACCAGGAAGCCGGCTCCGGCGACGGTCGACGTTTTCAGAAAGTCACGACGAGAGAACTTTGTCATTTTACGGTTCCTTATTGGTTGTATGGTTTAACGGGAGAAACGGAATCAAAGAGAAACGCGCATTTCTCTCGGATCCCGTTTCTATTAAGACGCGTGTTTCAGAGCGGTACGCTCAGACTTGCCTCAGACCTCGATATTGTCGTAGCCCGGCTGATACTTCGGACGAACCAGTTCGGCAACGCCCGGGGTCTTGAGGGAGGCGAGATTCTTGACCACGAGTTTTTCGGCGTCCCATTCGATCTTTTCGCCCCGTTTGCCCGGTTCGGCGGCAGCCCAAACGGCGAGGTTCCCCAGGAGGATCGTCTCGGTGAGCGGACCGCCGCGGTCCGAGAAGCTCGACCAGCAGAGTTCCGGCTTGCCTTCCCACATCGCGGTGAACCATTCGAGCTGGTTACGGCGGTCGAAGTCGCCGTCGTATTCCGGCGCGGCGCGGAATTCGACGCCCGGAAGTTCGGGCAGCTCGGCGCCGCCTTCGGCCTTGAGCTCGTAGCTCCCGCCGTAGTCGTTCGGGGAGAAGAGAACGCCCTTCTCACCGACGATGAGCGCGCCGCTGTCGGTCGGGTCGATCCCGTATTTGGCGAGGAGTTCTTTCGGCGGGGTCTGCTTCGAGTCGTACCAGGTGTAGGGAAGCGGGCCGCGCCAGTCGTTGGCGGGGAACTCGTACCAGATGCGCGACGAAGCCGGGAAGCTGTTGTAGTCGTGCCCGGAGCTTTCGGCGACCACGCTGGTCGGGTTTTTCAGTTCGCACGCCGCGTACGGAAGGTTGGCGGTATGGCACGCCATGTCGCCGAGCGAGCCGGAACCGAAGTCCCACCAGCCGCGCCACGAGAAGGAGTGATAGACGCCCGGCCAGTATTCGCGGTAGGGCGCGGTGCCGAGCCAGAGTTTCCAATCGAGCACTTCGAGCGCTTTTTTGATCTGCTCTTCTTTTTCGGCGATTTCGTCTTCGGCGATATCGGGATCTTCTTCACGGATCTGCTTGCTGAACTTTTCGAGCGTCATGTCGCGGTTCGGACCCTGCGGCCAGACCGGGCGGTTCGTCCAGACGTGAACCTCTTTCAGTTCGCCCAGGACGCCGGCGCGGACCTGAGCGGCGCCGCGGCGGACGGTGTCGAGCGAGCTGCCCTGGTTCCCCATCTGGGTGCAGACGCCGGCGGCCTTGGCGAGGTTCCCCAGGTAGCGCGCTTCGCCGATCGTACGGGTCAGCGGCTTCTGCGTGTAACAGTGCTTTTTCGCCTTCAGACCCATCGCCGAAATGGCGGTGTGCATGTGGTCGGTGGTCGAACAGGTCATGGCGTCAAACTTATCGCCCATTTCGGCGAAGACGTCGCGGAAATCAACGTATTTTTTTGCGTCGGGGAAATTCGCGGCCTGGCCGTTGAGCGTGTTCTTATCGACGTCGCACAGAGCGACGATTTTGCCGTACGCCGCCGCGTTGCTGACGTCGCCGCCCCCTTTGCCGCCGACGCCGAAGCAGGCGACGGCGATCGACTGCAGAGCGCTGGCGCGCGCGATCTTGTGCGCGTTACCCGCTCCGACCATAAACCCGGCCCCCGCGACGGTGGCCGTCTTGAGAAAATCACGACGTGTCGTTTTCATCAGGATACTCCTTCAGTCTGTCTATATGCGAAAAAACAAAAACATCTGTGTCGATCGGTCTGTCGTCTGCCGGAGTTCGGACCGGGCGCGGTCACAAACGGTTTAACCGGCAAAGTTTCGGCACAATCACCTCTTTTTCCATTTTAACACCTCGAAAAACCGATTTCCAGTATTTTTACGGGGTTTTCGGAAAAAATACTGAAAATTCCGCCGCCGCCCCCTAATTTCGAACCAATCCGGGATAAACGTCAAGATCGAGCGGCTCGAAAAGACCGGCGCGATATCGTTCCACGGCGACCGCCCCCATCACGGCGTTGTCGGTGCAGAGTTTCGGGGGGGCGATATAGAGGCGGACGGACCGTTTTTTCGCGGCCTTTTCGATCGTCTCGCGGAAATGCCGGTTCGCGGCGACCCCGCCGCCGACGCAGAGGGTGTCGAGCCCGGTCATTCGGAGCGCGTCCATCGCTTTGCCGACCAGGCAGTCAACCACAGCGGCCTGGAATGAGGCAGCCAGATCGGCGCGCGTCTTATCGGAAATCTCGACCGAGGCACAGTCGACCTTACCGACCCCGGCGATCTTGTACCGAACGGCGGTTTTCAGGCCGCTGAAACTGAACTCGAGCCGGTCAGGCTCGTTCAGAAGCGGACGGGGAAACGGATAGGCTTTGGGATCGCCCCCCTCGGCCGCCTTCTGGATCGACGGGCCGCCGGGATAGGGGAGCCCGAGCATCGCGGCGACCTTATCGAACGCTTCTCCCGCCGCGTCATCGATCGTGGTGCCGAGCGGCTCGAAGTCGATCGGAGTCAGGCACCGGTAGAGATTCGAATGCCCCCCGCTGACAATCAGCCCGACGCAGGGGAACGGGTCGATTCCGTACGCCACCTTACAGGCGTAGACGTGGGCCTGAAGGTGGTTGACCGCGATCAGCGGAAGCCCCGCGGCCAGCGCCAGAGTTTTGGCCGCCGCCAGACCGACCAGAAGAGAACCGGCGAGCCCCGGCGTATTGACCACCGAGACGGCATCCAGATCGCGGAGCGAGACCCCGGCGCGGCGGAGCGTTTCGTCGATGACTGGCAGAATCCGTTCCAGATGGGCTCGCGAGGCGATTTCGGGAACGACCCCGCCGTAAATTTCGTGGATCTTGACCTGCGAGGCGACCACCGCCCCCAGGACATCCAATTGGTCGTCGATCACCGCCGCAGCGGTTTCGTCACAACTCGATTCGATCGTTAATATTTTCACGTTAAGAAAGACAGACTCAGCGGGTAGACGGATCTCTCCCCCGGCGGGGGAGGGCCTTTTCAGTGGAATCGGCCCGGAAACAGCTATTATTTTATCCGAATCGGGTCCGGATTCCAGAGCCGAACGATCCGGTTCGGCGTGAGTCGTTTATTCGACGCACCCCGCCCGGGCGGAAAATTCCCCCTCGTTCGCCGTTACGGGGGATACGGATTATTCGTCTTGCGCTCCCTTCCCCATTTTATTACTATTCCCCGAATCTCTCTTTTTCCCGACCGCTTTGCGGGACGGAAAAAGGAATTTCGTACGGGGATATGATGATCGAAAAACAGAATAGAACCGCGATATGATGACCAAGACCCAAACAATAATGACCGTCCTTCTGGCCCTCCTTCTTTCGGCGGGCGGCTGTTCCAGCTGGGGAGGAAAAATCAATAACACCGAAGGGGTCAACTACTATTCCCGAGGGGAGTACGACCAGGCGCTGACCGCGTTTCAGACCGCCTCGCGCCTGAACCCCGAAGACCCGGAGATCTACTACAATATTGCCTCAACCTATCAGCAGCAGGCGCTCCGCTATCAGGATCCCTCCCTGCTGACCCAGGCCGAGACGAACTACCGGATCTGCCTGCAGAAGAACCCAACCCGTGAGACGACCGTCTGCTGCTACCGCGGTCTGGCGACCGTGCTGAACCAGCGGAAAGACGAAAAGCAGGCGATGAAAGTCTTACAGGAGTGGGAGGAGAAAGAACCGAACGCGGTCGAACCGAAACTCGAAATCGCCTATCTCCTCGAAGCGCAGGGGAAAAACCAGGAGGCCGCCGACGCGCTGACTAAGATCAAAGACTGGGCACCGAACGACTACCGCGCGTTCTACAAACTCGGTCTGGTCGAGGAGAAACTGGGAAAAACCGACGCCGCGCTCGAAGATCTCCGCGCCGCCGCGCGCCTGAACCCGTCGAACCAGGATATCACCAATAAGATCACGCAGCTCGAGTCGAAAGGATCGGCGCCGATGGTCGCTCCGCCGGCCGATACCGCGCAAAACGGCGCGCCGCCGCTCGACGGCGCCGCCGCCTCGCCGACTTTCGTGACCCGAACCGAACAGCCCGCGCCGACGATCAACGCCGCGCAGACGGCGTCGGTTCAGAACGATCCCGCCGCGGCTCCTGCGCAAAACGGTTTCTCGCCGGTCACGACCACCACGGCCGAACCGACCTTTAACGCGCCGCCGACCAACGCCGCCGCCCAGGCTCCCGCGCTCGAGGGCGCCGCCCCGTCGTATGACTCGCCCGCCCCCGGCGCTCTTCCGGCGACTCCTCCCGAAACGCCTCCGGCTTCTCCGCCGCCGCTCGACGGCGATACGGACTCCCTCTTCAATTCGGAACTGAGCAAGACCGCGCCGAAGGAGCCCGTCTGGACCGCCGCCTCGCCGGTACAAAAGACCTCCGCGCAACCCGCGCCGACTCAGGCCGCCGCCCAGCCCGCCGCCGGGACACAGCTGCCCGACGGAACGGGGAGCAGCACCTTTAAACTCGCCTACGCCTCCGCGAGCACCCCCCCGGCCTCGGCGGCAGCGACCGCCGCGGCCGCCGAGACGAGTACGGCCAAGTCGAAAATCGGAAACCCGAATCCCGGTCCGCCCCGCACATCGGTCGGCGTACCGTTCTGATCGGGCGCCCGATATCCGCATACGCCAAGAGCCGGACCGTCGAAAAGACGATCCGGCTCTTGGCGTACAGGGGAAGTCGAAAGGGCGAATCGCAAGACGACCGCCGCGCTTTTTTGTATTATTCCTTCGCTTCGGTCAGGTTGGTGCCGTTGGGGATGATGGCGTTCTTTTCGACGCAGATCACGCCGTCGCGGATCTGACCGTAGAAACTTTCGCGTGTTTCGATGATTTTGCCCGGGTTGGTGATCGTGACGTTTCGGCCGATCGCGCAGTTCTTGTCGATGATCGCGCCGTCGATTACGGTATTGTCGCCGATCCCGGCCGGGACTTTCCCCTCGGCGGCGGCTTGGGCGATCTCTTTCTGCGTCTGATAGTAGTCCTGCCCCATCAGGATCGTGTTTCGGATCACACAGTTTTTGCCAATCTGCGAACGAAGCCCGACGATCGAGTTTTCAATCAGCGCCCCCTCGCCGATCGTGCAGCCGTCGGCAATCAGACTCGAGCGAATCTTCGCGCCGCCGATTCGCGAGGAGGGAAGAAAATTCGAACGGGTGTAGGTCGGCGACGTGGCGGTCGACAGGGCGAACGGCGGATTGTCGGAGGCCATCGCCAGGTTCGCCTCAAAAAAGGCGCCGATTGTACCGATGTCTTCCCAATAGCCGTCGAACGGATGAACCTGGACGTGTTTGGTGCGGATCGCGGCGGGGAAAACCTCTTTCCCGAAATCTTTGTAATCGGTCTTTTCGAGCGCGTCGACCAGCGTCTGTTTGTTGAACAGATAGATTCCCATACTCGCCAGGTACTCGCGGCCGTTGGCCTCGATCCCGAGCGACTCGATCGCCTCCTGCGAAATCCGAACGTGGTCGAGTTCCTGATCGGTTTTCGGCTTTTCGAGAAAACCGATCACCTTGCCGCGCGATTTCTCGTTATCGGAGAGGCGCATGATTCCGAATCCGGACGCCTTGTCGCGCGTGACGGGAACCGCGGCGATCGTCACGTCGGCATTGGCGTTGACGTGCGTTTCGATCATCTTGCGGAAGTCCATCCGATAGAGCTGGTCGCCCGAAAGGATCAGGACGTAGTCGATGTCGCGCTGGCTGATGTAGTTCATGTTCTGGCGGACGGCGTCGGCGGTTCCCTGATACCAGGTGCCGTTGCGGTTCGTCTGCTGCGCGGCGAGGATTTCGACGAAACCGCGGCTGTAATCGTCGAAATTATAGCACCGGATGTGATGATGGAGGCTGACCGAGTTGAACTGCGTGGCGACGTAGATCCGGTTCAGACCGCTGTTGATGCAGTTCGACAGCGGAATGTCGATCAGGCGGTATTTCCCCCCGATCGGAACCGCGGGTTTCGCTCGGTATTTTGTCAGCGGATAGAGACGGGTTCCCTGCCCGCCCCCTAAAATCAGAACGACGACGTTTTTCATCGCTGAACCTTCCGTTTGTATTTGACGGCCTGAAAGAGAAGGAAACGCCCTTAAAGGAGAACAGCTGATTTCCGACCGCTCCCCGGGGGCCCGATTCCCTCGCGAGTCTAATTATAAGCCGGGGCGGAATTCGTTTCAAGTTTGATCGCGGCGGTTTCGCCGGTCGGGGTAAAAAAATCCGGATCTCAGAGAACTCCGCGCTGAAAAAGGATCCGAAACAGTATATCGATTTCGGTTTGAGTTCCCAATCGGGTGACGGCCGCTTGGGCAATAAATTCGGAACCTTTTTCTGAAGTCCTTTGAGATCCGGAATGATGATCCTGATCATTTTGCCTGACAGGCAAACGAGGTGTTCGTCCTTGAATTCCTTTCTGTTAGGGGTTGGGTAATTGTCCTATCAATGAAACACAACTGATTTTTGAATCTCACCCCACCTTCGACAGGGCGGTCAAGATCTTGCGGAATTTCGGCATCCGCTTCTCGACGTAACGAACCCACTTTTCGGGATGCCAGATTTCGATGCTGACCGCCGCGCCGACCACCATGACTTCCTGACCCGGTTCGACCCGCAGAAATTCACGGAACCCTTCCGGAATCAGAAGACGCCCTTTCCCGGCGAGCTGGATCGGCCGGTAACCGGTCGAAAGGAGGCGACCCAGGAGCTGGAGCTGCGGAAGACGGTCGGTGTAGTCTCCCATCTGCTGATGGAGATTGACCAGTTCCACCCGTTTGCTGAACTCCTTTTCCCACGACTCCAGCGGCCAGAGACTGATACAGCCGGGACGCTCTTTCACCAAAACGCAGTCGCCCCCTTCGCCGACCGGGAAAAGCTCGACGAGCTTTTCGGGGAGCGAAAGGCGGTACCGATCGTCCAGCTTCCGGCTGAACTCGCCTTGGATGAATTTCTGTTCGGGCATCGCTCGAAAATATCGTGATCTTGGCGGTTGGGCGTTATTCCCACAAAAAAACGGAAATAACGGTTGTTTTGGGCTAATTTTCCACAACTTGAGGTTTAATTTACCAGATAATTACGCGATTGCAAGTAACTTCTTTAACGAAATCGGGATTTTTTCGGATTTTTTTAAAAATTTTTCGGCGGGGGCTTTTCCGGGGAGCGGAACGAGAGGGTGAAATTTCTCTTTTTTTGGTTCCCCCCCCTTGCGCGCTCACCGCGATCTTTTATAATCGTGGCGTTGTGGGGGTTCCCCGCGCAACATGGTTTGGAGACGTAGCTCAATTGGTTAGAGTCCCGGACTGTCGATCCGGTGGTTGCGGGTTCGATTCCCGTCGTCTTCGCTTAATGAGGGGTCGGTTCTTCCGACTCCTTTTTTTGTCCCCCCATTTTTGCCCGTCTCCGCGGAAAACTCTTTTCCGCTTTTTTCCCGGGGCGCGGCGCCGGAAATCGAAGATGTCCGAATCTGAAAAAAACACTTTTTTGGGGTATGGCGGGGGTGAACGCACACGCAGGTTCAAGTTCGGCGAACTGACGATTGAAGGCTTTTCACGCGCGCCGATCAAATCGTTCTGGCGTATTCCGGAACTGAAACTCGGATTCGATCTCGGCTGGCAGCCGTGGGAGCATATGGGTACTCCGCGCTGGTTTATTACCCACACACACATGGATCATATCCTGGCGCTGCCGGCCTACGCAGCGCGGCGTCAGATGATGGACATGTCCACGCCGACGGTTTTCCTTCCCGCGCAGAGGGTCGGCGAGGCGCAGGCGCTCCTGACCGCGTTTACCCGGCTCGACAACGGGCGGCTGCCGTGCCGTTTCGTCGGCGTGATGCCGGGGGACGAAATCGAGCTCTCCCGCGAACTGGTCGTGACCGTCCTAAAGACTTACCATTCGGTTCCTTCGGTCGGCTACATCGTCTGGGAACGGCGCAAAAAGCTGAAGGAAGAATACCTCTCCCTTTCCGGACCTCAGATCCGCGACCTGAAAGAGTCGGGGGTCGAAATCACCTACGAGATTCGTTTCCCCCGCGTCGCCTATCTGGGGGACACCACCGCGCGGGCGCTCGACGAGACGCCCGACGTGTACCGCGCCGATGTCCTGATCACCGAAATGACGTTCGTCTCTCCCGACGTGACCGCCGAAATGCTCAAGACCGCCGGACACACCCATCTGGACGATTTCGTCAGACGGCAGGATCGGTTCGAGAACAAGCTGATCATCGCCGGGCATTTCTCGGCGCGCTATACAAACCAGGAGATCAACGCCCGCGTCCGCGCGGCGTTCCCCGATATGCTCGGCGGACGGCTGAACCTCTGGCTCTGATCCGTGCCTCCCCTCCCCCGCCCCGCGGAGGACGCGCGGCGAGTCTCTACCTTGTCACGCACCGCTTCTTTGGTAAGATATTACCAGCGCGCCCTAATATTATGGTAGTATTCCGGGAGTGCCGTCCGTTATCCACTTTGCCGCACAGGTTTGATCGATCGATGTTTGAATCCCTCCAAGAAAATCTCGGTTCCGCGTTCCGAACGATGCTCGGCCGCGGACGGATTACCGAATCGAACATACGCGAAGGGATGGACCTTGTCCGAAAATCCCTCCTTGAAGCCGACGTCAGCGTTTCGGTCGTCCGCGAGTTCGTCGCCAACGTCACCGAAAAGTCGCTCGGCGAAGAGGTTTTGAAAGTTCTCAACCCGACCGAACAGATCGTCAAGATCGTCAACGACGAACTGGTCGCGCTGATGGGGCCGGTCAATCCCGAAATCCCCTTCAAAAAGCCGATCACCGTCCTGATGCTCTGCGGTCTTCAGGGGTCGGGGAAAACGACCACGTGCGGAAAGCTCGGGCACCGATTCCAAAAAGAGGGATTAAAGCCGATGTTCGTGGCGGCGGACCTTCAGCGCCCCGCCGCGATCGACCAGCTGGAGGTTCTGGGCGAGTCGCTCGGGATCCCGGTCTATACCGACCGCGTCTCAAAAGACCCGGTCGCCGTCTGCCGGGCGGCGGTCAAAAAGGCGCTCGACGAGGGGATCGACGTCGTCCTCCTCGATACCGCCGGGCGCCTCCATATCGACGAAGAGCTGATGAACCAGCTCCAGGAAATTGAACGTCGGCTCAATCCCGACCAGGTCTATTTTGTGGTCGACTCGATGACGGGCCAGGACGCGGTCAACAGCGCCCGCGCGTTCAACGACGCGCTGGAACTGGACGGCGTCATTCTGACGAAACTCGACGGCGACTCGCGCGGCGGCGCCGCCCTTTCGGTCAAGTCGATTACCGGCGTGCCGATCAAGTTCGTCGGTACCGGCGAGACGCTCGACGACCTCGACGAGTTCCACCCCGACCGAATGGCGAGCCGGATTCTGGGAATGGGGGATCTGGCGACCCTGATCGAGTCGGCACAGTCGAAGATCGACGAACAGGATCTTCTGGAGCAGCAGAAGCGGCTCGAGCAGGGACTCTTTACGCTCGACGATTTCCGAAAGCAGATGTCGCAGATCACACGGCTCGGCTCGTTCGGGAAAATTCTGAGTTTTCTCCCCGGAATGGGACAGCTGAGCAAAATGATGGGCTCGATGGACGTCGACCCGGACCAACAGATCCGCAAAATCGGCGGTATCATCGATTCGATGACTCCGGCCGAACGGAAGAATCCGCGGATCATCGACCAGAAGCGGCGTCAGCGTATCGCCAACGGCGCCGGGATCGCCCCGAACAAGGTCACCGAGCTGCTGAACATGTTCTATCCGATGGCCGACATGATGAAAAAGATGGGACGGCTCGGACCGGGGGATCGGATGCGCGCGGTTCAGATGATGACCCAGCAGCTCCAGCAGGGTTCGTTCGGTCAGGCTCAGAAAAAGGGGACCGGAAAACGCCTGACACCGAAAGAGCGAATGGAACAGCGAAAACGGCTCGAAAAGGAGCGGAAAAAGAAAAAACGCCGCTAATTCCCCCGGCGCGTCCCCCCTTGCGTCGTTTAGCCTCTATGATAATATAAAGTGATTGTTTTGCAAAAACAGATACCTTACTTAACACTAGGGCCGTCAGGCCGCTAACTGAGGAGAAAACCTTGGCAGTCAGAATTCGTTTGAAGATGATGGGACGCAAACACCGTCCGTTTTTCCGTCTCTGTGCAGTAGACGTTCGCAAACCGCGTGACGGCCGCGTTCTTGAAGAACTCGGTATCTACGACCCGATGGTTCCCGATACCGACGCCCGCGCCATCCTGAAGGGTGACCGGATTGACTATTGGCTCGGCGTCGGGGCGATCGCGTCCCCCAAAGCGTCGGTCCTCATTAAAAAATACGGCACCAACGGGACGAACCTTGAGGCGCAGCAAGCCGCGCTGGCCAAGCTCAAGAGCAAGCCGCGCTACATCGCTTCCGCCGAAAAGGCCGTCATTTCGATGACGGCGCCCGCTCCGGAAGAAGCCGCTCCCGCCGCTGAGACCGCTGAGGCCGCTCCCGCCGCCGAAGCCCCCGCTGCTGAACCGGAAGCTCCCGCCGAAGCCGCCGAATGAGATTCGCGCCGTCGGCATAGCCGTTTTGTATTACTACCGCGGGTGACCAAGCCCGCGGTTTTTGACCTGGGGGAACTCTCCGGGTCGCTCGAAGGCGGGGCCGTTTATGCGTTTTGATGTCCTGACCCTCTTTCCGGGAATCTTTGAAAGTTTTCTCGACGAGAGTCTTCTGAAAAGCGCCATCGAGGGCGGCCTCGTTCAGGTCAACCTTCATAACATCCGCGATTGGGCCCACGACAGACATGGGACGGTCGACGACACACCCTACGGCGGCGGCGCCGGAATGGTGATGAAGGTTGATAAAGTCGTGCCCTGCGTGGAAGACGTCCAGTCCGCCGCTCCGACTGCCGGCCGGCTCCTCCTGATGTCTCCGCAGGGGCGCAGGCTCGATCAGCCCCTGGTCGAAGAGCTCGCCCGGGAAGAACGTATCCTTCTTCTGTGCGGCCGCTACGAGGGGTTCGATGAGCGGATCATCGAAATTCTCCGCCCTCAGGAAGTTTCGCTCGGCGACTTCATCCTAAACGGGGGCGAGGTCGCCGCCATGGCGGTCATTGAGTCGGTAATCCGGCTGATTCCCGGCGTCCTGGGGGACGCCGATTCGGCACGGTTCGACTCCTTCTCTTCCGGGAACCGAATTCTGGAAGAGCCGCAATATACCCGGCCGCGCGAGTACCGCGGGTTAGAGGTGCCCGAAATCCTCCTTTCGGGAGATCACGGCCGGGTCGACAAATGGCGCGCACAGCAGCGGGTTCTCCGCACGCTCGAGCGCCGCCCCGACCTCCTCGAAGGAGATCGCGAAACAATCACCCCTCCGCCAGCCGAAAAGCGCGCGGACGCGGATGAAAATAAATAAGTCTTCGGGTTGTTCAGGGTTCGTCCCGAACTTCTTTTTAGCCCGGAACGGCATTGCCGGGAGTTCTTAACGAAGGCTTCCCAGGGAAAGGGGCCCCATCGGGCGCCTTTCTGTCACTTTCTACGAAAGGTTTAAGGTTTTACAGTGTCTCAGGAACTTTTGAAAAAAGTCGATGCGCTCGGACTGAAAGAGAATCCCTCCAAGTTCGAGATCGGTGACACGGTCAACGTCCATTGCAAAATCCTCGAAGGGGGAAAAGAACGTATCCAGATCTTCAACGGCGTCGTGATCGCCAAGAGCGGCGGCGGCCCGCGCGAGATGTTCACCGTCCGCCGTATCGTCAACGGCGAAGGGGTCGAACGGAAGTTCCCCCTCCATTCCCCGAAAATCGCCAAGGTTGAGGTCGTTCGTTCGGCCGTCGTCCGCCGCGCGAAGCTCTACTTCCTCCGCGACCGCGTCGGGAAAGCCGTCCGTCTTCAGGAACGCCGCGTAGAACGCGCCGTCGACGAAACCGCGAAAGTCAACAAGATGAAGCGGGGCAAGAAGGCGAAGGCCGCCAAACGCGCCGCCAAAGAGGCCGCCGCCAAGGAAAAAGCCGAAAAGTGAACCTGAGGTTTCCTCAGAGCCGAAACGGGCGCGGGGTTTTTCCCCGCGCTTTTTTTATCCCCGCGCAGCCCATTTCCCACCCCTTATCTTCTCTCTTTTTGCTATGGACAGCAAATCCTCTTTTTTAGTAGAATTCCGGGGGACGGAGACGTCTCGTTCGTAAAATATATTGGTAGAAGATGAATTTTCAACAAAACGGAACGCCATTACATAATCAAACGGTATCGTTATGAAATCGAATCTCGGTTTGCGCGGTTTGCTCTTTCTGGGGATGACGCTTTGGGGGCTGTTTCTCCTGTCGGTCGGCGCTCAGACGCCGCCGCTTCCCCAAACGCCGGAACTTCTCGGCGTCAGACCGGGGGTCACCACGCTCGACGGACTGAAGCAGATCCCCGCGTTTCAGAAAATCCATTCCCAAAGCCGGCTCGGCGAATTCGACGTCTACACCTACCAGATCGCCGATCTCCCCGATATCCCGTTCGTTCAGCTTCTGGTGAAGGAGGATAAAGTTGAGGTCGTTGTCATTAACCTGAAAGAACCGCGCCTCCTTTCCGACGCGCGGACCTCGTTCCGCGAATCGACCGGAAACGCCAGACCGATTCTCATTCAGGATTCCGAAAGGAAATACCGGGAAGTCTATCCGGAAACAGGGGTCTCGTTCGTTCTGAAAAAGAACGAGGAGGCGCCGGAAAAACCGAGCGATCAGGTTGTTCAGATCGTGATGGAACAGATCAAACCGGACTTCTTCCTCGTTCGCGCCGACGAGGGTCGCCGCAAGATTTTCGACGAAGGTTCGATCGCGGGAATCTGCTCCGATGCCGAAACGGTTCTGAAACTCGACCCGAAAAACGCCTCGGCCTATTGGCTTTTGGGCGTCGCCGACTTTTTGGTTGAAGATTACGCCGAATCGCTCCGCCTTGTCACGCAGGCGGTTCAGCTGAACGACCGAGTTCCGGAATACCACTTTTTGATCATGAACCTCCTCGAACGGACCAACGCCGTCGACAACGGCCTGCGCTATTACGACGCGGTCCAGGAAGTCTGTAAGACAAATCCGTTCCACGCCGCGGAACTTTCGATTCTGCACGCCGCGCTCCTTCTGAAAAAATCAGACGGCGACCGCGACAGCGCGATCGCCGAGCTGCAGGAGACGATCGAACGGCTCAAACCCCTCGCGACCGAGAGTAAGACCGATCGCGAAAAGCTGATGACCCTCCAACTGACCGCCCGCGCCTATATGACGCTCGGCAGCGCGATCGCCGCGAAAGAGTGGCAGGATCCCGCCGAAAAGAAAAAGGCCTACCTCTGGTTCAAAGCGGCGAAGACCCTCCTCAACAACATACTCTCGCGTGACCCGACTGCGGTGATCTCCCTCTTCGACCTCTGGCGAACCGCCTCGGAAGCCGCGTTGGCCGACCCCGGCAACACCGATATCGACGAGTTCCTTTCGGACCTTCCCGCCACGGCTGACACGTACCTGGCGAAAGTCCCCGACTCGCTCGAAGAGGAGATGATCCGAATCAAGACGGGGGAGACTTTCTTTAACGCCTTCCTCGCCGCCGACACCCGCGGCGACGCACCCACCGCCGAAAAGTACGCGCTGAGCGCCTACCAGTACCTGCAAGCCTCGCTCCGTCAGA
Organism: Thermoguttaceae bacterium; assembly: GCA_017652805.1. GTDB lineage: Bacteria > Planctomycetota > Planctomycetia > Pirellulales > Thermoguttaceae > RUG695. The sequence continues at coordinate 4,706 of JAGCAH010000003.1, read as the reverse complement.
GCCCCGAACGCGTGGCTCAGATCATCGGACCGGTCGACTACGAACTCGGGATCTACTTCAACGATCTGCCGGCGCACCGTCAGATCGCCGAGGACCTTCTGGCTCACGCCGCCGAGACGATCTCCGCGGCGATCTCTTCCGACGGATCGGTCCAAGACGGCGATCAGGGGATCCGCCTGGTCAACATCGGAAAGGCGTACTGGACTGCCGGCGACAAGGAAAAAGGGGAAACGCTGACCCGGCGCGGGGTCGACGCCATCGAAAAGGCGGTGGCGGCGGGGAATTTCCCGCGCGAGGAGTTTGCCGTTCCCTGTCAGAACCTTATCACAATTTACGAGGCGGTCGGCAACGCAGCCGACGCCGGTCTCTACCGTGAAAAGCTCTCCTCCCTCCTTGAAGGGGGCGCGGAATCTCATTAAAATGGAAGCGTGGTATTGATCGACGGCGGCGCGTCTCTTTCGGGGCGCCCGCCGCCGCGGTGGTTTGTCTTTTTCGGCGGCGGGCGCCCCTTCCGTACGCTCGACCCGGTCGAAAAGGCGCGGCAGAAAACTTTCAACCCGAAAAGAGAAGAACCAATGTCCAACGCTGAACGCTTTCCGCATCTGAAGGCTAATGACCCCGAAGTTTACCAGCTCATTCAAGAGCAGTGCGAGCTGGAATCGTCCACCCTGAAAATGATCGCCTCCGAGAGCTACGCCACGTACGAAGTGATGGAAGCGTGCGGCTCGCCGTTCACCAATAAATACAGCGAAGGGTATCCCGACGCGCGCTACTACGAGGGGAACCAGGTCACCGATAAGCTCGAAAACCTCGCCCGTGAACGGGGGAAGAAACTTTTCGGCGCCGAACATTTCAACGTTCAGCCCTACTCCGGCTCTCCCGCCAACCACGCGGTCTACCGCGCCGTCGTCAAGCCGGGCGATAAGATCATGGGAATGCCCGTGACCGACGGCGGGCATCTGACCCACGGATGGAAGGTCAGCTTTTCGGGAATGGACTACGTCCAGGTTCCGTACGGCACGAATCCCGAAACGGGGAAAATCGATATGGATCAGGTCCGCGAGATCGCCCTGCGCGAGCGTCCGAAACTGATCTGGGCCGGAACGAGCGCCTATCCGCTCAAACTCGACTACGCCGCGTTTGCCGAAATCGCTAAAGAAGTCGACGCCTATCTGGTCGCCGATATTTCACACATCAACTCGCTCGTTATCGCCGGGGTTCATCCCGATCCGGTTCCCTACTGCGACGTCGTCACCAGCACGTCCCACAAGATGCTCCGCGGCCCGCGCGCCGGGTTCGTGATGTCGAAGATCGAAGACCGCTATCAGCAGAAATACTTCCCGACGAGCAAGTTCAACCTGGCGCAGCGGATCGACCGCGCGGTCTTCCCCGGTCTTCAGGGAGGTCCTCATATGCACGCAATCGCCGCGATGGCCACAGCGTTCGCCTACGCGATGACCGACGAGTTCAAAGAATACGGCAAACAGATCGTCAAAAACGCCCGCGCCCTGGTGAGCGCCATTATCGAAAAGGGCTACGCCGTCGCTTCGGGCGGGACCGACACCCACCTGGTCGTTCTCGATTTCCGGAAAGAAGAGTTCACCGGCAAAGACGTCTCGCAGGCGCTGGCCAAGTGCGGAATCATCGCCAACTTCAATATGGTTCCGGGCGATCAGCGGAAGCCGTCGGTCACCAGCGGCGTCCGTCTCGGCACCCCCTCGCTGACCAGCCTGGGAATGAAAGAAAACGACATGCTCAAGGTCGCCGACTGGATCGATCAGGTCTGTAAGAACGTCTATGACATTGACAAGGTCGCGACGCGGATTCGGGGCGAAATCGCCGAATTCCTCAAAGGGTTCGATGTTCCCGGCATCCGTCCGAAACTGATCTGATCGTCATAACGTATAGCAAGCGTGCCGCCGAGGGCTCTTTCCCCGGCGGCGTCTTGAACCGCCGGCGGCTTGACTGTCACACAACCGTTTAAAATCGACGCCGACAGGATGAACGGATTCTCCCAAATCAAACTGCGCCGCGTCCCGGCGCTTCTTCTTTTTTTCCTGTTGGGACCGGCGCTCCTTCTGGCCGTCCTCGGTCTTGTGTTGTATCGCCACAGCGGAGGGAGCCGCGCCGACGAAGAGGCGAAGCTGTCGCGGCTGTTCCGCGTCCGCGCCGAAATGCGCGACGCCGAATTCGTCCGGCCGGGAATGCAGGCCTATTTCGGACTAACCCTGTTCGACGGACGCGCTGAAACGCCTTTTCTCTTCTGCCCCGAAATCCTCGCCCGCCCCCTGAACGCCGACCGGCCCGACCGCGAACAGATCTCGACCTTCCTCGACGAACTCGGCGCCGGCGACTGTCCCCTGGCCGACGTGCCCGACGGCGCGCCCGGACGCGAATGGCTGATCCCCGACCTCTACCTGAAACTCTCGCGGTGGCGCGACGCCGAGCCGTTTCTGCATGGTCGGGCGGGGGATTTCCCGAAAGGGGGAATCCTCTTTCGGATCGGCCGGATTCACCTGATTCCGACCGACGAACTGTTTGACCAGATCGCGAAGCGTTACGAACGCCCACGCCGCCGATTCGGCTCGGATATCATCGCTGAACTCGCCGCGATCGGCGGGGGAAAGACACACGGCGAACACAGCGGAATCTCCGCCGCCGAAGAGGTCAGAATCTACACACAAAACCGAACCGAGTCGCTCGTCGACGAGGTTCTCGGGATCTGGCTCCGCGCCGAGGACGACTCGCTGGTCCTGGCGCGGTTCCGTCTGGCGAATATCCGGGCGTCCGAACCGATCACGCTCGCTCTCTTCGGACGCAGCGGCGCCGACCCCTCTACCGCCCCGCCTCAGGTCGTCTCGGTGCCGGAATCGGTCATTCCCGACGAGACGGCGGGAATCGACTCCGAAAAAGAAGATGCGGAACCGGTCGCCGTACCAAACATCCCGCCCCCCCCGACCGATCAGGAGTTCCCCCTCGCCTGGCTTCTCGACACCCGCTACTCCCCTTTCCCTACCCCTCTCCTGGCCTGGTTCGCCCGGAATCCGGCCGATTGGGGCGAAAACTCCTGGCTGACCGGACGGGTCGTTTCGACCGCCGAGACCGCCCCGCCGCGCCGCCGCACAAACCTTGACGGCGTTGAAATACACGACGCCGACCTTTCGCGGCTTTTGAAGGGAATCACCTCGACCCGGATGGAGGGAAGTTTGGGGCGGCTGACGATCAAAGAAGGGGATTTGTTCGATGATGTCTTTCTCGGAAGCGGGCGGATCCACCTCGTCGACGCGAGGTTTAAGAAGGACTTTCTGACCCGGTTCGGCAAACAGTTCGGGCTCGTATTTCAGCCGGGAAACATTCTGATCAATCGATTCCCCGACGACATGGTTCCTCTGGACCGCGTAATGTTCGATTTCACGCTCGGACGCGGCGGCGTTTCGATCCGAGCCGCCGCGACGAGCGAGGGAATCGTCGCGGTCAATGAGTCGACCACCCCTTCCTACCGGATCCTTCTCCCCCCCGCCGGCGAGAAGACGGTCCCCTACCCCGCCCTTTTGGAAACTCTCTCGGACGGGAGCGGAAACTCCTTCTGGTCGCGTTTCACCCGGGACGCGCTCAATCACCTGCCGGTGCCGGAAGAGACAGAGCGGCCTTAGCTTCTCATCGATCGGAAAGCGGCGGCGCGAAAGGCGCGCCGAAACAGAAAAAGGAGCGACCCGCGGCCTTAAAGCGCGCCGAGTGCTCCTGAAAGAAAAAGGTCTGTTCAGACGGTGGAAAAAAGCGGGGCGTGTTACTTTTCGCGATAGACGATTCGCCCGCGGTCCATATCGTAGGGGCTGACTTCAACCTGGACGTGATCGCCGGGAACGACGCGGATACGGAACTTCCGCATCTTTCCTGCCAGGCGGCAAAGAACGATGTGATCCAAGTCGTCCAACTTGACGCGAAACGCGCCGCGGACCTCTTCGGTCACCACTCCGGTTAACTGGATCGCTTCTTCTTTTTGCTTTTGCTCGCGACTCAAAACAAATCCTCCTGAATTGTGGGTGGCACGTCGCCCTCCGGGCTCCAAAAACCAGCGTTGGGGGCACCGCTTCGGAGAGGGGCGCGACTGCGGCGGCCGACTCTCACAAGGCACAATACTACCCCGCAATTATACCCCCTTTCCCGCATTTTGACAGACGGGGGGAGGCCGAAAAATTTCGTTACGACCAGTCGAGCGACTCGGGAATCGGGGCGCCCAGATTCTCACTCCCGGTCGGGGTCACCACGACCATATCCTCAATACGGATCCCGCCGTATTTCTTGCTGTAGAGTCCCGGTTCAACCGAAACAACATCGCCGACCAAAAGTTCCGGTCCCCCGAAATCGAGGAGGGGAGGCTCGTGGCATGAGAGACCGAGCCCGTGCCCGGTTCCGTGGGTCAGCCGGATCTCGCTTTGCGCCTCGGCGCTTCCGGGAACCGCGTAACCGAACCCGTCGGACTCGAGCGAGGCGATCACCGCCCGATGAACATCTTCCCCCGTCACGCCGGCGCGGATCGTCCTCTCGGCGGCGCGTTTGGCCGCTTGAACCGCGCGGTGCATGCGCTCGTGGACCGGACTGACCGCGCCGTTGACCACGGTGCGGGTACAGTCGCCAAAATAGTGGCTCGCCTGACTCCTCGGGAAGATATCGACGATGATCGGCTCGTCCCGGCGCAGGGGGCC
>JAGCAH010000036.1 GCA_017652805.1 Thermoguttaceae bacterium | reverse complement strand
CCACCACTGACGTGAACCGCACCGCCGTCTTTCGCCTGGTTCGCATTGAAGACCGAGTTATCGGAAACAGTCAGGGTGTTCGTATAGATCGCCCCGCCGTAACCGTCCCCGGAGAGGGCGGTGTTCCTGTTAAAGTGGGATTCGGCAACCGTAACGTTCCCGTCCTCAATATCGGACCGGTCGCAGATCGCGCCGCCGGTGCTGGCGGTGTTCTCTTCGAAGGTCGAACGGGTGACCGTAACGGTCTCGCCGCAGACCGCGCCGCCCAGCTTGGCGCTGTTCCCGGTAAAGATCGACTCGAGAATCGTGAAATTGGCCGCCTGTTCGCCGGAACCGCGTTTGCTGGCAACGATCGCGCCGCCGGAACCGTCGCCCGAGGTCGCCCGGTTATTCTCGAAGAGCGAAGAGGTCACACTGAGCGTCTTGGCAAGGATCGCGCCGCCGTGATCCGCCGTGTTGGCGTAGAACTTGCTGTCGCTGATCGTAAAGACCGAGCTCGCGTTGGAGGCAAAGAGCGCACCGCCGGACCAGCCTGCCGTATTCTCACGGAACCGGACGCCGCTGGCCGAAACCTCCACGCCGAGAACGGCGCCGCCGTTCATGGTCGCCGAGTTCGAGAAGAACGCGCCCCCTTCGAAACTGAAGACGGCGGTCGTCGAATCGGTATTGACCGCGCCGCCGTAGTCGGCGCGGTTTTCCTGGAACGTCGTCGCGATCGTATGAACATTATCGCCGTGAACCGCGCCGCCGTGGGTCGCTGCGTTGCCGGTGAACGAGCAGTTCTCGAACTGGAAATCGGCCGTCACGTCTTCGGCGGCGACCGCGCCGCCGTACCCGCCGGTATACCGGTTGCCGACCTTGGTTCCGGCGGTATTCTGGCTGAACGACGAATTGGTCGCGTGAACCTTCACGCCGCAGACCGCGCCGCCGTAGACCGTGGCGCCATTGGCCGTGAACGTGCAGTCATCGATATAGTCCTGCGTATCGACCACCAGGCAGAAATAAGCGCCGCCGTTATTGGCCGTATTGCTTGTAAACGTGCAGGAACGGAACGTCCCGTTCCCGTAAATCGCGCCGCCGTTTCCGGTCGTCACGTCTTGATCGGTTACGGTAACCGCCTTGTTCTCGGTAAAGATCGAGGCTTCGGCGTTCACCTGACCGCTGATCGCGCCGCCGTAATAACTTTCGTTCTTCGTGAACGTGCTGCCGACGACGGTCAGGCTGCTTTCGCTGTTGTAGATCGCGCCGCCGTGAGCCGCGTGATTATTGGCGTTTTTCGCCGTATTCTGGGTGAAGTTCGAATGGCGGACGGTCGCCGAGCCCTTATGGAGCTGGATCGCGCCCCCCGACTCGCTCGTCGAGTTCGTCGTGAAGCTCGAGCTGATCACCGTGAGATTCACACTGTCGGTATTGATGGCGCCGCCGTTTTCGGCACTGTTCGAAATAAACGTCGAATTGCTCACACGCAGCGATTTCACCACGGGGGTATCGTTGCCCGTCGGGGCGGGAACGGAAGATCCGGACGAAGCGTTCTTCTTGCTCCCTTCCGAGTAGATCGCACCCCCTTCGCCGTTTGCCGCCGTATTGCGGTCGAACATCGATTCGTCGACCGTGCCGACGCCGCGGACCGCACCGCCGTCGGAGGACGCGCTGTTCAGGGTAAAGGTGGCATCGGTCAGATGGAGAACCGCGTTATCGTCGCCGTAGATCGCGCCGCCATCCTTGACTGAGGAGTTCGAGGTAAACGTGACATTTTCGACGGTGAGCAGATCCTGCGAAACGTAAACCGCGCCGCCGTTTTCGGAAGCGGTATTGCCGCTGAACGAGCCGCCGTCGATTGTCAGGTTGCCGCCGTCGGAATCGATCGCGCCGCCGTTGCCGGTCGTCCCGTCGGCGTTGCTACCGGTAACGGTGTTGCCGGTAAAGGTGGAGTCGGTGATCACGGAATCGGAAGCGGTGTTCAGATAGACCGCGCCGCCGTTCGAGCTCGACGTGTTGCCGGTAAACGAAGCGCCGGTAATCGTCACATCTTCGCTGGCAACGGTGCTCGAAGCGTAAACCGCGCCGCCGTTGCCGGTCGTCGCGTTGTTGCTGGCGAACGTGCTGGTCCCGTCGACCGTCAGGCTGCCGCCGTTCACATAGACCGCGCCGCCGTAAGAGGCGCTGTTCCGGCTGAATGAACCGCTGCTGATCGCCACGTCGAGGTTATAGACCGAAAGGGCGCCGCCGTTGGCGGTCCCGGTATTATCGTCGAAGACGCAGTTGTTCAGGGTCAGAACGTCGCCGTCGGTCAGTGTCAGGCCGGAAGCGGTCGCGACCGCGGCTCCCTGATTGGTCGAGATATTCTTGAACGTCAGGCCGTTGAACGTCATCGAGGCGGACTCGGTCACATTGAAGATCGTGAAATTGTGACTGTCCGTGTCAAGACAGGTCTGGCCGTTAAAGATGATGTGGCCGGCCCCCTCGATAACCAGCCCTTCATGCTCGCCGGTGAGCGTGTAGGAATATTCGGGTTTGATTTCCGTCAGTTCGGAATCGAACCGGACGGTCGTATTGCTCCCCTTGCCGTAGGTGATATTCCCGTTGCTGTAGCTCATCGTCCCGTCGGTCTTGTAGTAAACCGTGAGCGCTTCGCGCAGCGAAATCAGGTTATCCCAGGGATCGACCGCGTCGCTGTCGGTCGTGACGACCATCGACGGGGTTTCGGGCGCAATGATCTCGCCGGGGAGATTTTCGCCGACCGGTGCGAGGTAGTTGCCGTAGGT
>JAGCAH010000035.1 GCA_017652805.1 Thermoguttaceae bacterium | reverse complement strand
TCGAGAATCGGCTCGCGCCGTCCGAGCGCGAACGAAAGGACAGCGCCGGCCGTATAGCGGCCGAATCCGGGGAGCGTTTCGATCTCGCCGCGCCGGGCCGGGAACCGGCCGCCGTACTTATTCAGAATCACCCCGGCGGCGGCGTGCATCAAGTGGGCGCGGCGGTAGTAGCCCAGCCCTTCCCAGAAGCGCAAAACCTCCGAAATGTCGGCGCGCGCCAGCGCCTCGACGGTCGGAAACCGGTCCAGAAAGCGGCCGTAGTAGCCGATCACCGTCTCGGTCGTCGTCTGCTGGAGCATGATCTCGCTGACCCAGACCGCGTAGGGATCGCGCGTCCGCCGCCAGGGGAGGTCGCGTCCGCACCGCGCGAACCAGGCGCGCGTCCTGCGGCGCAGGGACGGAAGTTCGCTTTCCGGAAAAAACGCCCGCGACGGGGATACGGCGTTGGAATCGTCTCGGCTCAAAATCTCTCTTCTTCCCTTTCGGGCGCTCCGTGAACGACGATATCGCTTCTTGAGGTGAGTTTGTCGACGATATGCCGCGGGAGCCGGCATTTAAAGAACGCCCTGGCGGCGTCTTGGTCATATTGCCGATCGAGGACTTCCCCTTCGCGGGTCAGATAGGCGTCGAGCCGGCCGTCGGCGATCGAAGCTTCGACCTCGACGGTCAGGAACTCGCGGCTTAAAAGGTCGTTGACCGCGCGGGTCAAATCGTTCAAACCGCTTCCCTCGCGCGCGCTGATACAGACCGCCATCGGATACCGTTCTTTGAGCGCCGCCAGGCGCTGCGGCTCGGCGGTATCGATCTTGTTCAGAACCAGGATCGTATCTTTTTCGTCGATGCCGAGACTCTCCAAAACCTTCACTGCGCTTTTGATCTGATTGACAACGTCGGGATTCCCGGCATCGGCGACGTGAAGGAGGAGGTCGGCGCCGGTCGCCTCTTCGAGCGTCGCGCGGAAACTGGCGATCAGATGGTGCGGAAGGTCGCGGATAAACCCGACCGTATCGCTCAGAAGAACCGGTCCCCATCCGGGAAGGAACCAGCGGCGGGTGCGCGTGTCGAGCGTCGCGAAAAGGAGGTCTTTCACGAAGACGTCCGAATCGGTCATCCGGTTCAGAAGGGTCGACTTCCCGGCGTTTGTATAGCCGACCAGACAGACTTTCCGCGACCACTTTCGGCCGCCGACCTGACGCTGTTTCCTCGCGTGGATCTCTTCAAGTTCAGCTTTCAGCGCGGCGATCTTCTTCTGGGCGATTCGCCGGTCGACCTCGAGCTGCTTTTCCCCCGGTCCGCGGAGGCCGACCCCGCCCCCCGCCTGCCGTTCGAGGTGGGTCCACATCCGCTTAAGACGGGGCATCGAGTATTCGAGCTGCGCCAGTTCGACCGCCAGGCGCGCCTCGTGCGTCCGCGCGCGGGAGGCGAAAATATCCAAAATCAGCTCGGTTCGGTCGATCACCTTCACCTTAAGCGCCTGTTCCAGGTTCCGCGTCTGACCGGGAGCGAGGTCGTTATCGAACAGGACAACGTTCGCGTCGTTCGACTCGACCAGAAGGGCAAGCTCTTCGACTTTCCCCTTGCCGATACAGGTCGTAAAATCGGGCCGGTCTCGGCGCTGGATCAGCCGGCCGACCGGCTCGACCCCGGCGGCCTCGGCCAAACCGGCGAGTTCATCGAGCGGCTTGTTCGAAAGCTCCGCTTTCGGCGGATAGACCCCGACCAGAATCGCCCTTTCCCGTTCCAGGCTTTCGACGCGCGTCATCTGATCGACGTGGGTCGACGCGTCGAAGCGGTCGGTCGTCCAGACCAACTCGGAAAACGGGGAAGTTCGGGAAATTTCGCCCGCGTCCCCCGCGGCCGCGGCGTCGGATTCTTCCGCGCCGGGGATTCCTTTCAATCGGGCGTCCTTCTTTTCAGAGCGGCTTTTCGGGGGGAGTGAGGCATTCCCCAGGTCTTTTTTGTTCCGGTCCCGGTTCCGTTCGCCGGGATTTTTCGGTCGTGGACTGTTTGACATCGTGTTGGCTGCGGTTCTCCTTATATTTCCGGTGGTTACGCCATGCCGCCCATTATATCCGATTTTCAGGCGGAAAACATCAGTCAGCAGTCCGGAACCCCGGAATCTCAAAAAATCGATTATTCTGAAAATTCCGGTTGTAATGGTTAATGCAGTTTCTACGGTTTTGCCGATAGTCTGGACAAGGAGACCTTTAGGATGAAACTGCAACCTAAATCTTTATTCGGAATCGCCGCGATCCTGTCGTCGGCGCTCTTTGTCGGCACCCAGGCTCAGGCCCAGCTGATCTACCGCAGTCCGCTGGAAGACTTCGGCTACGTCACCTCGGACCAGGGGTATCAGCCGGTCTATATGGCGTCGGCTGACCAGGCGGCGCCTCAGGCCCAAGCACCCGCGCCGGCCGCCCAGACGCCGTCCCAGGCTCAAACCGCCGCGCTCGTTCAGTCCGGAGCCGCCCCGCGCAGAGGATACGAACCGCTCAACAACTACTTCGACGCGATGGAGTACGAGACCCCCAACGTCGCGGGAGCCGTGTACACCGGGAACACCTATACCGGCGTCAACTACGTTGAAGGGCTTCCTTTCCCGTCGTCGGTCCGCAACGGTCTTCTTCCGGCGGAAAACAAGATGCTCGGAAAAATCTACTTCGACGGCTGGGTTACCGGAAGTGTCTACGACCATAACGAGTGGCCGGTCACCAAGGGGTTCGACGAGAACACCAAAGGACTGAATTCCTCGATCTCGCCTTATCAGATGAGCCAGGCGTACGTCACGATGGGCCGACAGGTCGAATACAGTGACCATTTCTCAATCGGTGCGCGGGTTGACGCCCTCTACGGAACCGACTACCAACTGGCAAGTTCGCTCGGTCTGGAATCGGAGAACACCACGAGATCCGGCGCCGCGGCGGGAAACATCTATATGGCCGATACCCACTGGAACAAAAACAAGCGGGGGGGTTATCCGGAGTACGGTCTTGCGATTCCGCAGGCGTACGTCGAGGCGTACGCCCCGATCCTTTCGGGACTCTCCGCCAAGGTCGGGCATTTCTACTCCCCGATGGGGTATGAATCGATCTGTTCGCCGAACAACTTCTTCCACACCCATTCGTACACCATGCTCTACGGCCAGCCGCAGACCGTGACCGGCGCGACGGCGAAACTCCGCCTGAACAACATCTTCTCGGTAATCGGCGGGGCACATCAGGGGTGGAATGTTTTCGACGACAACAACGACTCCTGGGACATCATCGGCGGGTTCGCCTTTGAAGGGAATCCGGGCGATTCGCTCACCTTCATTGTCTCGTCCGGCGACGCAATCCTCGAAAACCGGATCAATCCGCACACGCGCGAATTTTTCACGATCGACGGTCGTCAGACCAGTTACAGCCTGGTTCTTGAGAAGCGCCTCTGCCCCGAAGTCACCTGGGTGCTGGAACACGACCTGGGGGTTGCCGAAGACGGCGCGTATAGATACGGCAGGAACCACAACAAGATCCGCGACGACGGACACTGGTACTCGGTTGTGAACTACCTCTATTTTGCACTGGCACCGAATCTCGACCTCGGGGCGCGCGCCGAATGGTTCTGTGACGAGAATCGAACACGCCTCCTCACGGGGGAAGCGACCTCGTCCGAAGTCCCCGAAATGGAGTACAAATGGGTCGGCGAAAATGTTGTTGACGTTTCGGTCGGTCTGAACTGGCGTCCGTCCGAATTCCTCACAATCCGTCCGGAAGTCCGTTGGGACTACTCGGATATCGAAAAGTTGGATCTCAACGGTGATCCTCTCCCGAAGGGGAAACTCTACAACAGTTTCGAGGACGACAACCGTCTGACCTTCGGCGGCGACGTGATCTTCCACTTCTGATCCTTCCGCCCCCTCGCTCACCCGCCCCCACCTTCGAAAGAAGACGGGGGCTTTTTTATTCAAAAAAGGGGGCGGGCTGTTGCAAAATTCCCCAAATTCGTTAAATTATACGTATCTTAACTTCCATGCCGCGCCGGGCCGTCCCGCCGCGGCGGCCGGGTTCGGAAGGGACTCGGCTCACGCGCTCTGCCCCTCGCTCACGGAGGAATCGCAAATGGGTACCAGAATCAAGTTAAATCAGGCGGTCGTCGAAGCGCAGGATCGGCTCAGAAAGCTCCAGATGAGCACCGCTCAGATCGGCCTTTCGGTCCGCACCACCAACTGTCTCGACGAACAGGGGATTTCAACCGTCGAAGACCTTTTAAAATGCCGCCGCAGCGACCTGTTGGCGATCCCGAATTTCGGTGAAAAGACCTTGGAGGAGGTCTTTAAAGCGTTGGAGAAGCTCGGTTTTTACCGCACCGACAAGCCGAAGCCGGAACAGCCTAACCTTCAGGAATAATGTCGGAAGATCACTACTCCGCCCCAAAGACCGGTTCGAGACCGCAAAGCGCGCCGAAACCGGTTCTCAAATTTTGGAAGCCTTCCGAGCTTTGGATCTTCGGTTCGCTCCTCGTCCTGGGAATTTCCTTTTCGCTGGTTCAGATTCTGACCTGGGGGATCCCCTCCCTGCGTGAGTCGCGCCGATACACACCGGCGCGCTGTACGGTCGTCGAACGGGTCGTTCACAACCGGATCGAAAAGGGGCAGACCGGCTATCGTCCCGAAATCAGGATCCGCTACAAAGACCGGATCGGTAAGGAATACCTCGTCAATGCCTACGACAAGACGACCCTCGACGACGGAAGCGGGTTCGACTACACCTATCAGGACGCCTATAAAATACTCACGAAATACACGCCGGGGGAACAGCGGATCTGCCGCTATCTGACCGCCGAGCCGAGCAAGGCGATCCTCAAGCGGGACACGGAAATCTGGCAGTGGCTCTTTCTGACGATCCACATCGCGCTCGCCCTTTCGGGCGCGGCGGGGCTTTTCTGGAGCGCCCGGCGTCGGAGCGTCTCGCTCGAACGGGTCGTCGAACCGGAATTCAAACCGGACCGCTCGCCGACGATCCCCGGGGTACAGCGGATCAAAGAGAGTCCGGGGATCGACCTTCCCTACCGTCTTCCGACGTTCATCATGCCGGTCGCTCAGAATCTGGCCGGTCTGGCTCTGACGACCCTCTGGAACGTGATCGCGTTCTGGACCTTTATCTACGTTCTGATCCATCGGAACGACCTCCTCGACCTGGTTCTGGGGATCATCTTCGGCGTGATCTTCTGCGGGCTGGGGCTGGTCGGCTTTTTCATCTTTTCGCGCCGAACCCTTCGGATTCTGCGCACCGGAACCACGATCATCGAAGCTTCGAACTTCGAGGTCGTTCCGAATCGCCGATGCCGCATTTCGCTCCGGCAGTCCGGACCGCTGTCGGCGCGGTCCTACTCGGTCGCCCTATGCTGCGAAGAGATGACCCGCTACACAAAAGGAACCGACGTCTTAACGAACAAACAGGAGGTCCTCCGATTCCCCCTCTTCGAGCGGACCGATTTCCACATCCCTTCGGGCGAGACGTTCCGCGAGGAATTCTTCATGAAGGTTCCGCCCGGCGCGATGCACTCGTTCATTTCCGACTCGAACGAGGTCCGCTGGAAACTCTCGGTTCAGATCAAGACCGGAAGGATGGGAACGATCGTTCGCGAGGCGCCGGTCGTCGTCGTTCCGGCGGCGCCCAATTGAGATTCGTCTTATCGGCGGCAGACACGACCGCGTCGCTCTAAAAAAAACGACCGCGCCTTCGCGCGGTCGTTTCGCTTTTTATCCGTCGTGAGCGGAAGGGATCACCCATTTCCCTCGGCGGGCGCAGCTTCAGGTTCAGCCGCCGGTTCTGCGGGCGCGGCCTCTTCGGCGGGCGCGGTTTCTTCTACCGGCGCGGCCGGTTCCGCTTCGGGAGCGGTTTCGGCGGGCGCTTCAACCTGGTCCCCTTCGAGCGAGAAATCTTCACTCCCCACTTCGGCGTTCGGATCGAGTTCGCCGGAATTATCCGGCAGGATCGACTCTTCCGGCTTGAGCTCTTCGGGGACCGGCATCGCCACATAGTCGGCGGCGGTTTTCTTATAGAATTCACGCGTCAGGGGCTCGTCGAGGATGTCGATCCGCATCCGTGCCTGATGGGCAAACGGCGTTTCGGCAAACCCGTCGACCACCTGCTGATAAACCCCCTTGGCGGTATCGAGCTTCACATTGACCTCGTCGTCTCCGGCGGTCACCGACGCGAGATTCTCCCACGCCGAGGCGAGCCCGTAAAGGGCGCGGGCGGCAAGATTCGGATCGGCCGCCATCTGCGGCGAGGTCACCGTCTCGAAACGTTTGATCGCGTCGTTGAACGTCGCTTCCGGATCCATGGCGATCACGTCGGCGGCGGCCTTCCCGGCGCGGCTGGCGGCCTTTTTCCGTTCGACCTGGTTCCGCCCGATCTTCAGCGTCGTCTCGGCGGCGTTGACGCGAACCTCGGCGCCGGCGTCGCCGCGGTTATAGTGCGCCGCGAGCGTGTCGTACGGCTCGACCGAGGGGAGCCCGGTCAGCATTGCCTGCTGAGAGGAGATCGCGTACGCCTGATCGAAATCCTGTTGGAACTTTTTCGGTTTCCCGTAAAAATAGGTACGCAGGAAGATGACCGCGGCGATCGCCACCAGGATCAGCAGGAGGGTCTGCATACACTTTTCACGGTTCTCCTTCAGATAGTTGCCGGTCGAAATGAGAAGCTTTTCAAGACTGTTCGCTTCTTGCACGGGAGTTTTCATAGGTATCGTCGACTTTTTTCAATTCGGGTGGAGTTAACCGGGAGGAAGCGATCTCCCCCCATCTGTTTTTCAAAACGAAAACGCGCGGCGCCCGATGAGCCTCCCTCAAAAAGCGCCGCGCTGATTATAAATGGAATGGGATAAGCGGTCAAGGTCGTTTGCCTTCCGGTCATTACCGCGACCGCGCGCTCAGAAGGCGGAGGAAGAAAAAGAGGAACTGGAAGAACGCCGAAAGCATCGCGGCAACATAGGTCAGCGCCGCGGCGCCCAGCACGTTCCGCACGTAGACCATCTCGCGATCATCGACCAGGCCCAACGCCGCCAGGTGCTTTTTGGCGCGGCTGCTGGCGTTATACTCGACCGGCAGGTTAATGATCTGATAGACCGCGGCGAACCCGAAGAGCGCCACGCCGACCCACGCCAGCTGGAGAATGTTCAGACCGAGCCCGGCAAGGAGAAAATAGAACGAGAACTGGCTGCCGAACCGCGCGATCGGAAACGCCGCCTGCGTCAGACTCAGAAAGACGTAATTCTGTGCATGCTGGATCGCGTGTCCCGCCTCGTGGGCGGCGATCCCGACGTCGGCCAGGGACGTTCCGTCATAGATATCGCCGCTGAGGCAGATCTGCCGATTCCCGGGATCGTAGTAGTCGGTCAGCGCCCCGGCGTTGATCTTCCGGATCGGCACGTCGCGCAGACCCGCCGAATCGAGAATGATCCGAGCCGCCTCGGCGCCGGAGATGAGTCCCTCGCCGCCCGAGCGGGTGCGGTATCGGGCGGGAACCTTATTCGCCGCGGCGTAGCGGCTTTTGACGAGCCCCTGCGCGAACATCGCCAGGAGCATCGGAACGCCGAAACAGATCAGATAGAGAGCCATAAAACACCTCGTCAGTCAAGGGAAGGGAACGTTCCGGGAACCATGTAGTAAAGGGTCGGGGTCGAAAGCGCCTGAATCACCGAGGCGGCCTTCTGAGCCGGAGTCGGATCGGCCTTAACGCCGAGGATCGAAAGGACGCTTTCCGGTTTTCGGTATCGCACAATTTCGACGTCCTCGTCCGAGACCTTGAATTCCTCCTTGATCATCGTCTCGGCGGCGTCCTGCAGAAAACCGATCTCGTCGATCAGTCCGAGCCGTTTCGCGTCGGCGGCGGAATAGACGCGTCCGTCGGCGAGCGCGCGGAGGAGATCCGGCCCGTCGGCGGATCCGCCAGGATTGTCGGACGCGGCATTCCCGGCGGGTTTCTCGTCAGTCGCATCGGTTGCGTCGGTGACATTCTCGGCGAATTCCACGTCGGCGGCGTTATCGCCTGAAGAGTCGGAAGGTTCGGCGCCGGCATCCGGCGCGGCGCCGCCGCTTTCAGCGGTTTCTTCCGCCGCGGCGCTTTCCCCTTCGGATTTCGGGGCGAACGCGGGACGGCCGCGTCGGATCACGC
>JAGCAH010000034.1 GCA_017652805.1 Thermoguttaceae bacterium | reverse complement strand
GGGAACGAGAAGGGCGCGGTTCCCTCCGGCCCGGGGGTCATCGCGCTCGGCGCGCGCTGAAACGCCTTCTTCTGGACGGGGAAATTTTCGGAAGCGGTGTGAACCTGTTCGTGGCACCCGACGCAGCCGCGGTTTTCCCCCGGCTGGAGGTAGACTTCGCTCATCATTGTGTGAACCGCTTTCCCCTCGGCGTCGACCGCCTGGAAATAGAGCGGCTTTCCGGCGGGAGCTTTGAAGTGCGCCGAGCCGTCCTCCTCGACCGGCACCGTTCCGAGAAACGCCCGGCCGTTCGCCGCGTTCGGTTTTCCCAAGCGGGGAACCGCGCTGGTATAGTCGGGCCAGTGGGGCAGAATCTGAAAGACGCGAAGTTCGGTGATCGGCCGGTCTTTCGGCAGAGGAACGATCGAGTCGTAGACGTCGGACAGGACGAACGTTCCTTCGGCGGACGCCTCTTTCGGCAGCTGCGAGGCGACGACCGGCGGTTTCGGCCGCGCCTTGATCTGGATCGGATACTGACAGCCGATCTGCGGGTCGGCGTAAATCAGTTCGAGGTTCCCGAACCGGTCGCAGTAATAGAGTCCGAGTTTTCCGGCGGAATACGACTCGCCGCACGTGCCGCGGTACCCGTAGTTCTCGTGCGCCAGATACCCGCCGTTCGGGTCGTGGCTGTAGGCCGTCAGATAGAAATCTTCGGAAAGGGGATAGGGACTGTAGTAGTAATGGCTCGAGACGTAATATTTTTCGCCGTCCGTTCCCGGCACCGGCGTTTCGGGGAACCCGATTCCCGGCGTGACGACGTCGAGGCAGTCGAGGGTGTCCTGGGCGGATTTCGGGTCGAATTTCATTTTGGACGGGTCGAGAATGACGATCGGCCCGCCGACGGCGATATGATGCCCCGAGGCGAGGAACATAATCTTATTCGATCCGGGAATCTGTTTCGCCTGGAGCGCGGCGACGACCCTGGTGGTGTAATTCCCGAACAGCGCCTTCGCGCCGGTTCCGTCGGGATTGGTGACCCAGAGGTTCATAAAGCGCGCCGCCTCGCGGTCGACGTAATCCCAGCGGGTGTAGATCACGCGTCCGTCGTCGAGGACCGAAGGATTCCATTCGTTTGTCTCGTGCCACGAGAGGGGTAGGACCGCGCCGTTTTGCGCGCGGCGGTAGAGCGTCGCGGTTTCGACCGGTTCGTAACCGCCGGTACACCGGGCGAACCCGCCGCGGCGGGTCGATATAAAGACCAGGTCGCCGTCGGGGAGTTCCGCCGGGTCGAAATCGTCGTCCGAACCCGTCGTCAGCTGTTCAACCCTGCCGTTTTCCAGGTCCATTTTAAAGAGGTGAAACTTTCCCTCTTCCCGCGCCAGATACGCGTCGATTTCGTCGTCATACCCCCGCTCGATGATTTCGTAGAGGGTTCCCCGCTCGGCGTCTTCCGGAACGGCCTTCGAGAAATCGGCGAACGCGAAATAGAGCGTTTTGCCGTCGTATGAAAGGGACGGGGTCGAGAACCATCCGCGCGGGAACTTCCCCGCCGAAAGCGACACGGTCTCGAACGACCGGCCCGGATTTTTCAGGAGGATCAGTTCGCCGCCGACCATATTCGTGTGGCTGTAATAATACGAAAGGTATTCGTGGATCAATTGCCAGACATAGCGGTCGGCTTTCAGAAAGACGATCGGAATATCCTTAACCAGCGGATTGTCGAAGATCGCCCCGCGCGCCTGCCAACGAAGCGCCAGGTACCGCTCCCTGATCTGCGCCGGGGTCAGGGACGCGAAATCGTCTTCTTGCGCGGCGGCGAGTTTTTCGTCCAGCGCCGCCGCAGCGTCGGGCGTGATATACTCTTCTTCTTCGAGCGTTTCCAGAAGGGGCTCGATTCGCGCGCAGAGCGCGGCGAGCGCCTCGGGCGACTCGAGCGTGCGCCCTTCGGTGATCTCCTGCCGGAGCCAGTCATACTCGACCGCGCGCCGGAACGCGTCGGCGGGCGTATATCCCTTGACCGCGTCGGCCACGGCGCGGATCCGATCGAGGCTCTCGGTTCCGAATCCTCCCGGTCCGGCGATCCCTTCGGCGGTCGTCAGACCCGATTCCAGGGTCAGCGCCGCCCCGGCGTCGGCGGCGGATTTCGCCCACGCGGTCCATGCGTCGGCGGAGAGGCGGGGAACGTTCGCTTCCCAGGATTCGCCCAGACAGGTCAGGATCTGCGTTTTCCGCCCGTCGGCGTCTGCCGCGGCAAACCCGTCCGCCGCGGGAGGACCGCACGTTTTGCCCGCAGTGAAATCGGAACATTTCCAGTCGGGCGCGCCTTCCCCCGGATCGAATGTTACCAGTGCGTTCGGGTTTCCCGACCGGAGCGCGTCGCGAAAGAGCGCGGCGGTCTCTTCACCAAACCCGAGCTCGGCACGGCATCCCTCGACCCGCCATGCGAAGACCTTTTCACCGTAAAGCGCCGACCAGTACCTCAGCGCCTCGGCCCACTTCTGTGCCAGTTCCGGAGTCAGCGCCTGCCGCGGCGACTCGGCGCCGGGAAGATCGCCGTTAACACAGATGAAAAATTTGATTCCGCGCCGCGCCATCGCGTCGGCCATTTCCATCAGAAGCTCGT
>JAGCAH010000033.1 GCA_017652805.1 Thermoguttaceae bacterium | reverse complement strand
CGGTCGGCTCAACGTCGGCGGTCGGCTCAACGTCGGCGGTCGGCTCAACGTCGGCGGTCGGCTCAACGTCGGCGGTCGGCGCGGGGTCGGCAGTCGGAGCCGGGGCCGGCTTGGGTTCGGCAGCCGGTTCGGCATCGGCTGTTGGTTCGTCCGAAACCGGCGCGTCGGCGCCGTCGATTTCCACGTAGACGGGATCGAGAACCCGCGGCGCTAAAAAGGTGGGCATCGGGGAAATCTCGGGGATCGCCTCCGGCTTCGCCGGGGTTCCCGCGGATGCGAAGGCGGCGTAAAGAAGAAGAAAAGAGCCGACGGAAAGAATTTTCACCGCTTGTCCGCAAAAAGCCGCCGTCGATTTGATGTTTACAGTCATTTTTCTTCTGTCTGGCATTTCAAAAGGGAGATGTTCCGATCGATTCCTTTTTCGGTTCGGGCGGACTTTCCCCGCAAAATCGGAAAAGTCCGCCTAACCCCTACAATCGGCAAAATCGTTAAAGGAGTTCATAGAAAACGAGGGACGAAAATAAAAAAACCGGCCGCAAGGCCGGTTTTTGAGGTGCCGAAGAAAGGACTCGAACCTTCACCTTCTGTTACGAAGACTAGGACCTGAACCTAGCGCGTCTGCCAGTTCCGCCACTTCGGCTTTCAGCACCTATTATACCCGATTCGACCCGATTTGGAAGGGGGGAAATTTCCCCAAAAATATTTTACAGAGGCGGGGTGAGATTAACCGATTTATAGGGGGAAGTACCGTTATGTTTAATATAAGGGGGCCGAGTGAGTCAGGTTTTCTGCGTTGCCAATCAAAAAGGGGGGGTCGGAAAGACGACGACGGCGATTTCGCTCGCCTCGGCGGTCGCCCGGTCGGGTCGACACACCCTTTTGATCGATCTCGACTCGCAGTGCAACGCCACCAGCGGACTCGGGCTGCGGCCGACCCGCCGCCACCCTCTGGCCGACGACCGTCCAATTTCGGAGAGCGTCGTCTCGGCGGAAGTCAAAAATCTCGACGTTTTGCCGGGGTGTCCCGGAATGTCGAACGTCGAAATGATGGCGGCGAGAGACCCGAACCTTCTGGCGTCGATGACGCGCCGATTTCGGGAAGGGGTGGCTGATTACGATGCGGTTCTGATCGACTCGCCCCCTTCGATGGGGCCGATCACCCGTGCGGCGCTCGCCTGGTCGACCGAGGTGATCATGCCGATCCAGTGCGAGTATTTCGCCATGGAAGGGCTCGTTCGGATGATCGAGGTTCTTCGCCGCGCCAAGGAGGGGGAAGGAACGCTCGCATCCGCCGGGATCGTTATGACGATGTACGACCCTCAGCTTGAACTGACGCGGGATATCGACCGGCAGATCCGCGAGTCGGACGTTTTCGGGAACTATGTCTATCAGACCGTCATTCCGTGGGATGTGACGGTCAGCGAAGCGCCGAGCCACGGGGAATCGATCTTCGAATACGCACCCCGCAGCCGCGGCGCGCGCGCCTATGCTGAACTCTGTATGGAGGTTTTGGAATATGTCTAAGGATAAACGCCTTCGCCGCGGGTTGGATTCCCTCCTCGAGCGGACTTCGGTCGTGGAAGATGATTACGCGTTCGGCGCCGATTTGGGTGTTACGCCCCGATTCGGAAACGGGTCGGCGTCGTACCGGATCGACCCGGCGCCGCGCGAGACTCCCGCCGACGAAGTGTTCGGCGAGCTGTTGAGCGAAAAGCCGAGCTACGATATTCCGATCGCGCTGATCGACCGGAACCCGCGTCAGCCGCGCCGCGATTTCGACGAGCGCGATCTGGCCGACCTGGCCGAGAGTATTAAGAAACACGGAATGCTCCAGTCGCTCGTTGTTCGCCAGACCCCGAATCGGCGTTTCGAACTAATCGCCGGGGAACGGCGTCTGCGCGCCGCGCGTCTTGCCGGCTGGGAGAAGGTCCCGGCGTATATCCTGATCGTCGACGACCGGGAGATGGCCGAAATCGCCCTGACCGAAAACCTTCAGCGGAGCGACCTGAACGCGATCGAAAAGGCGATGGCGTTTCGCGACTACATCGAGGTGTACGGCGGCACGAACGAGGAGCTCGCCAAACGTCTCGACTTGGACCGTTCGACGATCTGCAACCTGATCCGCCTTTTGGAACTTCCCGAACCGATTCAGCAGATGGTGCGGCGCGGCGAACTTTCGATGGGGCATGTCCGAACCCTTTTGGGAATCAAAGAGGAACGCCAGCTCGAAGTCGCCGAAAAGATGCGCGCCGAAGGCTGGTCGGTCCGCCGAGCCGAGGATTACACCAAGGAGCTCAAACAGGACGCCGCCGAACTCGACGGCG
>JAGCAH010000286.1 GCA_017652805.1 Thermoguttaceae bacterium | reverse complement strand
CCCAGAACGAGGGGCTGCCACCATTTCGGCAGGGGGAGGAAGTAACCGAGTCCCATGGTCAGAAGCGCGGTGGAGAACGCGCCCGCCAAGACTCCCCCCCATGTCTTGTTCATGTTGATCCTTTTGGCGACCACGCCGCGGCGGAAGAAGAGGGACCAGAGATGCTGGAAGACATCGCTCATCTGAACGATGAAAAAGAGGACACAGAGGAGGCAGATCCGTTCGGACGTGATCCGTTTGCGGAGCGGTTTCTTACGCAGAACGTCGGTGATCGTCTCCTGTTTCGGCTCTTCGGCATTCTCAGTCTGGGCGGTTTGGGGCGCGTCTTCCGATTCGGTCGAGACCGGCTCTGTTGCGGCCGATTCACTTGCGGACGATTCGCTCGCGGGCGACTCGTCCGCGGTTGGCTCGCTCGCGGTCGATTCGGTGATCACCCCTTCGATCGCCTGCGAAAGGGGCGCCAGGACTTTCTCTTCGACTCCCCCTTCAAAGATCGCCGGAGTGACGGTCTCTTCGTGCTGCTCGTTTTCAATGTGCATCGTTAAAAGAGCGGGGGCGAAACTGAGCGCGTAAACGCAGAACAGGAGCCCGGTCTGAATATTGACGACCCGCTCGCGGAAAAGTTCGGGATTCCCCGAAATGGCGACCCCCGCCGGAATGAGGAAGAGAACGTAGGTCGGGATCAGGATCGAAAAGACCTGATAACTGCTGATTCCGAAGACATTGGTGAACCAGTCGTCATTGATCCCGACCAGGAAGAACTGCAAGGGTATGCAGATAAACGCCACCAGAAAGAGGACATTGTGGTCGTCCGATTTCGTCGACGAGGTCGAGGTGTATTCCCGCCACGCCCAGAACGACAGGAAGAAAAAGAAGAAGACCGTCGTCACCGTTCCCGCGATGAGCGCGCAGGCCAGGAGAGCGAAAAGAATCCACCAGACCTGAATTCGGCTCATGTAGGTGTCGAAGATCGCCAGGTCGAGCTTGCTCAGCGGGTTGCCGACGCTCCGGATTTTATGCCGAATCGCGCCGACGATCGTCGTGACAGCGATCAGAAGAACGAGTATCCCCAGAATCAGAAGGATCGCTCGGTTGCCCATCTTTTTCAGTCCTTATGGTTTTTCTTCCACCACTTGCCGAAAGAGCCCTCTTTTTGAGCCGCCGGGATCGCGCGCCCGCGCGTCCAGCGCCCCATCAGCCAAGGGTGGTAGGGTAACAGCGGCGCGAAGCGCGCGCCGATCTTGACAAACCGCATCGCCATGTTGTAGCGCCACCGTTTTTTCATCATCCAGACAAAGCCGGTCCAGAGGAGACGCTCGGCGATCGAGTGGGCGGGGGAAGCGGGGGATTCGATCGACTCGGCGCGCGACCGAACGATCTGATGCGCCAGGTCGACTTTGACCGGACAGATCTGCGAGCACGCCCCGCAGAGAGATGAGGCGAACGGGAGTTTTCCCGCCTTTTCGAAACCCAACAGCTGCGGCGTTAAGACGATTCCCAGCGGGCCGGGATAGACCCAGCCGTACGCCCAACCGCCGACCTGACGGTAGACCGGGCAGCGAGCCATACATCCGCCGCAGCGGATACAGTGGAGAACCTTCCGGTGCCGCGGCTGCGCCAGGGCGCGGGTCCGGCCGTTGTCGATGATGACGACGTAAAGCTTGCGCCCCTCGGTCGGCCCGTTGAAAATGTGTGTGTATGACGTCAGCTTCTGACCCGTTCCCATTCGCGGAAGCATGTTCAGAAAGAGGGGGAGGTATTCCGGTCCGGGGATCAGTTTTTCGATTCCCATCAGCGCCACGTGGATTTTGGGCGCCGTCGTCGAAAGACCGATGTTCCCCTCGTTTTCGACGAGGCAAAACGACCCGGTCGACGCCATGGCGATGTTGATCCCGCTCATCCCCATGTCGGCGGAGATGAACTCCTCGCGGAGCTTGTGACGCGCGATCATCGTCAGCTCTTCGTGCTGCTCGGTGAACGGGACGTCCAGTTTTTCGTGGAAAACCTCACCGACCTCTTTGGCGCTCAGGTGGGTGGCGGGGGTGACGATATGAGTCGGCCGCTTGCCGGTGAGCTGAACGATGAACTCGCCCAGGTCGGTTTCGAGCGCCCTGACCCCGATCGAAGCGAACGCCTTGTTCAGCTCCATCTCTTCGGAGACCATCGACTTCCCTTTGACGACCGTCTTGACGTTGTTCTCTTTGGCGATCTCCAGGACGATCTTATTGGCGTCTTCGGCGTCGCGCGCCCAGAGGACTTTGACCCCTTTCGCTTCTAAGTTGTCGGCGAACTGCGCCAGGAGTTTATCGAGATTCGCCAGGGTGTACGCCTTGACGTCGTGCGCGGCGTCGCGCCACTTCGGCCAGTCGGGGATCGACCAACAGGTGGCGAGGCTGACGTCAATGCTTTTGGTCATCGCGTCGATCAGCGCCTGATTCGGTTTCGGTTCGGCCAGTTGTTTCGTTTCGGGCTTAAGAAACGCCGCGCCGCAGAGGGGGTTCTCCATCGGTCTTCTCCGGAAAAAGGTTGTTTTGCCGCGTGAAACGCGTTCCCCCGACCCCTTATATTATGACATAGCTATTTTCCATGGAACGGCGCTTTATGTCAAGAGCGCTCGGGCGCGGCGCGGGGGTTCACGGCGAAATTTCCGGTTTTTCTCCGTTTCTCCGGCCGACGGGGGGAAGGCGGGACAAGGGGGGACGAAATCCCCCGGTCGGGAATCGCTTCCGAAATTTTGTTAAAATTTTCCGATTATCCCGTTTTTAGTGAATTTCTCGATTTTACTTCTCCGATAGATGTTCCAAGGTGAGTAAGGCCTCGGTGTCGAGGCGTCCGTTTCACCTCCCAAAACGAAAAGGAACTTTCAAAGGAACATAGTTTTTAGGGAGAAACAAGCGATGAAAACAAAGGTCTTTTATTCCGTTCTGGCTCTTGCCGTTCTCTGTTGGAGCGGCGTCCAAAGTGTCCAGGCTCAATATTGCGCGGCCCCCGGCTGCTACGAAACGGGTGAAATCAGTTGCGCCCCCGAATGCGCGCCGAGTTGTGCGCCGAGTTGCGCGCCCTCGTGCGGGATCGGCGATTACGCCGGGGTCGGCTGCTACGGTGACGACGGCTGTTACGACGCCTGCAGCGTCGGCTGCTACGGCGGTTACTGCGGCGGCGGGCTTCTGGGCGGACTCGGCTGCATCATCGGCGAAGCGGTTCGGATCGTCCTGACCCCGGTTCATTGGGTCGCCAGCCTCTTCTGCACCGGCACCTACCCCGACTGCGGCTGCGCGCCTCCCTATGAAGAATGCTATAGCGATCCGTGCGATATGTGCGGCAACTATGTCGGCGACTGTGTCGGCGGGTGCGGGAACCCCTACTACGGGTATCAGGGTTACTACGCCTCGAATCCGCAGATGACTCAGCAGGCCGGGGATTACCAGTATGCCGCGGTCGCGCCCAAACGCGCCGCCGTTCCCCAGAACAATCCGAGTCTGACGGGCGCCGCTCCCAATCAGTCGGACTATGTGAAATACGAACAGGTCGAGACGCTCGGTCAGAAGAAGGTTCAGCGCCGCGCCGTTCAGGCTCAGCCGACCACCGGCAGCTACAACTACAACTTCAGCGAACAGGTTCTGAGCGCTCCGAGCCAGGTCCGCCCGACCCCGAATCAGTCTTCGCGGTATGCCCGCCGTGTCGCCGCCGCCACCGCCCGCCAGGCGCGGATGGCCCACTGAGACTCTTTCTCCTGAGTTCCTTGCCGAGCCGCACAGCTCCTATGGGGTTGTGCGGTCTTGGTTTTTCTATTTTTACTATTCTTCTCCCGTTCGCAAATCAATATTGACACCCTTGTCACAATAAATGATAATCTCCCCGGATTGTCCGCTCGTGCGATCCCGCCTTGAATTTAACGGATTGAAAACAGGGGAAATTTTATGAAAAGCCGTTGGTTTACTCACGTTCATCTCCTTCTGGCGGTCGGGCTCTTTCTGATCCCGGCGGTTGGAGGTCAGGCCCAGACCGTAGAACGGATCCTGAAACAGAAACCGTCGCAGTCCGATGTGACGGTCGATACCCCGTCGCCCGAAGATGCGGCCAAGTGCAAGTTTGCCGCCTTCAACGAGGGCGGATACAAGGGGAAGGTCCTCTACGGGCCGGACGGATCGACGCCTCTGCGCGTGATCTGCCGTCAGGTGGGGAGCAAGGAAAAGGAAGACCGTATCGAAGAGGTCCGCTTCTTCCATAACGGAGTCGAGGTCTTTCGCGACAACCTGATCAACGGCGAATGCCGCTGGCTCGGCGACGCCGGCACGCGGATCGCCCGCCGGAGTTCGAACGGCCTGACCTGGGTCTCGATCTCTCCCGAAGAGACGTCGGCCGAAGTCGTTAAAGCGCTCGCCACGGGCGACCTGGCGCGATACAAGGCAGTCGCCCTCACCGTGGACGAAATCAAAAGTCTCGGACTGACCGGCGCGATTGCCGACGAACTGACCAAACAGGCCGAGTCGGTCGACAGCGGATTCGCCTCGTTCGCCGCGAGTCTGAAACTCCCCCCCGACGTGATCTGGGGCGCGTTTAACGGGAACCATCCCGGTCTGATGCCGAAAGGAAAGAGCGGCCTTGCCGTCGATCTGCCGATCTACTTCAATTCGGGCGTTGTGTTAATGGAAACGGCCGACGGCAGCTCGCAGAGCCATCAGATCACGATCAGCGATATGGTGAAGATCGGCAACGTCTGGAAGGTCGTCGGCCTTCCCTCCGGCGAGCCGTTCGGCAGCGATAGCGGTCAGGTCTCGGCCAACTCGGTTTTCTTCCCCGCGATGGGAGGGGAAGGGGGACCGGCGATCTCCGAACAGGAAGAAGATTACTCGCAGTGGACCGACCGCCTTCAGCAGGCGCTCGGCGAACTCGAACAGGCGTCGCCCGACCAGGTCGCCGGCAAGTGCGACGAGGTCTTTAACCTCTATATGGAAATCGCCTCGAAACTGCCGCAGGAGCGGGACAACTTCATTCGCGAAAGCGCCAACTTCCTGATGGGGCAGATCCGTGTTGGGCATTATCCCGACGGAGTCAAGAAACTCGAAGGATTGTATGAAATCCTGAAAAAGGAAGGAAGCAACCGCGAGCTGACGGCGTTCATCCGTCTGCGCCAGATCGGCGGCGAGTACTACGCCATCCTTGCCGATCCCAATGTGCGCGGCGGCGATAAGATGAACGCCGGGGACGATTACAAAGAGAATCTGGTCGCGTTCGCCGACGAGTTCCCGCGAACCCAGGCGGCCGCCGAGGCACTCATGACCCTGGCGCTCGACCAGGAGTATATCCAGGAAAACGACGGTGCGGTGAACTACTACTCTGACGTGGCTCAGGATTTCCCGAACGAACCGATCGGTCAGAAAGCATCGGGTGCGGTGGCGCGCCTCTCGTCGATCGGGAAGCCGTTCTCGATTCCGGGCGACTGGAAGTACACCGACGGCACCCCGGTCGGTTCGCTGGCCACCGGCAAGACGACCGTCCTCTTTTGCTGGGCATCGTGGAGTTATAATCCCGAAGACTTCGACATGATGAAGAAGATCGCCGCCCGCGGCGACGTGAACGTGATCGGCATTTCGCTTGATCAGGAAGCCGCCGACGCGCAGGAGATCCTGAAACGGATCGGCTCGATGCCGTGGAAGAATGTTTTTGTACCGGGCAACGCCCTCGACGTGACGAACAGCCCGACCGCGCTGGCGCTCGGAATGCAGGCCGCGCCGATGATGATCGTACTCGACGCTCAGGGACAGATGCTCCTGCCGAACGTGATGTCGGTCGCCGATCTTGAAGTCCGGCTCGACGGAATCGCCGACGCGAAGTAGTCCCACGATGAGCGCGAAAGACGACGAAATGATTCTGGTCGTTCCGACCGAGCTGTTCCGCTCGGTCGGTTATTTCCAGGGATTCTGCGGCGAACCGGGGCGTTACGCCCCGCTCCTTTCTCCCGCCAACCTGAGTTTCAGAAGGCGGGGGGATATGGAGTCGAACCCGTCGTTTAAACAGCTGATCCCCTATATGCTCTTTACCCATACCGCCGCCGACGGGCGCGTCAGCGTCTTCGGTTACGTTCGCGGGAAAGGGATGGGGGAGGCACGGTTGCACAACCTGATGAGCGTCGGGGTCGGCGGTCATATCAACGATACCGATCTGGCGCGCGCCGCGCGCCGGGACGACGGGCGCGACATCTACCGCGAAGGGCTTCTGCGCGAACTGCACGAAGAGGTCACGGTCGATTCCCCCTATACCGAGTCGTGCGTCGGACTGATCAACGACGACCGGAACGAGGTCGGGAAGGTCCATTTGGGAGTGGTTCACCGCTTTGAGCTGGAATTCCCCCGCGTGACGCCGAACGAGCCGGATCTGATCGAGTCGGGGTTCTACGGGGTGAGCGACCTTTTGGAAAGCGGCCGCACTTTCGAGACGTGGTCATCCATTACGCTGCGCGCCCTTTTCGGCGCGTAGCGGTTTTTCCCGTTTCGGGGGGGGCGTTTAACCTGAACTTCTGTATAACTCATAAGAGACCGGGACAAGGAAGTTATGAGCGATTCAAGTCTGAGA
The DNA here is from genome assembly GCA_017652805.1 of Thermoguttaceae bacterium. GTDB lineage: Bacteria > Planctomycetota > Planctomycetia > Pirellulales > Thermoguttaceae > RUG695. Next base: position 18,797 of record JAGCAH010000286.1, on the reverse strand, counting down.
GTGGTCGAAGCGAAGTCGTTTTTTCAGCGCCGCGCCTTTTTGAATTTCCCGTTTAAACTCTATAAAGACGACCCCTACTGGGTTCCGAATATCCGAATGGACGAAAAGGGCCTGGTCGGATTCTCGAAGACGCCGTTCTACGAAAGAAACTCGTGCCAGGCGTTTCTCGCCTATCGCGGAAAAGAAGTCGTCGGGCGGATCGTCGCCGTTCTGAACGTCGGACATCTGGAGCGATACAACGACGGAGTCGGCTTCTTCGGCTTCTTCGAGTCGATCGACGACCAACAGGTCGCCGACGCCCTGTTCGACGCCGCGAGCGCCTGGCTCAAAGAGCACGGTTGTACCACAATGCGCGGACCGATGAACCCCTCGATGAACCACACGGTCGGCCTTCTGATCGAGGGGTTCGATTCTTCCCCCTTCTTTATGATGACCTACAATCCGGCGTATTACACCCGGCTCGTCGAGAATTACGGGTTCGCCAAGGTGCAGGATCTCTTCTCGTTTTGGGGGGAGATCGATATGCTGCCCAAAGTGCGCGAAAGGTACCTCGACGCGTGTCATCACATCGAAGAGATGACCGGCGTCAAAGTGCGTTACGTCGATATCAAGCATTTCGGCCGCGACGTCGAGGCGTTCCTGGGGATCTATAACCGTTCGCTCACCAATACGTGGGGGTTCGTTCCCTTCTCGGATAAGGAACTGAAAGAGATGGCGTTCGGAATGAAGTTCCTGATCGTCCCCGACCTGGTCGTGGCGGTCGAACTTGACGGGAAGATCGTCGGCGCGTCGTTCTGCCTGCCCGACTACAACCCGCGGATTCGCGCCATCAAGGGGAAACTCTTCCCGTTCGGATTTATCAAACTTCTCCGGAAAAAGAAGGACTTAAAACGGATCCGGATTCTGAGCACCAACGTCCTGCCCGAATATCAGATGCTCGGCCTGGGGCTGGTGATGGTCAACGCCCTGGTGCCGCGCGTTCTGGACTGGGGGATTCAGGAAGCGGAATTTTCGTGGGTTCTGGAATCGAACCAGTTTTCCCGCGGAAGTCTCGAACGTGGCGGCGCCATCGTCAATAAGAAGTTCCGCGTCTACGATAAACCGATCGTCTGACATTTTTCCGCGCGGTGCGCATGATGTTCCATTTACCGGACTTTCAGCTGTATTTCCTCCTGGCGGTTTTCGGCGCTTTCCTCGGCGCGGCGCTCAGCGGGACGGCACGCCTTTTCGGCTGCCGCGCGCGGCCGAAAACGTCGCTGTTGGTTAACTCGCTTTTTTTTGCCGCCGCGATACCGGCGCTTTATCGTTGGGAGGTCGCCCGCGACCTGCCGCTGATGTTCAGCGGCGGGAGCGGGCTTTTTCGTTTCGCGGTTCATTTGTTTCTCCTGGCGGTGATGGCGCTCGTCTCCAGGATCGATTTCGAGCAATACATTATTCCCGACGTGGTGATGATTCCCGCCACGGTTTTGGCCGTTCTCCTGATGACCCTCCTTCCGGGCGCGGCGATGCCCGACTACGACGTGGATCCCTGTACCGGGGCGGTCTTTCCGAGGGTACTGGCCGCGTTCGCGGATGTCGATAAGGATTCGTTCCGTCTGGCGGTCTCGGCCGCGGCGGTCGTTTTCTGGGTTTTCGCGATGTCGGATCGGCGGTGGTACCGGCGGCTCGGGTTTCGACGGCGTTCGGCGCTCTTTTTCCGCCGCCTTCGGCAGTCGCGTCTGACCTGGCTTCTTTTGGGACTGGGTGCCGCCGCCCTCGCCGCGCTTTGGTGGTTCTACCACACCCCCGATGGGATGTATGAACTCCAAAAGCGCGCGCTCCTTTCGGCGCTGGTCGGCGCGGCCGCCTCGATGATTCTGATCTGGGGCGTCCGTCTGATCGGCGGGTGGGTCATGGGACGCGAGGCGATGGGATTCGGCGACGTCGTCCTGATGGGTTTTCTGGGCGCCGTTTTCGGTTGGCAGGGGGGAATGGTTCTCTTCTTCCTCGCCCCGCTGGCGGGGGTCGTCTTCGGCCTCGTCCGTCTTTTCTGCCGTTCGCCGCGCGAGATTCCGTACGGCCCGTTCCTCTGTCTGGCGGCGCTGGCGGTGATCTTCGGCTGGGAGACGATCCTCCCTCAAATCCACGATTTTCTGATCGGACCGCTCGTCGCGGCGATTCTCCTGGCGATGGGAGTTCTGATGGCGCTCCTCCTCTGGGTGATCCAGATACTCAAGAGGTGTTTCCGATGATCGAGTTCCAGTCGCGGCCCGAAGGGATCGTTCTGCCGGTTCAGGCGCGTCCCGGCGCCAAGAAGAACGAGGTGCGCGGCGAGCAGGCGGGCGCGCTGAAAGTCTTCGTGACCCAGGTTCCCGAAAAGGGGAAGGCGAACAAGGTGATCGTCGAGGTCCTGGCGAAAGCGCTCAAACTGAAAAAGTCCCAAATTGAACTCGTCTCGGGCGAGACGGCGCACCTAAAGAAGTTTCTTGTTACGGGTATTACCCTCGAGGAACTCGCCGAAAAGGTCGCTCCTCTTCTCTGACCGGGGCGCCCTGTCCGGGCCGCTCCTTCCGTTACAACCCGTATCAAGCCCCTATATTTCTCCGCGGTAAAATGGGAGAAGTCTTTTAATTTTGATTTCATCAGTTATAATGGAAGATAGGAGGGTTTGCTGAAATGCCCGGGTCGTACCGTCCGTGCGGCCCGTTTTGTTCTTTTACCCCTCCGCCAGTCCCCCCCGGATAATCAAAAAAGCGGGCCGGGTCGGCGCGACGCGCCCGACTCGATCCCCGTCGCAAATCACTAGATTTCGGAGAATCCAGAATGAATTTCCGCAAAATGATGGTGGCCCTGCTCCTTTGCGGCGGCACGTCTCTCCTTCTTACCGGTTGTGGCGAAACGTCGGCGGTCAAACCCGACGGCTCGATGGTTGTCTACAAGTACGACAAGAGTGACCCGACCGGACCCGATACCGCCGTTGTGGCCGCGTCGACGGTTTCGGCGGTGCCGCTGACCGACCTCCAAAAGAAACTCGCCGAAGTCTACGATCAGCGCGTGAAGGCCAAGGAAGACGCTCAGAAGAAAGCCGCCGCCCGTGCCGCCAAGGCACGCGCCGCCGCGGCCAAAGAGGTCGAAAAGCCGTTGGCTTCCCCTGAAGATATCAAAGCCGCCGAAGAACTGGTCGCCTCCCTGAAAGGTTCCGTGAAAAAAGGGAAGGGGGGCGCGATCGTCGGCCTGACCATGGCCGCCAGCTCGGTCGCCAGCCAGGATGATTCGGCCGCCGCTCCCGAGGGGGAAGGGGAAGAAGCCGCGCCCGCTCCGGCGAATCTGACCGCCGAAAATATGGAACTGATCGGCCGACTCGCCGACCTGGAATCGATCTCGTTCGAGGGGAGCGCGTTCGACGATGAAACGTGCGCCCCGCTGGCGAACTTAAAGAAGCTCAACCACGTGACGATCAACAACGCCAATATCGGCGACGCCACGCTCGAGATGCTCGCCACTCTTCCCGAACTGACTTTTCTTGATATACGGCGCGACCTCAAGCTGGCGAACGCCTCGCTTGAAATTCTGCAGAAGATGCCGAAGCTCACCGAACTGCACGCGCATTACAACAGTTTCACCAACTCGGGGATGAACAAGATCTCGAAGGTGCAGACCCTCAAGGTCGTCGATGTGCGCGGATGTTCCGACGTCTCGGATAACGGCGCCAAGTACTTGGCGAAACTGCCGAATATCGAACAGCTCTATTTCCGGTTCATGATCACCAACGCCGGGATCGAACACCTCGCCAACGCGCCGAACCTGAAATACGTGGAGTTCCAGGACTGCAATGACATCAACGCCGGGGCGGTTCCGGCGCTCCAGAAGATGCCCGCCCTGACGGGAATCCGTTTCTTCCGCTGCAAAGGGATTGACGACGAAACCCTTCAGGGGCTCGCCCAGCGTCAGCTCGAACGGCTCGAACTGCGCGACCTGAACATCTCGAACGCCGGGATCGCCGCGCTCAAAGGTCAGCAGGGGCTCAAGACGGTCGAGTTTTCGGAACTGGCGAGCGTCGACGCCGCCGGACTGACCGACCTGCTCGGTTCGCTTAAGGGGATCACCAAGATGACCTTCTTCACGATTCCGCTTACGAACGATGGAGTCGCCAAGATCGTCGAGAACAACCCCGATATGACCGAATTCGCCGCCCGCGCGGTGACGATTGACGACGGCGCGATCGACCAGATCTTAAAGTTCCAAAAGCTGGCCGCGCTCGACCTGCGCTCGAACAACGGTATTTCGGCCGACGCGTATCTGCGTCTGGGCCAGATGAAGGGGCTCAAAACGCTCTATCTGAAAGATACCACCATTACCGCCAAGGGGAACGAGACGCAGCTGGCCGAGCTGAAAAAAGCGCTCCCGAAAACACGTATCGTTGAAAACTGAACCTAGCGAAAAGAGAACACTGAATGGCAAAACGGAAGCCTATTACACAAAACGAATCGGAGTCGAAACAGCCTCTTTCGGCGCAGGATAAGCGGACGGTCAGTCAAATCGTCGGGTTCGCGCAGGGGATCGGCCGTCAGGCCGGAAGCCGCCGCGAACCGACGATGGATATTCCGACCCGCACCTTGTCGAACGTCAAGTTCAACGCGTCGAAACGAATCCTCGAAATGGGGCGCAAGACCACCCAGCGCCAGCTCTTCAATCTGAACCAGGCGAAAAGTTTTATGCAGACCTGCCTGGTCGCCGGAGGCGCCAAGAAGCTGATCGAAATGGGCAAGACCACCAGCATCCGTGGTCTGTATTACATGCTCAAACATGATATCCGCCCGACCAAAGAGCCGACTTTTCACGACCAGGGGGAATGCGACCCGATCATCGAGGACTGCGAGGTTTTGCTCGACTCCCTTCGGGAGGAGCTTCACCTTTTCGCCGATAAAAAAGGGGATATGGTCGGCGAGATCACGATTAACGACAAGGGGGACGACATTGACTGCTCGCACATGGGTTCGGGCGGTTACGGGATTCCTTCGATCGTCGAGCCCGACGTGATCAAGTTCAAGAACTGTAAGGCGAAGTTTGTTCTCCACGTCGAAAAAGGAACCGTTTGGAGCCGGTTCAACGAAGACAAGTTCTGGAAGAAGCACCACTGCATTCTGACCCACGGCGGGGGACAGCCGCCGCGCGGCGTGCGCCGTCTTCTGAACCGTCTGCACAACGAGCTGCGCCTGCCGATCTTCTGCCTTCTTGATAACGACCCGTGGGGGTATTACATCTACAGCGTCATCAAACAGGGGTCGATCAACCTGGCGTATGAATCGCAGCGGATGGCGATTCCCGACGCGCAGTTTATCGGCGTGCGCAGCCGCGACTTCCAGCGGTGCCACCTTTCGGACAGCGTGAAAATCTCGCTCAATGAAACCGACCGCAAACGTGCCAAGCAGATCGCCGACTATCCCTGGTTCGCCAAAAAGAAGGCGTGGCAGAAAGAGATCAGCATGATGCTCGCGAACGGGTTTAAGCTCGAGGTCGAAGCGCTCATCAGCGCGGGACTCAGCTATGTGACCGAGGAGTACGTTCCCGAACTCCTTCGCGAAGGGAAATTCCTCGACTGACGCGCGAGGAGGCCGGTCGGAACTTCGGAGACGAAAAAGGACAGTCCCGTGTTTGAAGGCACCCGCAAACGTTTCGGAATGATGTGCAGCCGACGGCCTTCGCCGTCGGTGCGTCTTTTCGCCGGTTTGGAAATCTTTTGTTTCTATTTCAGTTTCGCGGCGCTGGCCGCGCTGGCGGTTAATATTCTGTTGGTCGCTTTGACCGATTTCGAACCGGGCCGCGTCTGCCGCGCGCTCCTTTCGGTCTCCCTGACCGCGGCGACCGGCTATCTGACCAACTGGATCGCCCTCGAAATGCTCTTCCGCCCGTATAAGCCGGTCAAATGGCTTTGGGTCTGGCCGCAGGGGCTCATTCCCCGAAACCAGAAACAGATCGGCGTCAAGGCGGGGGAAGCGATCCGTTCGGAACTCCTCGACCCGGAGAAGATCGCCGACCGGCTCTGCGGCTGTGTTTCAGACTCGCTCGAGTCGGAAGAGATCCGCCGCGAGGCGGCGGAACAGATCATGGCGTATCTCCGCGAAAAGGCGAAAGAGGCGATCTCGTCGCAGATCGATAAAATTCCCGAGTCGCCGGTCCGAAAGAGGTGGGGGCGCTTCGCCTCGCCGATCACCCGCGTCTACGAGAGTCTGCGCGGCAACGCGGCCGATATGGCGGACTGGGTTCTCGATTCCCCGAAAATGGTCGCCTGGATCGATTCGCAGTTTATCCCGTCGATCAAACCTTCGATCGAGTCGTTCGTCCGCGGCCACGTCCCCGACGCGCTCGAAAAGATCGATTTCGCCGCGCTGATCGCCGAGGAGATCGACAAGTTCGAGCCGCGCGAATTCCACGAGCTGGTTAACTCGGTCGCCGCCGAAAATCTGGGCGCGATCCAGGTGCTCGGGTTCTTCTTAGGCGGCCTGATCGGCGCGCTCATGCTCCTGGTTCCGTGAGATTGTCTTTAGGCGTCTTCTTCTTTTTTCCCATTTAAAACGGCGCGGATATACGCCTTGACCCGTCGTTCGGCTTTCGGATCGAGGGGAGGCTGCTCACCGAAAACCTCGGTGTGGCGCGATTTCGACAGCGCGACGATATCGTCCGCGTACCGGGGGAAACTTTTCGCGCGGTACGGCACGTCGAAGTTTCCCATCCAGTAGGGAACCTGCGCGTATTCCCTGAACAGATCGATGTAGCAGTAGTAGGGGAGCTTTTCGGGCGGTACGTCGACGGCGTTCGCCGTCCGTTTGGTGAGGAAAGTGCGGCTTCGACGCAGGGCGTTGACGTCGCGAAGTGTGTAAAACAGAATCTCCGGCGTGTAGCGGGGCTTGCCGGGATACTTCCGAATGCGGTCGGTCACGTACTCGAAGTCGGCCAGGCGGAACGTTTCCCCCTCGAGGGTGCGGAAGGCGTGACGGCGCACCTTTTCGTAGGAGAGTCCGCCGCTCGGTGCGTCGGCATAGAGCGCCATCACGATCGGGAATTCCCCGCTGCGCGAGGTGTCGGCGAACTCATGACTCGAAAAGACGAGCGATTCGCGCAATTCGTATCGGCCGAAAAAGCCTTTCGCGGAAGTAAAGTTCGTCTTTTTGATCAGGTATGAAAGGGGATGTAGGATCAGAACCAGGTCGGCGGCGAGGATCGCATACGATTTCAGAAACGAAATTCCCAGGTCCCGCGATCGAACCGCTTCGTCCGCCTCGTGCCGCGCGGTCTTGACCAGCCGTCCGATCTGAGAGGTCACGTCGTTATACGGCGGGTTTCCGACGACGCAGAGTTTTTCGCGTCCCAGACGGAACATGGCGCGGTCGATTCCCGAAAGGGAGCTTCGGTTGAAGATTTCGGCGAACGGGAAGTTTTCCTTGGCGATCCGTGCGGCGACCGGATCAATGTCGTTGCCGACGTATCGGTTTTTCGGAAAATGGCGGCGGAGCCGGAAGAACGCGCCGTAGCCGCACGACGTGTCGATGACGGTGTAGGAGGAGTCGAACCGTTCCTTTTTCAGCCATCCCGCGGCGATCTCGACGAAGCGCGCGGGAGTGTAGAAACTCCCGCCGTTTATGATCTGATTCTTCCTGAGATGTTCGACTCGGTTGATCATGCTCGGTTTTCTTTCGCGGCACTTTTCGCCGCCCCTTTCGCTTTACACGATTGTAATCATTCCCGCCCGGGAGTACAAGGGCGGCGGGAAGCGGACGCCGCGCGAAAAAAACGGCCGACGCCCGTTTGAGCGCCGGCCGACGATTGGATTTCAGAGGGGCGGTTCCCCTAGCAGAAGCGGATCCAGAGGACGATCCCGGCCGCGCCGATCACCAACAGCGTGATCAGCATCCCTTTCCATATCCGGCTCAGGCCGTTCCATTTCCGAACGGGGGGAAGATCGGCGAACGCCCGGCGCGCGGCCTCGATTCGGCATCGGGATCGGCGTCGGAGCTTCGCCCAGACCGCGTATCCGGCGATCGCGACGACCAGCGGCTTCACGACCCAGCGAACCACCGGACGCGTCAGGGGGCGGACGACGTAATTGAGGAAAATGGGAATGACTCCGGGAATCGCGCCGAACGCGATGACGACCAGATGCCAGAACCAATGGAAGAAGAGAGGCAGAAAGCTCCAGACCGCCCCCCCGAACACCGCGAGCCAGTGGCCGATCCACTGGAAGGAAATCAGAAGGACGTGCGGAACCGCCGCCAGCCAGCCAATCAGAACGTGGCCGATCGACATCAGCACGCCCAGAAGCGCCTGCAGGATCGAAAGGAGGGGGACAAATATGCTTTGGAACATGGTTATCGGCAGCGTCCCGAAAGTCGGCATGGAGTGTTCCTTTTCGTTATCGGTAATGTCGGCTGATTTAAAAAGATTTCAAGGGGGTGGGGAGCCCGACGTTCGCCGTCCGCTTCACAGGGAAAGGAGAATGGAAAGCCCGTGAGAGGGGATCGCGGCGAACGCGCGGAGATCCCTATTACCCGATAAGGGTATTCTAACCGATTTTCCCTGAATCTGAGGAAGGAAAAAGGAAGAATTTTGAAAATTTTTGAAAAAACAAATAAAAACCGCCCGAACCGGCTTAAAATACCGACTCGGGCGGCGGACAACCCTTAACGAAAGGAGAAAAAGGGCGTTTACTTCCGCTTCAGCATGACGCGGCTGTCGGCGACCGAGCAGCCTTTCCCCTCGTCGTGAACGATGAGCGGGTTGATGTCGCATTCGGCGATTTCCGGATGGTTGCAGACCATCGCCGACAGACGCAGAAGGGTGTCTTCCAGAGCCGCCACGTCTTTTTTCGGTGCGCCGCGGAACCCGTCGAGGATTTTGAACGCCTTGATCTCGCGGATCATCTTCTCGGCGCTCGCCTTCCACATCGGGGCGAGACGGAACGCGACGTCTTTGAACAGCTCGACGTAAGTCCCGCCGTAACCGAACATCATGAGCGGACCGAATTTGTCGTCCCGATTGCAGCCGAGGATCACTTCGACGCCCTTCTCGGCCATCTGCTCGATCAGGATCCCGTCGATCTTGGCGCCCGGAACCGCTTTGTCGACGTTGGCGTAGATAGCGGCGTACGCATTGCGCGCGGCTTCGGCCCCGTCGACGTTCAGGATGACCCCGCCCGCGTCGAACTTGTGCTTGACGTCGGCCGACATGACTTTCATGACGACCTTTTTGCCGATCTTCTCGACGATCGCCGCGGCCTCATCCGCCGAGGTGGCGACGCCGCTGGCCAGAAGAGGAAGACCGTAGCATTCAAAGAGGCTCCGGCAGTCGGCCTGGGTCAGGTACTTCTCTTTGCCGTCGCCCAGGTAGTCGTTGATGATCTTTTCGGCTTTCGCCTTGTCGCAGCCGGGCAGGTCGCAGTAGGTGCGCCCTTCCATCGCCTGGGTATTGACGAACTTGACCGCGGCCGACAGTGCGTTGATCCCGTTTTCCGGGAAGGAGTAGTTTGGAACGCCACGTTCAAGAAGGGCGTTGATCCCCTCTTCAACATCGGCGGCGCCCATGAACGAGCAGATAACCGGCTTGCCGCAGGCTTTGACGGCGGCGGGAATGTTCTGGCCGACCAGGTCCGGCTCGGACATCGACTGCGGGGTCAGAATGACGATCCCCATATCGACGCCCGGGTCTTCCATCACGACCTTGACGGTTCCTTCGTAACGGTCAGCTTTCGCGTCGCCCAGAACGTCGACCGGATTGCGCAACGAAGCGGCGGCCGGGATGAGGGGCTTGTCGGACCCTTCGATTTTCAGAGCGAGGAGCTTGTCTTTCGTTTCCTGCGAGATCTCGGCGAGTTTCAGACCGGCTTTGACCGCCGCGTCGGTTGCCATGATCCCGGGGCCGCCGGCGTTGGTGATGATCGCCAGACGGTTCCCCTTCGGAAGGGGCTGGGTGGTGTAGAGCGAGGCGCGGTCGAAGAGCTCTTCGATCGAGTCAACCCGCTGAACGCCCGCCTGCAGAAGGAGCGCGTCGTAGACGCGGTCCGAACCGGCGAGCGAACCGGTGTGGCTGCTGACCGCCTTGGCGCCTTCGGCGCTGCGGCCCGATTTCAGGCAGAGGATCGGCTTTTTCTTTTCGAAAACGATCTTGCGGGCGATCTCGGTGAACTTGGCGCCGTCGCCAATATCTTCCAGATAGAGGGCAATGACGTTCGTCTTGGGGTCGTCGGCGAGGTATTCGAGAAGATCGACCTCTTTGACGTCGGCCTTGTTGCCGAAGCTGACGAACTTGCTGAACCCGATCTTACGGGCGACCGCGAAGTCGAGAACCGAGGTACAGAGCGCGCCCGACTGTGAAATGAAGGCGAGCGAACCGGCCAGACCAAGCTTGCTGGCGAAACTGGCGTTCATGGCGACCCCCGGCTCGGGGTTGATGATCCCCAGGCAGTTCGGGCCGATGAGCGGAATTCCAGCTTCCTGGACGGCGGCGGCGAGGTCTTTTTCCATCGCGGCGCCCTCTTTGCCGGTTTCTTTGAACCCGGCCGAGATGACGACGATCCCTTTGACGTTCTTCGCCTTGCACTGCTCGACCACGCCGATCACCGCCTTGGCGGGGATGCAGACGACGACCAGATCAACGTCGGTCGGCACGTCGGTCAGGTTGGCGTACGCCTGACGCCCTTCGATCTCGCCCCCTTTGGGGTTGATCGGGTAGATCGTCCCGGAATAGGCGGAAACCAGGTTCTTGACCACGTCGTTCCCCACGCTCCCGGCACGGGCCGAAGCGCCGATCACGGCTACAGATTTCGGATAGAACATCGCGTTGATCTTTTCAAGTCTCTCGGACACGTCATCGCTCCTTTCAAATAGGATCTAAGGCTATTCTCCGGTTGACCGGCCGCCGCGAAAGTCTGAATGACGAAGCGGCCGAATCGGAAGTGAAAAATACTCTCTTATTTTATCTTATGGGGGATTTCCTTCAATATCTTCCGGTTGCGTCTTCCGGAATTTTATCGTCGGAAAGACCCCCGCTACTCGACCAGATCGACCGCCGCCCAGAGACTCGGGTCTTCGGTGACGGGGAAGTAGTCGGGGAGCTGCTGGGTGAGCCAGCCGAACTCGTTGTCGAACAGGACGAAACTTACCCCGATCCGGTTATGTTCTTCCGGGTCGTAGCCTGTCAGGGTGTCGCCGGGAATGAAGACCGATAGGGACCAGCCGTCTTTTTTAGCGGCGTAGGCGGTCTCGAAACGGGTCACGTCGACCGGGTTGGGGTGCGCCTTGGCCCGATGGATCGGAAGCCAGACCGCACCGGGCGTGGCGCCGGAGGAGGCGTCTTTCGGGCCGATCGGCGTAAAGAGGAGACGATGACAGAACTTTGTGGCGCGGTGGATCACCCGCACGTCGCGCGTGTCGAGCATGAACGAAAGGGAATCGCTCGTTTCGAGACGCTGGGGCGTGACGGCGACCGGGCGTTTCTTCCCACGCAGAATGGCCGTCAGGAAAAGACCGTCGGCGCGCCAGCCGAACCGGAAGTGAAAGTCGGGTCGGCCGGCTGCGGCCTCGCCGGTTTGCGGCGGCGGGTATTTTCCCAGGACGGGAAGTTCGTACCGCTCGCTCAGGAATTCGGGAGTCAGTTTCGCCCGACCCGCGGGAACCGACTTCGCCTCGATTCGGAGTGAAAAAAGAAAATTGGGGGGGAATGTCGACATTCGTTACGCCTTGTATACCTGTCCGCGAGCCGCGGCGGGCGATTTGCGCGCCGCCGAAATGTGTGAATCGGTCTCCGGGCGCGCCTCGTTGGGCGTGCCCGGAGACCCCAAACCGCTGTTTCCGCGAGCCGACGGGAAAACGGGAACGAAAGGTATCGCAGTCATTCGCTATGCCTCGTAAACCTGTCTTCGCGCCTCAAAAAGGGTGACGCCGACCGAAACCGAAAGGTTCAGACAGCGGATCCCCGGCTGAATCGGGATCTTCAGACATCGGTCAGGATGTGTTTCGAGGATTTCGCTCGGCAGACCGGTCGATTCGGCGCCGAAGACGAAGGCGTCCCCCCGGCGAAGTTCGGTCTGCGTGTAGTCGGCGGCGCCCCGTTTGGTCATGAACCAGAATCGGCCGGGGATCGGCCGTCCGAAGCCCCGCTCCGCGGAAGGGGGAAGACCGTTCTCCTCGGCGATCCGGTCGAGCAGATGGTCCCAGTCGTCGACGATTTCCCAGTTGAGGTTCGGCCAGTAGTCGAGACCCGCCCTTTTGAGCCGACGCTGGTCAATCTGAAAACCGAGAGGTCGGACCAGCCAGAGCTTGGCGCCGACCCCGACGCAGGTGCGGCCGATCGCGCCGGTGTTTTCCGGAATCTCCGGATGATAAAGGACCACGTGAAAGAAATACGGCAGGTTTTCCATCGGGGATATCCTCTACGAAAGGGTAAATCTCGTCACGTCGATCTTCGGCAGGTCGACGCAGACCGCGCCGGGTGTTTCGCTCCTCCGCTGGAGCGCGCCGGGGTTCAGGAGGATCGTATCGCCGTACATCGAGAACTCGTAGCGGTGTGTGTGGCCGCAGCAGATCAGGTCCCAGGCTCCGCCGTCGAGCTCCTGTAAAAGGCGCGTGCGGTCCTGCCCGTGGAGAAAGGCGATGTTCTTGCCCGCCAGACGGAGTGAACCGAAGTCGCCGTGAAGCGTCCCGCCGTACTTTTCGACCGCCCGCCCGATCGACAGGCGAACGCACGAGTCGCAGTTGCCGTAGACGAAATCGGTCGGGATCTCCTTGAACAGGGCGACGTTGTCGGGGACGCACAAATCGCCGCAGTGGAGGATCCGCTCGACGCCGAGTTCTTTAAAGACCTCCATCGCCTGACGGATCAGACGTTCCTCACCGTGTGTGTCGCTGATCACTCCGATACGAAGCATTTTACCACCTTCTCCGCGGCTTCTTCGCCGGTATGGATGCAGTTCGGAAGCCCGACCCCGGTGAACGAGTTGCCGCAGAGCGCCAGGGTCGGTTCCCGATCGAGCGCACGGCTGAGTTCGGCCAGACGGTCCAGATGCCCGATGTGGTACTGCGGCATTCCGCGCGGCCATTTCGAGATTTCGACCTCGGTCGGTTCCCCCTCCGCTCCCAGGAGAGGGCGTATTTCGGCTAGAACACGCGAAAGAAGCGGTCCGTCGGCCATTTCGGCCAGTTCGGGCGCCCGTGCGCCGCCGACGAAAATCCGCAGGAGTGTATAGCCCGCCGGGGCGCGATGGGGGTATTTGTGGTTGCTGAAACTTCCGGCGATGATCGAACCTCCCTCCTTGGTCGGAACGACGAACCCCATCCCTTTAAACTGACGGCGGATCTGCTTGTCACGAAAGGCGAGCGAGACGACCGCGCAACCGGTCTGCTCGATCGCGTCGTAATACCGCGCGACTACGGGAACCGACTCGCTAAAGAGAGACCCGGCCGCAGGGGAGGGGAGCGCGCAGATCAGCGCGTCGGCCTCTTCGGTAGCGCCCCGTCCGTCCGTAACACGCCAGCGGTCGGCGCCGTTTTCGTTCGGAATCCGGTCGACGCGAACCGCGGCGCGGTCGTAATGTATGACGCCTTCCCCGATCGCTTCGGCGCACTTTTCGGCCAGGCGAAAGAGCCCTTCCCGGAGGGTGACGAACATGCTGTACCGCGCGCCTGATTCTTCTTCCCGCTTCGCGCGCCGAGCCGCTTTCTGAGTCTTGGTCATGGCGACGATGAGCGAACGGTCTTTCTTTTCCATCTCGCGGAACCGGGGGAGGGTCGCCAGAAGGCTGATCTTTTCGGCGTCCCCGGCGTAGATTCCGCTCAGGAGGGGCTCGACGATTCGGTCGAAGACCTCGCAGCCGAGCCGCCGCCGCGCGAACTGCGCGATCGACTCGTCCCGCTCGTCGGCGAGGCGGGGAATGAAGAGCTCCAGACCGGCGCGCGCCTTTCCCAGCGGGCTCAAAAGAGGAGTGGTGACCATCGGCCAGAGCCGGGTCGGGGCGAGCATCATAAAACCGTCGGGAAGCGGGTAGAGCTTGCCGCGGCGCGCCACATATGTGCGCCGGTCGCGGTTATTCGTTCGGACGAGGTGGTCGGTCAGACCGAGTCTTGCGCAGAGGTTCAGTCCCCACGGGACGAAGGTGATGAAGTTGTCGGTGCTCTGCTCAAACTGAAAGCCCCCCCGTTCGACCGTGTGGAGAACTCCCCCGGGACGGCTCGATTTTTCCCAGAGGGAAATGTGCGCGCCGGGCGCGAGCTCCCGAAGCCGAAGCGCCGCCGCCAGGCCGCTGATCCCCGCGCCCAGGACGAGAAATCTCGATTCCATCTTACGTCAGCCGAGCGGGGTAACCCCCTTTTTCAGGATGATGTTCCCGTAGATCGCCGTCTCGCCGGTCAGAAGAACGCAATACGCCTGTTTGGCGCGTTCGTAAAAGGCGAACCGTTCGATTCGGGCGATCTTCGGGGTTTTCGGCGCGTGGCGGTCGATCACTTCCCGATACCGAACCTCCACGTTCGGGTCGAACGTGTCGCCCGGAACCGGCTGCATCATAATGACCGGCGATTCGACGTAGGCGTCGAGTTCAAAGAGGGGGAGGATCCCGTCCAGGAGCTGCGTGACGGTGAGCCCGTCGGCGCGGATGACGCGCTTGTTGAGCGTGTGCGCCGGAAAGTGAGCGTCGGAAAGGACGATTTCGTCTCCGTGCCCCATTCGGCAGAGTTCCGCCAGGAGTTCCGGGGAAAGGAGAGGGGAGATTCCTTTGAGCATAACTGTTCCTTTCTCAAGTGAGGGTCGGATTTTCCACACTCCATTTTACCACATCGGAATGCCGAACGCCACCCTCTGCGGGGCGCGGCTCACGGAAAGAGCGGCCCCCTTTTGCGCGCCGCCTCCGCCGCGGGCCGGTATAACCGGAAGAAACTGCGGAATCGGAAAAATCGATTCGACCTTAACGGCCGACGGGGGGGCGGCCGATAATCGGAGTGAATTGTTCCCCATTCAGAATCGGGGCGGAGAATATGGAAAACGGCGTTCAGGAGAATCAGGTGCGGGAAAGCTTCCCCGCGGGAGAAATCCCGGCGGACGGGGTCAAAATACGGGTCGATCCGGCGGAACTCACCACCCGTCCCCTCTCGCAGTTTATTCTCTCGAAGGAGTATGTCGGGGTGAGCGCGAACCCCGAACTGATCCGTCCCGTCACCCTGGTTGCCGCTTCCGGCTCGGCCGAAGAGCGCCGGAGAGAGCCGGTCTCGGCTCCCGCCCGGCGGATCGAGTACCCCTTCTACGACGACGATGAGTCGGATTCTTCCCCCGTGACGGTCGAAACGTGCCGAACCGAACCTGAAACCGTCGATCAACCGGAGTCCGCCGACGCACCGGAGGTTTTGGATCTCGCCGCCGACCGACCCGTCTCTCCCCCGCGGCCGAGCGCGCCGGTCGAGCGGGATGCCGCGTTTCAGCCGATCCGTCTGCCGCACCTTTTGGTTAGCTACAGTGTTGTCTCGCCCGACGAGGCGGCGTCTCCCCTTCTGCCGACGCGCGGCCGGAACGAGGAGTTTCCTATTCTCAATTACTTCTTAAACGCGGCTCCCCTGCGTCGATAGCGCCTTCTTTGATTCCCCCTTGCGGGTCTTTCGGCTCGTGATATAAAAAGTGGGGGCCGAAAGGAAGTACGCGAATCGATCGATGGAAAGAAAAATTCAGCTTAACGCTCAGCAGCAGCAGGTGGTCGACACCCTCTCGGGTCCTCTTTTGGTTCTGGCCGGGGCGGGAACGGGGAAGACCCGCGTGGTGACGTTCCGCGTGGCGAATCTTATTGAAAAGGGGACGAAGCCGGAAAGAATCCTCGCCGTGACCTTTACGAACAAGGCGGCGAGGGAAATGAAAGAGCGGATCGGCAGGAAGTTGGGGAACCGCTATGAGACCAAACCGGTTATCTCGACGTTCCACTCGTACTGCGTTCGGATTCTCCGACGCCGCATCAATCTTCTGGGGATTCCGAACCTTTTTACGATTTACAGTACCGGCGACCAGGAAGCGGCGGCGCGACAGGTGCTGCGCGATATCAAAGTGTCGAGCGGCACGATCGGTCCCTCCGATCTGATCCGCCGGATCGGGCGGTGGAAGTCGGCGGGGGTTCGTGCCGAAAAGGCGCTCGACCATCTCGAAGAGAATCCTCACGACTATGTCATGGCGGTCGCCTACCGCCGGTATCAGGCCCTTCTGAAAACGCTCGGGGCGATCGACTTCGACGATATCCTCCTTCTGACCGAAGACCTCTTCGAGAACTTCCCCGACGTGCTCAAGGCCGAGTCGAAACTTTTCGACCATATTCTGGTCGACGAATATCAGGATACGAATCAGAGCCAGTATCAGATTATCAAAGCGCTGGCGCTTCCTCATCGGAACCTCTGCGTGGTGGGGGACGACGACCAGTCGATCTACGGATGGCGGGGCGCCGAGGTAACGCATATCCTGAACTTCCGAAAAGACTGGCCCGACGCCAAGGTCGTCCGCCTTGAGATCAACTACCGTTCGACGAAACAGATCCTCGAATGGGCGAACCGGCTGATCGCGTTTAACCGTGAGCGCCACCCGAAAAAGCTCCGTTCGAGCCGTGAGGGAGCGCCCCCCCTCTTCCAGCAGTTCAAGGATACCGAAGACGAAGCGAGACGGATCGTGCGGCATATCGATCGGCGGATCAAGGACGACCACCGTCGGCCGGAGGAGTTCGCGGTTCTCTTCCGCACCAACGAGCAGGCGCGAAATTTCGAAATGGAGTTCCGCAAGGCGAACGTGCCGTACACTATTCTCGGGAGCCAGTCGTTCTTCGACCGGAAAGAGGTCAAGGATATCATGGCGTATCTCAAGATCGTCATCCGTCCTCAGGACGACATCTCCCTTCTGCGTGTCATTAACACGCCGGCGCGCGGAATCGGCGCGACGACGATCCGTCGGCTGACCGCTTCGGCGGTGGCGTCGAAAAAGCCGGTCTGGGAGACGCTCAAAGACCCCTCGGCGGAAGGGATTGATCCGCGTGCCGCCAAGGCGATCGACAGTTTTCGCGCGTTCATTCAGACGACGGGGCAGAAGCTCCGCAAATCGTTTACGGTCGATTCCCTTACCGCGTTTATCGAAAAGATTGACTACCGCCGTGAGATCGACCACCTTTACCCCGATAAGGAAGAACAGAAGTCGCGCTGGGCGAGTGTCGGCGACGTGGTCGACGCCGCCGCGGCGTTTTTAAAGGAAAACCCGAAAGGGACCCTCTACGAGTTTCTCCTCGACACCTCGCTCGGCGAGACGGAGTTCGAATCCGAAAAGGAAAAGCAGAACGGTCGGAACAGCGTGATGCTTCTGACCTATCACGCCGCCAAGGGGCTCGAGTTCCCCGAGGTCTATATGGTCGGCATGGAAGAGGGGATTCTGCCGCACAAACGATCGGTGGCCAATCTCGACGAGGCGTCTATAGCCGAAGAAAGGCGCCTCTGCTACGTCGGGATGACCCGCGCGCAGAAGCGCCTGATTCTTTCGATGGCGATGAGCCGGACGAAGTGGGGGAAACCCCGAAAGTCACTTCCGAGCCGCTTCGTTTTTGAGGCGACCGGCCTTTCCGACAACCCCCACTATCAGGAGGTGATAGCTAAGGCCTCCGAGGGTCAGTAAACGCGCACCGACTCTTCTTTTGTCAGGGGCTGGATTCCGTCGGCCCCGACCTGAACGCTCAGCCGCTGGTCTCCCTGAACTGAGCATTTCACCTTCAGCTTGTAGGTCGTCTCTTCCCGCGGACCGATTTTCGAAATCGGCGCGAAGATGAGCGAGTTCCCCTGCTGTGTATAGCGGGTCGGCCCTTCCATGTTGACGACTTCCATTCCGGGCGCCAGGTCGATCTGCATCTGAACCTCGGTCGCCTCTTTCGTTCCCTTGTTCGAGAGGACGATGTTGAAGAGCGCTTCGCTGCCCGTCTCGACCGTGTCGTTCATCGACTCGATCTTGTAACTGAGCGCCGTCATTCCGTCGACAGTGACTTCCTGTTCGGTCGAGGCCGAGAGCTGCAGACTATCTTCGCCGCGGAAAACGAGTTTGCCGGTCCCAATGATCTGCGGGTTCAGAACCAGCTCGATTTCGCCCGGCGCGGTCTTTTCGGGGAGTTCGACCAGTTCCCAGTGTACCGAGTGAGTCGATTCCTGATACACGCCCTCGTTGTTCGTTCGGACGAACTGCATCTCTTTCGGCAGCTCGGCGGTCAGTTTCACCCCCTTGGCGGGCGCCGTGCCGGGATTCCAGACTTTCAGGTGATAGACCGCCTCGCGCTGAAGGTAACGGTCTTTGGCGCCGGAGATCTCGAGCGAAAGTTCCGGCGCGTCGACGGTCAGCTCGGTTGTGGCCTCTTCGGTGAGTCCCGATTCGGTCGAGACGCCCATCACGTTGGTGATTGCCCCCGGCGCCGCGGTGTGGAGCGAAAGGGAAAGCTGTTTGGTCTCGCCCGGATTGATATCGCCGATCACGTTGTTCAGCATTCGTCCGCCCGGATGGCGGAGCCCGTCGGGGACGTTTTCGATGAGGGTCACCCCCCTGGCGGTTCCGGTTCCGGTATTGGTGATCGAAATGTCGAATTTCACCGTCTCGCCGAGCATCGCGCGGGAGGGCGCGCTGACCAGCAGACGCAGCTGCGGGCGCGTACTGGTCGTCTTACCGGAAGCCTCGGCGGCGAAGGTTACCGTGGCGGTACTTCCGATGACACCTTCGGTTTCGGCGACGAACCGACATTCAAAGACGCGTTCTTCGTTCGGTTTCATGTCGAACGGCGGCCAGGT
>JAGCAH010000285.1 GCA_017652805.1 Thermoguttaceae bacterium | reverse complement strand
GAGCCCAGATTCTCGCTTGCCGGCGCGTATGTCTCGTCGAGCTTCCAGTTCAGCGGATTGATGCTGATCGCACCCGGCAGCACCACCGCATTTCGGGCGTTCTCCTCCACGTTCTTCGGTCCCTCGGTATTCCAGCTGACGATGACGCCCGTATCGCTCTCGCCGGCCGCAAATTTCAGATGCGGGTAGGCATCAAGGTCATCCTTCGTAACGGAATAGCCGATGACGTAGGCAGCAACCATGCGCTCGTAGTACTCGGGATGCTCCGTGAAATAGTTCTCCAATACGTACTTGACCATGGCCGCGCCCTGGCTGTGGCCCGCGATGATGAACGGACGGCCATTGTTGTAATTCTCGAAGTAGCAGTCGAGTGCGGCGCTTATGTCATTGTAGGGCATGCCGGCGAGTGCGGCGCCGATGTCCCCGGTTTTCTCCGAGACTTCCCCCGCGTACCGCATGCCCGCCTGGCGATAGTACGGCACGAACACGTTGGTGGAGTCCTCGTACACGCTCGCGTTCGTCACGTATTCGCCCAGCGCGCCCATTAACATCTCGAGGTTGTCGAGCGGCGCGTAATCGGGAGCCCCCTCTTCAAAGCTCGATTCAACGTACACCGTCGAGTAGATGTAGAAAGTATCGATGTCCTTGGTGATTTCCGGAATCTGCATCCAACAGCGCTTCCGGGAATAGTCGGGCGCGCCGCCGGCGTTTTCGGTCTCCGCCCAAACACCGGCACAGGCCGTCAGGCTGATGAAAGAAATACAGATCTGCGCCAATGCAAAATACAGCTTATTCATCATTTTTCCTTCGCGGGAATTCGAGGATATCTCCCGCGTCCATTTATGTGTCTTTCGTTTTAGGCCCCCATGGATTCGCGGCATAAAGTCTCTGCCGCTCCATCAGCCGAATCAGTCTTATTATTCCATCTTTTCCAATGCCATTCAAGAGTTTTTTCCGGAATGCCAGACCGGGCTTTTCACATTATGCCTGTTCTACGAACACGCCGCGTTAGCATCGAAGGAAAGAAAGACGGAATGCACAATCATGATCACTCTGCGTTCGGGAACGCTGAAAAATCTAAAGGAAAGAAAAAGGGCGTCCGCTGTTTCAGCCGGGGTCATTCGGACCGGCCTTCCCTGCCTTGATCCAAGAACTGGCCGATTGTCAGACCGATGGAAAACGCGTAATCCTCCCGCGCGAACTGCCGGAAAACCGGTACCGCGTCTTCCGGAAATCCCTCTTCGAGCAGGCCTTTGATCATCGGTTCGACGCGGTGATTGAGCAGTTTGCGCATTATCACATCGGGCTCTTCCGGATCGGAATCGCCCGAAAGCGTCTCACGCCGACAGTTGCGTTCGATCGTTTCGATCAGGCTCCGCCGGAATACGGGGTCGAACGGTCCGGCGGCATTCCACGTATTGCGGTTTGCAAGCCCGGTGAATTCGGCCAAAATCCGGGACTGAGCATCCAGAGTTCCGGCGTATTCGGATCGCTCAATTTGATCTTAATGGCATAGGTTTCATCTTGCACACCGAGGATGCGCATTCGGCACGGCACGCCTTTGATCGTCAGTTCACTGATATAGTCCGCCATCGTGCAGATCCCGGTTGCCCTTGTTCAGGTCAATATCAGGGCCGCCGGATTCCGCGGGCGGCGAAGGCGGTTCGCTCGATCGGTTACGAACGCCCCGTCAGGCTCCCCGGAAGATCCGGGCCGACCGCCGTCGCCGGTGAACCGCGGCCGGGTCTTCCGGGATTCTCATTAAAGGTGACGGTTCATTTCTCCAAGAGGAAGAGGGTCCCGTGACCCGGCAGGATCCACCATCCGGTCTCGGGGCGTTCGTCAATCTTAATCGCGACCGGATTGAAGGCGCCGGCAACGTGATAGCCGTCGAGCGCCCGGAAATCGGCCTTGACGGAACGGCCAAAATTCAGATTGACGATCATTACTGCCCGGCGGGAATCCTCCTTCGACCGGAATTCTCCGACCATCACCTGCGGAGTGTCGGTGATTTCGTTCGGCTCTGCCATCGCTGACCACGAGAGGGTCAGATCGGCAACAAGCGTGCCGGGATTCCGGGGAAGATCGGGGGCCGGAGCGGGGTCGGAGAACCAGACGCCGGTCGACTCGAATTTTGTGAGAAACGTCCCGACCGTCTGAATCTGATGGTTGATCGTCTTTGTGTAAAGCCATGTGAGGGACCGGTCCCCGCCGGAATCGAGGGGCGCGTAGGTAAAGTCGGCGACCTGCCTGTAAATGAACCAGCTCAGCGCGTTGCATCCGGCGGCGAGCGAAGTGTACGCCTGAAAAGCGAAACGGGCGGGGGTCGGCGGGGAGGACTCGCGCTGAATCGAGAGGCAGCTGACAATGTTCCACCACGGGAGCTTGTATTTCATCGCGATCCGCCGGACTTCCAGCATGTCGTGCCAGTAGGAGGACGCGCGCTCGGTGTTCATCATGTCCTCGGAATACTCGACCATGTAATTGT
>JAGCAH010000284.1 GCA_017652805.1 Thermoguttaceae bacterium | reverse complement strand
TCGCCCCAGAGGGCGCAGCCGACCGCGTTCGGGTGGACCGAGTCGTAAAGGACATCGGGGTTGTATTTTCCGTCGGGGAAGACGTAGAGGTCGGAAATATTGACCGCGGTCACATACGGCAGATCGCGGAAATAGAGGGGGAAGACGCGGTTATAGTCGTCGATCCACGCCTGAAACGTCATGGCGTCGTGGTTCGGGTTGTGTTCCCACTGGAACGGCAGGCACGCCACGGCGATGAAACGCGCTTTCGGCCAGCGGGCGTGCAGCTTCTTGATGAGAACGCGGACGCCGAACGCGACCTCCTCTTTCGGCGTTTCGTATGACGTCAGGTCGTTCGCGCCGATTTCGGTGATGATCAGTTTCGGATTGACCCCGTCGAGCGGGTAGTTTTCCATACGCCACGCAAGGCCGGAGACGATGTCGCCCCCCACGCCGAGATTCATTCCCCCCTTTGAACCATAATACTTTTCCCAGACCGGAAAACGGTCGGTTCCCGGTCCCGACATCCAGACGCCGACGATCGAGTCGCCGCACATCAGAATCTGGTAATCCTGACACTCTTTGAGCCGGTCGACCTGTTTTGTATAGCGTTCGTCGTGCAGAGGGCTCGTTTTCGGAATGACGGTTTCCGGCGTTTCGCCGAGCCCTTCCATCACCATCGGCTCGACCGCTTCGGCCCAGATCTCGTAGCCGGCGGCGCTGGGGTGAAGGAAATCGGGCATGATGCTCTCGGGAAGGCTGCCGTCCCCGTCGAGGAACAGGTCGCCGATGCTGTAAAGCTGGACGTTCGGAACCTGGCCCGCGCCGTAAATTGCGCGCAGCCGGGCGTTGGCGTCCTCGATTAGAGCGCGTAGCGGCGTGCCGGGCTCGGCGTCGCGCGGAAAGATTTCCAAAAGGAGGAGTTTGGCATCGGGATAGAGCGCGGTGAGCCGATCGACGATCGTCTGAATCCCGATGACGGTCTCTTCGGGCGAATCGCCGTGCGCCAGGTTGTTGGTTCCGATCATCAGAATGATCATCTTCGGCGCGATTTTAGTCATCGGAGCGTTATCGATCCGCCAGATAACCTGGCTGGTCCGGTCGCCGCTGATTCCGAAGTTGAGCGGGTTACGTCCCTTGTCAACGTAATACCGGTTCCAGACGTCGATACCGGCGTTGTCCCAGAAGTCGGTGATCGAGTCGCCGACCCAGAGGAGGTCGGTGTTCCCCTTTTCGATTTCGGCGACCTGGTGCCGGAACAGGTCGCAGTCCCGGTTTTCGGGAACGGCGGTTTGGGGAAGTTCGGCGGCAGCGGCGGCGAGCGATAAGGCCGCCAGGAGGAATGTAAGCCAGAAACCTTTTTTCAGCATCTTTGTCTTTCTGAATCTGTCTGAGGAATGAATGGGGGTTACTGTTCAAGCGGAATGACCAGCAGAAGCGTCTGCCGTGCGTCGAGCCGGAGACGGGCCTCTCCGCCGTTCTGTTCGAGCGAGCCGACCTCGCCGGTCTGCGGATTGAGGGTTCCCCAGGGGGCGGGGGAGATTGCCGAGCCGCACGCCAGACGGACGTTTCCTTCCCACGGATCGCCCCATGTGTTGGTCAGAAGGACGATCAGTTTTCCGTCCCGTTCGAAGGTGCCCTGAGCGAGATAGTCGAAGCGGGGCTCGCAGACCAGGCGCGGCCGGGCGGCTGCGCCGAGGGCTGCGGAAACCGCTTCGGGTTCATCCAGCGCGGTGTCGCCGCCGGCGTAAAGGAACCGATCCGAGTCCTTTGAATCGTTCCACGCGCGGGCCAGGCGGTCGAGAACCTCCGCCGGCGGGTCGGCGGAATCCGGAACGATCACCGCGTTCCAATCGCGGAGCCTTTCTTCGGACAGTTCGGCGATCGATTCGCCGTCGATGACGGTGAAGGGGATCTGAGCGCGGGTGAGCGCGGTGCCGATACCGACGAACGAACGGACCGCGCGGGTCATCGCGTCGGACTGCGGCGCGTTGTTGACGCACTCGGCAACCGGCTTGAACTCCCGCTGCATCGTTTCGATCGGGTAGTAGAGGAGGACGGGACGGACCGGCCGGGCGGGGAGGAGAATCGCGTTGATCCGTCCGACGAAATCGCAGTAGGCGTGGTGCGACTTTTCGTTTCGGTAGGGGGCATTTTCGCCGTATTTGATTCCGTAGTAGAGATTGAAGTCGGTCACCC
>JAGCAH010000283.1 GCA_017652805.1 Thermoguttaceae bacterium | reverse complement strand
TTTTCCAAAAAATCCTCCGCGGCTATTCTAAACCATTCCGCGGCTCTCCGCAACCTTTCCCCGCCGCGCAGCTGATGGCGCGAGAGGAAGGCGGAGATGGCGGGGATGCGGGATGCGGAGCGGGGGAGCGGGAGGCGGGAGCCGGAGGCTCCCTGTCCCGCTTGAGCGAGGGGAGCTGAGGGGGGGAGAGGTGGGTGCGGGGCTCCCTGCCCCTTTGGATGAGGGTGTGTGGGGACGGGTGAGATCTTCTCTTGCGTGTGGAGTGCGTTTACAATATATTACAATATAGTTGGTGGGGCGGCGCCGGATTTCGTTCGGTTGACCGCCCTTTATGTATGAGGGGGCGATGAGATCGTCATGCGTCGGCGGTCGTAAGTGCCTTTTTGTCCGGAAGAGAACGGGTCTGGCTCGTGCCGCGGTTTTGTGTCCGGGGATTTATGATCAATAGCGAAATGATTGTTCAGAAGGAGTGCTTCATGATTGTTTGGCGGCTTGCACGTAACATTTCGAAACGATTGCGCCTCCGCCTCTTTCAAATGATTCCCGATAAGACCGTGATTTCATACCAGTATTGTAAGCGGATCGGACAGCCAATCGATTGGAAGAACCCGCGGAGGTTTACCGAGAAGGTTCAGCTCTATAAGTTGTATTATAAAAATCCGCTGCTGGTGACCTGTTCCGATAAAGCTGATGTGCGCGGCTTTGTGGCGGATCGGGGGCTTTCGGAAATCCTTAACGAAGTTTACGGCGTTTATGACTCGTTGGATGAAATTGATTTCGACACACTTCCTGATCAATTCGTTGTGAAAGATACCCTGGGAGAAGGGAGCGGAGTCGGTGTGATCGTCTGTGCGGATAAAAATAAACTTGATCTCCCCAAGATGAAAAAACGGATTCGGTCGTGGCTCCGCATTCCATGTCACCTGCCATACGGGGGACGAGAATGGCCCTACTATTCCGGAAAGAAACACAGGATTATTATTGAGAGGTATATCGATGCCGGACCCGAAGGGCCGATTGACTATAAGTTCTTCTGCTTCGACGGCGTGCCGAAGTATATGTATGTGATATCGGATCGCTGGGGTGATGGCGGGCCTCGATTGGGTTTTTTTGACGCTGATTTTACTCAGCTTCCCTTTAGGTATAAAGGAATGCGCGAATTGGCCGGTCCGGTAGCGAAACCTGAAAACTTCGAATTAATGCTCGATGTCGCCCGCCGCCTTTCGGCTCCGTTTCCCCAAGTCAGAGTCGATCTGTATAATGATCACGGTAAGGTTGTTTTTGGAGAACTGACGTTCTATTCCGGTCAGGGCTATTCGGTCTATGAGCCTAATACGTTCGATTATATGATGGGCGAAGCGTTCCATCTCCCGGAGTCGTGTATGCGGGAATGTCGGTGAAATGATTGTTAAGGAAGGTTCTCGCCGGTCCGGTTTTAAGAACGTGTGTTCGGCGTGCCGCTGTTTGCGGCATCGCGGAATTTCCCCTGTTCGAGAACCGTTATGATCGTGTTGAGAACCTGAACGTCGGGTCGGACGTAATGAGTGTAATACAAGACGTTTTGAAGCTCCATGTCTCGCCGAAGTTCGCCGTCGGATAGAAGCTTCTCGGCTTGAGCAATCAACTCGTCGGCGGTGGTGAATGTCAGGTAATTCTTTCCTTCCGAGAGATCCCCCGTGACCGTGAAGTAAAGAGGTGTGGTGACGATCGCTTTTCCCGCCGAAATGTATTCGGCGAATCGGCCGCCGATCGATTTGGAAAGACCGGTTGTTGTTACGCAAACCTTCGAACGGCGGAGGAGATTGCGATAGTTCGCCCGGGCGGTGTATCGGTCGGAGAGAATAAGATCGGGACAGAGCTGACGGGCGATCGGGCTGTCTGAGACTCCGCTGATGATCGTGCGGCCGGAATGACGGCGGAGGGCGCGAAGAAAGTCGATTCGCTCGCGGTTCCTCTCTTCCCGGTCGCTCGCGTCCGTCTTCGGGGCTTTCGTTTTGACCGAAGCGATGTCCCATAAACGTGTGGTGAATAGAATGTCTATATCGGTTCGTTTCGCGGAGCCGATCGTCCAGTATTTGTCAACGTTCCCGGTTTCGGCGGCGAGCTGATCCGTTCTGCTCCAGCCGTGAAGAATCCTTTCGATTTGCGCTATTTTGCGCATGACGCTGTTCTCCCGCCGGTTTCGCTTGGGAAAATAACGATAGAAAAGACCCAGAGGGAAATAGCGGCCGCGGTTTCGGAGCGCCTGCGCGAAGGTCGGGGAGTAGGATCGCTTAAAAACAAAGTCGCATCGGTCGAGAAGGGCGTCGGTTTCGGCGGCCGTCAGCTCGTTCGCGTCGGTGTCCGGAACTGTCAGACCAACTGCGTCGTTAACGTCGTAACATACCCGGTACCGATCAATGTCCGCGAAAAAACAACGCCTGTATCGCGGCATGTCTCGCGGAACGGTCGAGATCGTAAGATTGACGACGCCGTCCCGCGCCAGTTTCATAAAACCATATACCACTTGTTCAATGTGGCCTGGAACGTGCTCTTTTCTCCCTCCCGGGAGATAGAAAATACAGTTGATCATCGGTGGTTTTGGATGGGGGAAGGCGGGATGCGGGAGCCGGAGGCTCCCTGTCCCGCGGGGGAGCTGGCGGGATGCGGGAGCGGGAGGCTCCCTGTCCCGCTGGGGGATGGCGGGATGCGGGATGGAGCGGCTTAGCCTCGGAGGAGGGCGCCGTCGGCGGTTTGGCAGAAGTGGATTGAGAACCTCTCTTTCAGATGGGGGAATGCTTTTGTGTAACCGGCGGTGATTCGGTCGGTGATCTCTTGTCTCGCGGCGGGGTCGATGAGCGCCATGCAGCAGCCCTTGAATCCCGCGCCGCTGAACCGGCCTCCGTATATCCCAGGCGTTTGACGCATCAGGTCGTAGATCCGTTTCAACTCGTCGGAGCCGGTTTCGTATTGATTGATCGAGCTGGCGCCGCTCTGGAAGATAAGGTCGCCGAACTCCTTTAAGTCGCCCGCACGCCACGCACGAACCCCCTGCTGTACACGCCGGAATTCGGAGTAGTAGTGGTCGGCGCGCTTGCGCCAGTTTTCGGGAAGTCGGTCTCGGTACTTTTTGTAGACTTCAAACGGTACGTCGCGCAGTCTCGTGTCGCCGAAACTGCCGTAGTCCATGCCCGACCACCCCTTCAGAGCGTAGGC
>JAGCAH010000282.1 GCA_017652805.1 Thermoguttaceae bacterium | reverse complement strand
GTCGATCCGGAACGATATCGTCAGATTCATGAATGCCTTTCGCATAACGGTAACGGCTTTGTCGGTCATTTTACCCAAGCGACTCCTTCCAAAGTGAGCGACAGAGCGATTACGGCGCTTCGCAAAATCGCTTAACTATTTCCAACTTTCAGCTCACCTGGGCGGGAGGGTTAAAAACCCTCCCGCTTTTTTGCGGTCCAAAGATCTCCCTCTAGCGTTCGCGACGGTTTTTGAAATTATTCCTCTCCGCCTGCAGATTCATCTTCCCGAAATTGGAATACAAATCCCTGAGATTCAGAGGTTTTGCCGATCAATCTCTCCTCCTGAAAATTTGACCTTGACCGTTTTTTCTCAAAAGTTTACACTAGGCACACTGGGGCCGCCAAGGAAGGCGGCTTGCGGGTTTGCCGCTTTTGCCCGCTTTTTCGGGGCGGAGTCCCCGTTGGCGCTTATCGGTCGGCTTATCCGCGTTTGTTTTATTGTTTTCACGGACGAAAACCTTGAATTCATCTTTTGAAGTCAAAGAGAAGATCAGGGAAGCGATCGACATTGTCGACCTGGTTTCCCGTTATGTTCCTTCCCTTCAGCGGAAAGGACGCATCTACGTCGGTCGCTGTCCGTGGCATGATGACAACCGTCCGAGCCTACAGGTCAACCCCGATCGCCAGACATATCGCTGTTGGGTCTGTAATCTGGGGGGCGATATCTTCTCGTTTATCGAACAGATCGAAGGGGTCGATTTCAAAGAGGCCCTCGAAATTCTGGCCGATATGGCCGGGATTCCCCTTCCCAAGCCTCAGTCTCGTTTCTCGAAAAGTTTCTCTTCCGCTCCGTCCGAAACGCTTTCATCGGAATCGACCGGCCTTCTTCCCGGTTTCGGAAACGGCTCGGGACAATCCGAAACAGTCTCCAAATCGACCCTTTATAAATCGCTCCGCTGGCTTGCCGATAAATATCATCAGTATTATCTCTCCGCTTCCGAAGCCGCCGGTGCTCGCCAATATATCTCCGAACGCGGGATCACCGAAGAGACGGCCAAACGCTTTACGATCGGTTATTCCCCGCTGAATACAAATCTTCTTCTCGACTGGATCGGGAATTCCCGATCTCGCGCCCTAACCCTGATCGAGGCTGGTGTTCTGGCCGTCCGTCAGAATTTCATCCTTTCAAGTCGGCGGGGAAACCTCACCGAGGAAGAACGTTCGGCGCTTTACGACCGTTTTCACGGTCGGGTTATCTTCCCCATACTCGATACAAACGACCGTATCGTCGCGTTCGGCGGCAGAATTCTTCCGAATTCTGCTCTCAACAGCCCGGCAAAGTACATCAATTCTCCCGAAACTCCCGTATTCATTAAATCGAAGATGTTTTACGGGCTGAATATTGCGCGCAACGCCATCCGTGCCAAGAAGCGCGTTCTCATCACCGAAGGGTATACCGACACCATCATGGCGCACCAATTCGGTTTTGAAGAAACGGTCGCCGTACTCGGTACCGCGCTGGGGAGTGAGCATGTGAAAATTCTCAACAGATTCGCCGACAAAATCTACCTCATCCTCGACGGAGACGCCGCGGGGCAAAGACGCGCAAGCGAAGTGCTTGGTTTCTTCGTCGCTCAGGGTGCCGACATGTCGGTTCTGACTCTTCCCGACAACAGCGACCCGTGTGAGTTTCTTCTCGTCCACGGAAAAGAAGCTTTTGAAGAGGCGATCAAGAACCACAGTATCAGCGCTCTCGACCACGCTTTCCAAAAAGCGACCGAAGGGATCGATCCTTCAAACATCATCGAGTCGTCCCGCGCGCTCGATTCCCTCCTTTCGGTCATTGCTCTGGCTCCCCTTCGAACAAACCTTCAGCGCGATCCGGTTCAGCTTCGAATCAGCATGATCCTCCGACGGATGGCCGAGAAATTCCACATCGGCGAGAATGAAATTAACCAGCGGCTCAATATTCACCGTCAGGCTCAAAGCCGCGCTCTCTGGCAGGGAGCCGAGGCGAAAACGCCTTCCGTCCCCGTTAAGTCAACGGTTCCGATTCCCCAATTCGATGACGAGACGCCCGAAATCCTTGCCACGCGTTTCGGCACGCTTCCCGACGAGATCTGGAAAAACCGTTCATTCATGCCCAACCCCCTCGAGGTTGACTTCTTCACATCTTGGTGGGCGTGCCCCGAAATCTTTCCCGCTCTTTCCGCCGGTGTTACCGCTGATGATTTCATCTCTCCGGTAAGCCGCCAGATTTTCCTTTTGGGAGTGGATCTCTTAAACCGCGGCGCTCATCCCGTCACGTTCGACATGATCCTTCGGCGCTACGATTCGCCGAAGATGATTTCATGTCTCGACGCGATCGCGGAAAAGGGGACTGCTAAGGATCTGTCGGAACGGTTGGCCGGTGAAGGAAACCGAAAAGTCCTTGTGACTCAGATTCTCGACGCCTTTTTGAGTCGAAGAATTGAACGCACAAAATCGACCCGGGTCAACGACCTGCGGAACGGCTCTCTCGATGAAGAGAGTAAAGATAAAAAGCTTTTGGAACTTCAGCGGCTTCTGAAGGCGAAACAACAGCGGCGGGAAGAACAGGAGAAAAACGGCCTCATGGACGAGGACGTTCCTGACGACGCGCAATCCTGAAACAGTCACTCAATTTTTCATCCTTAACCGTGCCAAGGAAGGCACAGGAGACAAACGTGAGTAAAACGGATCAAGCTACAGGTATTCTCGAAGAACTTCTTAACAAAGGAAAGCAATGCGGATACCTGACGAAAAACGACTTTGCGCAGCTCAATTCCTCCCTTGATACGATCGACCCAAACGTCTATGTCAACTGGCTTCATTCCCTGGAAGAAGAGGGAATCGATATTGTCGAAAACTCACCCCGTGAAGAAATGCTCGACTGGGTCGATTCCCTCGATGACGCCAATCTTACGAAAAAAACCGGTGCCGAATCTTCCGACGCATCCTATACAGTCCCCTTCTCGATCACCGGCGAGGTTCAGCGTTGGAACAGCGACCCCGTCCGCATCTATCTTTCGCAGATGGCCGATATTCCTCTTCTAACGCGCGAAGAAGAAGTGATCCTCTCGAAACGCATAGAAATCACGAGACGCCGTTACCGCCGTGAAGTTCTTTCGGCTCCCTATGCCGTCATTGCCGCCACCCAAAATCTGACCGACGTTCGGGAAGAAAAACTGGCGTTCGATCGAAATATCAAAAAGTCGATTTCACAGGAGATTTCAAAAGAGATTATCTTAAAACGGATGCCCGCCAACCTTTCCACCCTCTACGCGATCGGACGGCACATCTCGGATCGGTACAGCGGTGTCAGGCATCTCTGCGGCGAACGGCCGAGCCGCGCGCGAACCAAACAGCTCAAAGATCTCCTGGCCGACATCAAAATCCACACAAGACGCGCGGTCATCCTCATCGAAGAATTGAGTCTCCGAACGCGTCGTATCAATCTTCTCCGTTCGAACATGATCAAAGCTTCTCAGCGGATCACCGAAATCAAACAAATTTTGAACGGTCAAACTCCAGGGACAGTCTCGCAAAGCCGCGCTCGTCTTCTCCGCCGCGAACTCCGTCAGTTGCGCAATATGATCATCGAACCCCATGCTCGTCTTCGCCGCCGGATCGACAGAATCAACAGAGCGCTCACCGAATACGAGCAGGCGAAAGCGAAATTATCGCGCTGCAATCTTCGATTGGTTGTTTCGATCGCCAAGAAATACCGTAACCGCGGAATGAGTTTCCTCGATCTGGTTCAGGAGGGAAACACCGGTCTGATGCGCGCCGTCGATAAATTTGAATACCAGCAGGGGTTTAAATTTTCGACCTACGCGACCTGGTGGATCCGCCAGGCGATTACCCGCGCGATCGCCGACCAAGGGCGGACGATCCGCATCCCCGTTCATATGATCGATGTATTATCGCGTCTTCGGAACATTCAAAAGAACTACTTCCAGAAGACCGGAGTCGAACCGTCTATCGAAGAGATTGCCGGACTTTCGGGCATCAACGAAGACGAAGTTCGCCGAATTTTCGAGATGGGCTCAGTTCCGATCAGTCTCGAGCATCCGATCGGCGAAAGCGATGAGGGCAGCTTCGGTGATTTCATCGCTGACGACAGTTTCGAAAAGCCGGAAAAGAGCGTCGCGAATGAGATGCTCCGCAAAGAGCTTGAAAAAATTCTCCAAACGCTCACTCCGCGCGAACGAGAAATCATCCGTCTCCGCTACGGCCTTGTCAACGGATATGTTTACACACTTGAAGAAGTCGGCCGTATTTTTGAGGTGACACGCGAACGGGTTCGCCAGATTGAAGCAAAAGCGGTCAAAAAGCTCCAGACCCCGGGCCGTACGAGACGGCTTCTCGGTTTCCTTGAAAACAACGACTGAAAACGCCTCGTCCGACCATCCGAAAAAAGGGGGCGGAAGCCCCCTTTAATTTTGACAACTGCTCATTTCACATCAGAGGTGCGCGATCACCTCATCATCCTTTATTTCCATCACCGCCCAGGCATTCGGTTCCGTCTCGACAATCCCCCGGAACGTCACGTGCGGCACCCCGTCCCGCTCGCCGTAGGAACCCTCGTGTAAATGCCCAGCCCAATACCCCTTGATCCGTTTGGGGTACCTGTCGAGAACCTCTAGGAGTTCGTCGGCATTCCAGAGGGAAACGCCGAGTTTGCCGAAATAGACGGGAAGGAGTTTCGCCAGAGGAACCGCGTCGGACACCGAATAGGGTCCCCCTTGGCAGAAGAGAGGGAAATGATTGCAGACAATCACCCGTTGATTCTTCGATTCGGCGTCTCGCAACTGCGCGTCAAGCCATTCGAGCTGGGTCGGGCTCATCGCACCGTTCCAGTCGTGGGAAAAGGTCCCGTCTTCAAGCGGATACCGTTCACGCACCTCCTGAGCGGTAGCGCGCTCCTGGTCGTTCCGCGCGGCGTAGAGGCTGATCTCATTTCCGTTAAGAAAAATAAAAAGCCACTCCGAACTGTTTTCCGGGTCGGTCATGGTGATCGAATAGTATCCCTCTTCATTCGGAATGAGGAGATAACGATTGATCTCGCCTTTCTTCTCGTCGGGAATGAGATAGTCATGATTACCGAGAACGTTATAAAAGGGGAGCCTGATCGAACGGAAAAGTTCCGAAACCGCCGTCAGACTTTCCCAGTCGTGGTCGAGCGCGTCGCCGAGATTAAAAATCGCGTCCACGCCCGCTTCTTCCAACGCACCCACGGCTTCCAGAAACTTGGCAATCCCGCCCCGGTAATTCCGCTTCCCGATCGGATCGGCATCGGCATACTGAATATCCGTAATGACCC
The DNA here is from genome assembly GCA_017652805.1 of Thermoguttaceae bacterium. Lineage (GTDB taxonomy): Bacteria > Planctomycetota > Planctomycetia > Pirellulales > Thermoguttaceae > RUG695. The sequence goes on along the minus strand of JAGCAH010000282.1, from coordinate 6,836 downwards.
CAATACGCAGCATTTTCAAACTCCCGAAAAAACGGGTCCGGAACCGGTGTTATCCGAAGCAGCGGACCCGATGAAGACCCGATGAAATCACTCCGTTCAGATCATCCTCTCGAACAGGCAGAATACCTATCAGAGATTCCACGCCCTCGCGACGGCAGGATGAACGATCTTACCGCCGACCATATTCAGACCGGCCTTCAGCGCAGGATCATCTTCACACGCCTTTTCCCATCCCTTGTCGGCCAGCGCGGCCAGATAGGGAAGCGTCGCGTTGGTGAGCGCCTGGGTCGACGTACGGGGGAAGACGCCGGGAATATTGGTCACGCAGTAGTGAAGGATCCCCTGCTCGGCAAAAATCGGAGCGTCGTGAGTGGTCGGGTGGGACGACTCGAAGCATCCACCCTGGTCGATCGCCACGTCGACCAGCACCGTTCCCGGTTCCATCAGACCGAGCATATCGCGCGTGATCAGATGCGGGGTCTTGCCGCCCGGAATCAGAACCGCGCCGATTACCAGGTCGACATCGGGAAGTTCGGCACGGATGTTATACTCCGAGGCGTAGAGCGTTTTGACGTTCGGAGGAAGAATCGAGTTGATCTGGCGCAGACGCGGAATCGAAATATCGCTGATCACGACATCGGCGCCGAACCCGGCGGCGATTTTCGCGGCGTTCAGACCGACGACGCCGCCGCCCAGAACAAGGACTTTCCCGGGAAGAACGCCCGGAACACCGCCGAGAAGGAGGCCTTTCCCTCCGGACGACTTTTCGAGAAACGCAACTCCCAGCTGGATGGAGGAACGACCGGCGACTTCGGACATCGGTTCCAGGAGGGGCAAAGTCCGGTCAGCCTTCTGCACCGTCTCATACGCCACGCAAACCGCGCCGGAAGCCATCATCGCCTTGGTCAGTTCGAGATCCGAGGCGAAATGGAAATAGGTGAAGATGACCTGATTTTTCCGAATCAGCGGATACTCATTCGGCATCGGTTCCTTGACTTTGACGATGATATCGGCGCGCTCGAAGATTTCCTTGGAATCACCGGCCAGAAGGGCGCCGGCTTTGACATAGGCTTCGTCGCTGAAGCCGCTCGCCGCACCGGCGTTTTTCTCGACGAGAACGGAGTGACCTCTTTTGGTGAGTTCAAAAACACCAGCCGGGGTCGCCGCAACTCGAAATTCCTGATTCTTCACTTCCTTCGGAACACCAATAATCATCGCAAAACTCCTTTCACCAGAAATGATGCGCGGCTCAATATCAACCGCGCCTGTGTATGTTATGCTTTCCGCCGTCTACACCGTGTACACGGGGGAAAACAAGGAACTCAAAAGATTCCCCGCGGCACTTCGCAGGATCAGATCCATCCCTCCTTTCCGGATTTCAGCCACGCGTCCATGTCTTTCGAAGCGGTTCGTCCCGCTCCCATGGCCAAAATGACAGTTGCCGCGCCGGTCACGATATCTCCCCCGGCCCAAACGCCGGGTTTACTCGTCCGACCGCTTTCGGTGGCAACGATATATCCTTTCTTGGAAAGGTCAAGATTATCGGTATAGTGGGTCAGAACCGGATTGGCACGGGACCCGGCGGCAATCACCACCAGATCGGTATCAAACTGGTATTCCGATCCGGGGATCGGAATCGGGCGCCGCCGCCCGGAAGCGTCAGGTTCACCGAGCTCCATTTTCTGAACACGCATGGCGTTCACCTGTCCGCGTTCATTCCCCAACAATTCAATCGGATTGGTCAAAAAGAGGAATTCAACTCCCTCTTCTCTGGCGTGATGAACTTCCTCGGCCCGGGCGGGAAGTTCCGCCTCACTTCGTCGATAGACAATCTTAACCGACTCGGCGCCCAAACGGAGTGCACTGCGCGCGGCATCCATCGCCACATTTCCGCCGCCGACCACACAAACGTGCCGGCCGCGGATCACCGGAGTGTCATACTCAGGGAAACGGTACCCTTTCATCAGGTTCGACCGGGTCAGATACTCGTTCGCCGAACAGACATTCCCGAGATCCTCTCCGGGAATCCCCAAAAACGTCGGTAACCCGGCGCCGACGCCGACAAAGACGGCGTCGAACCCCTCGTCGCGAATTAGTTCGTCGACCGTGATCGTTTTTCCGACGAGAGAATTGCATCGGATTTCAACGCCGAGCTTTTCAAGTGAGGCGATTTCAGCCTCGACAATTGCCTTGGGCAGCCGGAATTCGGGAATCCCGTACATCAGAACCCCACCCGGTTTGTGTAGCGCGTCATAGAGGGTCACTTCGTACCCGGCGAGGATCATGTCGCCGGCAACGGTCAATCCGGAAGGACCGGCGCCGACGACAGCGATCTTCTGACCGGTCGGGGCGGCCTTTTTCGGGACCGAGACCTGTCCCGATTCCCGCTGGTAATCGGCAACAAACCGTTCGCAGCGTCCGATTGCGACCGGCTCGAATTTCTTGCCCAAGAGACAGCGTCCCTCGCATTGGTTCTCCTGAGGGCAGACTCGACCGCAAACGGCCGGCAGAGCGTTCGTCTCCTTAACCTTTTCCGCCGCCGCGACAAAATCCCCCTTGGCTATCAGCGCGAGGAATTCGGGAATCGGAACGCCGACGGGACACCCTTCGCGGCAGAGAGGCTTTTTGCAGCGAAGGCACCGACCCGCCTCGCGCATCGCCATTTCGGGCGTAAAGCCTAGCGGAACCTCTTTAAAGTTGTGGGCACGGACCTTGGGATCCTGTTCAGGCATCGGAGTACGACCGACCCGACCGGTTGAACCTTCGGAAGCGGACTGATTGGACATCTTTTTTATTCCTGAATTATTGATACTGTTCCCTTGTGAAACAGAACATCCCGTAATCGGCTACTTAATGCCGTTCAATTCGACATACCGATCGAGGGAACACTTTTCGGACTCGCAGAATGACTTCTGCCGAGCCATGGCGATCGACCAGTCAATCGCCAACGCGTCAAACTCGGGCCCGTCGACACAGGTGAATTTTGTCTCTCCGCCGACCCGGACGCGGCATCCGCCGCACATTCCGGTTCCGTCGATCATAATTGAGTTCAGGCTGGCGATCGTGCGAACGCCGAACGGGCGAACCGTCTCGGCGCAAAACTTCATCATGATCGCCGGCCCGATCGCGTATACACAACCGACAGTTTCCTTTTCGAGAAACTCGCGAAGCGGCTCGGTTACCAAAGCCTTCCGACCGAACGAGCCATCGTCAGTCGTTACGATATGCTCGCTGCTGACCGAGGCCAACTTATCACACCAGAAAAGGAGATCCTTATTGCGGGATCCCTGAATAGTGATCACACGGTTCCCGGTGTTGAAGAACGCACGGGCGATCGGGTAGATCGGGGCGGCACCAACCCCGCCGGCGACCATAATCACGGTCCCGAAATTTTCAATTTCGCTGGCATTCCCGAGGGGACCGAGCATCGCGTAGAGCGAGTCCCCCGCACCGAGTTTCACCAGTTTCCGCGTCGAGGTTCCGATCGCCATGATGACCATCGTGACCGTTCCCGCCTCGACGTCGTAATCGGCAATCGTCAGAGGAATTCGTTCACCGTGGTCGTCGGGCATCACGATGAGAAACTGTCCCGGATGAGCTCGACGAGCCAGCGTCTTATTTTCAACGACCATTTCATAAATATTCGGAGCCAGTTCCCGGTTTGAAATTATCGGAATCATCAAAACCTCCGGTTCTACGGGTAAAGATCACACTATAAAAAAGGAAAGGACTCTCTCGAGTCCTTCGTTCTGCCGTGCCACGGCCGATTTTCACGCCGGAAAACGACCGAAAGCGTATTCGGCAAAACCCTTTCCCATACTAATGATTATACTCACTCTTGTCAAAAGCATAGGGGGGGGGCTTCAGATGACGTCAGAGTCCCAGGATTTTTTGAAGAAGAGCCTGTTTCTGATCCTCTTGAAGATTGCTGTTTGAAATTTCCTCTTCCGCCCGTTGAACGACTTGGGCGGCCCGAGTTGCGATTTCGTTATTATACTGTTCTTGGGTCAGATAGGTAATCTCTGCTCCGGCCTTTTCGGCCATCTCCAACTTTTCGTCGCTCGAAAAACGCCGCGGGTTATTGACCGAGGTTTGCGGAGAAGTCGGTAAACCAAGTAAAGGTGCGCTCTGTGGCGAAGCCGGAGTGCTATGTAATGGTGCGACCTGCGTACTCAGGGGAGAAGCTTTCGGCGAAGTCCTGACAGAGATCGGAGCGGAAGAGCGCGGAGCCTGACTCTGCAGAGCGACCTTTTCCGGATCATGGAAGCAAATCTGATTAACAAAGTTGAAGTCGGGAACCGGCGCGGCGCCGCTCGTCATGCGGGTCGAATCGGTCGAAGCCAGCGCTTCCAAGCCCGACACCCTGGGAGGAAGGTATCCGTCAAATCCGCCATAACTCCCTTCGGCTCGCGGAACCGAGACGCCCTGCGGGATCTTAGCGAAGGTCGCCGGGGCGGCGGCCTCATTCTCTTCGAAAGGAGCAAACTGCTCGGCCACCTTTTTCTCAATCGGTTTCGCTTCGGCATAGAAAGGATCGGCTCCGTGCAAAACGACTCCGTCGCTCTCGTTCATCGCAAGACCGGGGTATCCGCCGAAAGTTTCAGTTCGGGAAGAATTCGAAGAGGGGATTTCCTCCGAAACGCGTGTATTGTCCATGCCGGGAGAAAGCATCCCATAAGCGTCTTGCGAGGCGGCAAATGTCGGGGAAGCAAGAGAATCGGATCCGGTGGTTCCCTTGGATGCGGCGCTGAAGGAGTCATCCGTTCGGAACGGTGCGAAACCGGACTTCTGCGGATCGTCAGCTTTGGCCGTCCCCGGTAGAGTCGCGGCAAAAACCTCGAATTCATCGCTGTTGTCGGCCGGAGCGGGCGTGACAGACCCTTTTGATGCGTCAGAGTCGGCGGTTACGGCAGATTTGGCGGGCGCGGCCAAAGACGAACTGGCCGACGGACCGGAAAGATCCCCGGGCGCGGTAGCAGGCATAAAGAAGACTTCGTCCCCTTTTGTCTTTTCATCGAATATCATTTTTTCGATCTTTTCGGCGTCCGCCGTTTTACCGACTTCGCGGCACCGGGCGGCCAAGAGTTCACCCGCTTCGACTCGACCGTACTCCGGTTCGAGAAGGGGGAGAACGTCGACACTCGGGGCACTTTCTAAAAGAGTTTTTCCGAGATAGATTTTCGCCTGGTTCATATCCGGATTATTCTCACACAGGAACCGAAAGAACTTTTCGGCGCGTTCATACTCCCCGAGTTCAAAGAGAATGATGGCATAGTCGAGCGTAATCTGCGGATCTTTCATCGGATCGCATTTGATCGCCGAGATCAGATACTCCTGAGCTTTATCGTAAAGCTGGCGTTTTTTGGCGATCAGACCGAGGCGGTGGTACGCGAGCGCAAGGTCTGCAGAAAAGCCGTATTGCGCGTTTTGGCTAACGTACGAACTATAGAGCTTTTCGGCATCAAAGAATCGCTTTGCCTGGTAGAATCTGTTCGCTTCACTCAAAATACCGCTGCTTTCGCCGATCGGCGTCGGATATCCGCCGACATTTTGATCGTCCACCGATGCCGAGGGGGAAGAATCCGTTGTAAAACCAGGGATCGACGTCCCCCACTGGTCGTTGATCGCCTGACCGAGAAAATCGGCGGCATACGCGCCGACACCAAAGATCAGACATGCGAAACCGATACAGCCGAAAGTTAACAGTTGTTTGTTCATGGTTCTATACTCTTGGAACGGGTACAACCTTGAATGCCGACACTCTCTCTGATCATTCACCTCCAAACGATCACAATAAGTGAGTGCCGATGAGGAATATCCTCACTCTAAGCTATCGGCCTAATATCTGGTAAAATTAAAAAAACCGTTAAACTTTATCAAGTTTGCAATAATTATCTTCTAGATATGTAAAATTAGGTAATATAATTATTCCGAGAAAGGATAATTCTCCCATCTTTTCTCACGCAAGTCGAAAGAGTGGATCCGTCCACGTAACAGCGGCTTTTGGTTCAGCCGACGCTATTTTATAAAGAAAATAAGAAAGAGTACAAAGAGGATCGCCACGATCACCATGCCGACCGCCATCAGGGCGACACGTCCGCCGTCCGTTTCCAAAGACAAATCATCCGCCTCGGAAAGAGCCTCTTCCACAGCGGAAGACACAGAATCGTCGAATCGATGACCGCACCCTTTACAGAAGGGAAGATATTTCGGGACGAACGGTTCATCGCAGGTTGGGCATACCACCAGGCGGAGCCCCTCTTTTTGAAATTTCCGCGACAGGTCTTCGGTGGAAGGTTTCTTTTCGGGAGTCATATCGAGAGTCTCCATCGTTGACCGATGGAAATTCGGCGTCGTAACCGAAAAAGTTTTGGCGGTATAGATCGAATCGCTCGCCGCCGAAAAATCCCCCTTTTTCGCGGAATCGTTCTCCGGTTCGGAAAACTCCCAAACGCAACTCTCAGACGTCTCCGCCGACGCGGCGAAATCATCAGTTGGCCGCCGACCGACCCCATTGCCGCGCGGAATAAGTTCGGAAGACTCAGAAAGGGTTATCTTCCCGGTCGAAACGGATTCGGCCGTCGAAACAATGTCTTTCGAACCGCAATTCTCTCCGCCGCGACAGCCGCAGGACGCCGTCGAGCCGACCGAGACCGGATCATCGGAGCCAAACCAGAAATCGTCATCGGCCGGCGGAAAAAGACTCCTAACCCGGTGGCAGACAGGACAGCTGACTTCACGGCGGCGTCCGCACTCCGGACAGACCGGCCAGACCGCCACCGTACGAAAAAATTCCTCTTCCGACTCAAAATGATCTTGATACTCTTTCCAAAGCT
>JAGCAH010000281.1 GCA_017652805.1 Thermoguttaceae bacterium | reverse complement strand
CCTGGCGCACGGCGAAGACCACTTCTTTCACATCGCCCAGATCCGAATAATCGACCTCGCCGATCCCGCCCAGCGAAGCGACCTTCGCCTCAAGAGTGCCGAGCGCCGAAAAGAGGACGGTAAAGGCGCAAATAAAGAAAGTGGTCTTTTTCATGATATTACTCTCCCTGATGCTGAGCGAATTCGGCTTCTTTCTCGAGCATCTCCCGGCGGACGCCGCGCGAGAAGAACTCGCGCATCTTTTCGACGTTGGCGTAGATTGCCGGAACGAGCGAGCGGCCGACGACGATATCGAAGAGCATTCCGACGCAGGTCGGCACGCCGATCGCCACACGGCTGGCGGCGCCGGCGCCGGTCGCCAGAACCAGCGGCAGCACACCGAGGACGAACGACCAGGCGGTCATCAGCACGGCGCGGAACCGCGCGTCGGCGCCGGCGATAGCGGCGTCGTTGATCTTCTGGCCGTTTTCGCGCTGCACCTTCGAGAACTCGACGATCAGGATGGCGTTCTTGCACGCCAGGCCGACGAGCATGACCAGTCCCAGCTGGCCGTAGATGCTCAGCGACAGCGGGTCGCCGTACGGCGTAAAGCCGAACAGACGCGTCACCGGCTGAATGGCGTGGACCAGCGGCGCCCAGACGTTCATTCCGATCAGCGCGCCGAGCGAGGCGGTCACGACCGAAAGGAGGACGGCGATCGGCATGGTCCAGCTTTCGTACTGGGCCACCAGGAAGAGGAAGCCGAACGCCATCGAAAGACCGAGCAGATAGCCGATTTTCCCCTGGTTTTTCTTTTCCTGGTAACTCATATCCTTCCATTCGAGGTGATACCCCTGCGGAATGTCGAGCTTTTCCATCTTGTTCATGTACTCGCCGGTGCTGGCGCCCTGCATCAGCTGAATGTTGACGTCGGCCGACATGAACTGGTTGAACCGCTGGATCTGCTGTGCGCCGACCTCGTAGACGACTTTCGCCAGCGCGTTGAACGGCACCATTTCGTTTTTGAGGTTCGGTATGTAGAGGTTGTCGATGTCTTCGATGAAACTCCGGTATTCCCCCTCCGACTGAATCTGCACGCGGAACGTGTAGCCGTAGAGGTTGAAGTCGTTGATGTACATCGAGGCGAGCTTGCTCTGCAGTGTGGTGAAGATCGAGTTGATCGGCACCTGCATCATTTCCGATTTTTCGCGGTCGATGACCAGGTTGAGCTGCGGCGTCTCGGCATTGAAGAGGGACATCGCGCGGAGCGTTTCGGGGAAGTTCTCCTTGTCGGCGCTCAGACGCGCCGCGAAAAGGGAGGCTTCCTGCGAGAGGGATTCCGGCGTAACGCTTCCGGATCCGCAGAAGACGCACGAGATGCCTCCCGTGGCGCCGAGCCCCATAATCGCCGGCGGCGTAAAGCAGATGATGCGCGCGTCGGCGACCTGGTCGCAGATCGACTGGATGCGGGCCGCCAGAGCCCCAAGCTGGAGTTCGGGCGTGGTGCGCTGACTCCAGTCGGTGAGCTGGACGATCATCATCGCGTTGTTTTCGCCCTGGCCGCCGGTCAGGCTCATCCCCGTGATCGTCAGAACGTCCTG
>JAGCAH010000280.1 GCA_017652805.1 Thermoguttaceae bacterium | reverse complement strand
TTTTAACGCCGTTTAACTGGACAAGCTTTCCGCTGTAGCATATCCTCTCATCAGAGGTACTGTAGCCGAATTATGCCCTGACGTCATTTCGGCACCGGAAGCGGAGATCAAACGACGCCGAACGTGGCGTGGCCTGCGGGCGGCGTGAAATGGAACAATGCAGAATATGTCGAAAATAAAAAGTTTCTGGAATCGCGGGATCATTTTCATCTTCATCACCGCGGTCGGTCTTTCGATTATGGGGATCGCTCCGTCGCGGGGGCAGGCACCCCCCGAACCGGCTCCCGCCGCCGAGGCCGAGCCGGGCGCGGCATTTATCGCCAACTACGATCCGAGTAAAAGCTACTCGCGTCTTCTCTTCCCGAACGTCGCGGCGATGGTTGGTCTGACTCCCGCCCAGCAGGAGGAAGTGACCCGCCTGATGACCGAACGGTCCGCCGCGCTGGCCGCCGCGACTGACCAGAACCAGTGGCCCGAAATCGTCCAGAACAGTGAAGAACAGCTCAAAGCGCTCCTGAAGCCGGAACAGCTCAAAAACTTCGAGCAGGCGATCAACGACAAACTGATCACGATCCGGTTCAGTAAAGAGCCATGGGCGAACGTCCTGAAATGGTTTTCCGCCGAGCTGGGGCTCCAGCTCGTGATGAACGCTCCGCCCCCGGGGACGTTCAACTACAACGACAAAAACAGCTACACACCGAAAGAGGCTCTCGATATTCTCAACGGACGCCTCCAGTTCCAGGGGTATACTCTTCTGCGTACCGGGAACATGCTCTACGTCCACAACTTCAAGGACGGGCCGATTCCGATGCAGTTCCTTCCGAAAGTGACGGTCGAAGAGCTGCCCGAACAGAGCCGGTTCTCCTACGTGGCGCTGACCCTTCCGCTCGGCCAGCGCCCGCTGGCCAAGGTGCTGGCGGCGATCAAGCCGTTCCAGGGACCGTATAACTCGACCCAGGCGCTGACCGGCAACGCGCTTCTGATTGTCGACTCGGTCAACGCCCTGCGCGAGATCGTCCAGGTCGCCCTGGGGATCCTGAACCCCCCAATTCCGCCCGCGCTGACCCTGCCGGTCTGGCAGACGTACGTCTTGACGAACGTCTCGCCGACCTTCGTCGATAACGAGGTCAAGAAGTTTATCCCTTCGGCACGCCCCCTGTATAACCCCGCCGCTTCCCAGATCAGTTATCTGGCGATCCCGAGCGTTCACGTGGTGATCGACGGACTGGTCAAACATCTGGAGGAGGGGGGTGATCCGTCGAAGGACCTGACGGTCGAGGTCTATCCGCTCGACAATGTCACCAACATGTCCGAAGAGAACCTGCGGATCGTCTCACAGCGGTTCAATATCCCACTCGAATACCTTCTCGGCTCGGGCACGATGCTCGAAATCGGCAAGGAGATCGCCGAAGGACTTCAGACGCTCTGCCCCGGCGCGACGATCGTCTTTAACGAGATGACCAAGCAGATGATGGTCGTGGCGATGCCCGAAGACCAGGAGAAGATCAAAAAAGCGGTCGAACGGCTCCAGACCCCGATGTCCCAGCCTCAGAAAGAGACGTTTGCCGTCTACGACATGGGGAGCGACAAGGTGATGTCGACGCGCGAGGTCAGCGCCCTGCAGCGGATGGTTCCGGGCGCGCAGATCAGTTACGACAAGACGAAGAACAGCCTGCTGGTCGTCGGTTCCCCCCGCGATCAGAAGTCGATGGCCGACGCAGTCGCCGCGCTGAAAGAGCATTACGCCGCGCTGACCCAGGAGCGGAGTTTTCTCTCGCTGTCGATGACCGCCAAACAGCTGGCGCAGTTCAACGCGGTCTTTGAAAAACTCCAGGACGATTCCGAAATGGAAGGACTCCTGAAAGTCGACGACGACGCGTCGAACCGCGTCAACTTCTGGGGAACCAAATCCCAACTCGAGTCGGTTCGCACGATCGCCGAGCAGCTGACCGGAACGCCGATTCCCCCGATCCCGACGAACCCCACCAGCCCGCTGACCGATCCGGAACCTTCGGCCGACGGGCCGCTCCCCGAAGGGGGAGAGACGAGCGCCCGTCCGCTCGACCCGCAGAACTTCCAGACCGCCTCGAACGAGGGGGGAGCGGCGGACGCCGGGGCCGCGGCTTCCGGTACGTTCATGAAAATCTTCCGCCTCGAAAAAGCTGATCCGAAGGCGGCGAGCGAACTGCTGCGCAATACAATCGCCGGAATCGAAATTGACCAGGTCGCCGGGGAGAACACTCTGGTGATCTACGGCGCGCCCGGCGCGCTCGACTCCGCCCGGCGGCTGATCGATGAGCTGGAACTCTCCGGCAAGAAGGCGGTCGAGACGATTTCCTACACCAACACTTTCCCCTTTGCGGCGCTTGCCGCGCTCCGGCAGGAGGAGCCGACGGTCACGCTGACACAGGATCCGCTCCGGAAACAGTTCATCCTTTTCGGTCCCGCCGACGCCGTCCGCCGCATGAGCGGCCATCTGAACGCGCTTCTCCAGGCGTCTCCCGAGACCGAGGAATCGCTCCGGTATCTGGCGACCGAACGGGAGATCCCCGACGAGGTGGTCAGCTACGTCCAACGCCTCTTTCCCCGCCTGAAATTAACGTATAACAAAGATGACAACCAGTTCACCCTGATCGGTTCCGACTCGGATCGGGAAGGGGCGGTTCGGATTATCAGGGAGGCGGAAGAGTCTCTGCCCGAACTCGAAGAGACCCGATATTACCTCCTGGACCGCCGTGTTTCGGACGAGTTCCTCGACCGGATGCGCGACGTCCTCTCCGGAGCGAAAGAGATTGAACGGAGCGACGACAATCCCCGCGTGATGAAGGTCAAGGCTCGGCCCGAAACTCTTGACCAGGTGATGGACGAGATCCGGCGTCTGAACGAGGAGTATCCCGACGTACAGGAGAAACTTTTCGTGACGTATCCTCTTGAAGAGGAGCTCAAGGCCTCGTTTGACGCGCTGCTGCCGGAATTTGAACACGAAAACGGCGAAATCCGCCTGATCGGCTATGAGAACGAGATCCTGGGGATCTGGGCGACGCCGGCTCAGCACAAGAATCTTAAGGAACTCGTCGACCACCTTCGCGGCGAAGGTCTTTCCGAAGAAGCGCAGAAGACCGCGACTTACTACAATCTGCAATACGCCGACGGCGCGTCCCTCATTCCCGTTGTGCGTGAAATCGTTCCCGCCGCGACGCTTTCGGTCGATTCCGACGGGAGCCGTCTGTTGGTTCGGGGCGCTAAAAAGGACGTCGATAAGGCGCTCCGGTTTCTTGAAACGCTCGATGTGAAACCGCCGGTTGCCGAAGCGGATCGGTTTGTTCGGATCGAGCCGCGGCGTCTTCCGGCGGCGACCCTTTCGGCGCTGATCCGCGCCGCGTTCCCGAAGCTGACTCCGACGGTTGAAAGTTCGACCGGCGCTCTTCTGATCAATCTGGGGCGCGTGCCGAAAGAGGATCTCCTGGCGTTTGTCGATCTGGCCGATCCCGCGGAGCCGAGTCCCCTTTCCCCGACGCTGAAGGTCTACGCCTTTGAAAAGACCCCGACCGCGGTGGTTGCCGACGCCGTCAAGCGGCTCGTGCCGAGCGCCCAGGTGATCTTACAGCCCGCCGCCAAGCGGATGATGGTGATCGCCAAGCCGGTCGACCTTGAGACGATCGATCAACACATTGGCGAAATCGAAGGGGCGGTTTCCCCCGCCGAGCCGTTCGTGAAATTCTACGCGTTCGACAAAGAGCCGACCGACGACGTTGTTCGTTCCCTGACGACGTCGCTCAAACAGATCGCGCCGCAGGCGATCGTCGAGGTGAATAAAAACGCCCGCCAGCTGATGGTGATCGCCGACACCGACGAGCAGGGGAAAATCGAAGAGAGCCTCAAGAGTATTATCGAAACGTTCGATCCGGTCGACCTGAAACTGGTCGCCTACCCGATCTCGGGGATGGACGCCGACCGGCTGCGCGAGGCTCTCGAAAAGATCTATCCCGACCTTAAAATCGAAACCGATACGCAGGGGCGCCGCCTCCTGATCTGGGCGACCCTCGACGAGCATGTCCGTATTTCCGACGAGATCGCCGAAGTCAACGCCGAGAGCGACCCGGATTCTCCCGACTACGAAGGTCCGAAATGCGTCGTCTATTCCGCGAAAAACGGCGGCGAGGCGCGGATGCTCCAGCGCCTGATTCAGACGATGTTCCCCTCGGCCGAAGTCTACACCGAATCGGTTTCCTCGTCCTCCCCCTGGGACTTCGACGAAGAAGAGGCCTATTGGACCGATCGGCTGGTCGGCGAGCAGAAACTGACCGTCTTCGCCCCCGCGCGCGAACAGACGATGATCGCCGAGATATTCGAGCAATACACATCGCCGTCGAATCTTCCCGAACGGCAGCTCCGTTCCTGGCCGTACGGGGAACTCGAACCCCAAACCGTCGAAGTGATGATCCAGAGCATCCTTCCGGCGGCGCAGAGCCTCTCGCCCTCCGCCGCCGGGGGGTCGGACGACTCGAACGTGCCGAGCGTCAAGGAGAACACGTCGTTCTTCCGGGTTGACCCGCGCACGCGGACCGTTTCGGTCTACGCGGCGGTCGACGAGCTCGAAAAGGTCGCGGGACTTTTAAACCAGCTCGCCGAAACCGAGGGCGCTTCCGAAATGCGTTCGGGGGTCTATCCCCTGTCGAGTCCGATTGCCAGCCAGATCCTTCCCGAGCTGTCCAAACTCGTTCCCGGCGCGCAGTTCACCGCCGCCGATCCGTATCAGATCATTGCGTTCGCCACCGAAGCCGACCAGAAGACGGTCGCGCGTTTCCTTTCGGAACTATCGGACCTGGAGACCGCCGGAACGCATTTCCTGATGAAAAGCGTTTTCCTTCCCGAAGGATGCCGTGTTCCGCGGGACTCGGTGGTTCATTACCTGACCGTGCAATTTTTGCGTATGAAGGGCTACGCATACAGCGCCGCCAACTCGAACCAGATCATTCTGTGGGGGACCTCCCGCGTGATCGGCGAAATGGAAAAGTTCATCGACGAGACGTGCAGCGCCAACCAGGAAGAGACGTACCGCTCCTATCCGGTCGACCATCTGCCGGTTCCCGAAGCGGTCGGGCTTTTAAAACAGCTCGCGCCGAACGCCTCAATTTCCCCCGACATGACAAATAAGCGCGTCACGGTTCTGGCCTCCCCCTTCGTTCAGAAGCAGGTGGAGTCGGCTCTGGCCGAAATCGACGCCAAACGGACCGGCGACGCCGCCCTCTCGGCGAAGTATTACAACATGGAGGGGATGACCCCCGCTCTCTTTCCCTCGGTCTATACCGCGCTGATCCGGCAGTTCCCGCAGGCGGTCATTGTCGCCGACCCGGTCTATCTCCAGTTCACGATCGTCGCGACCGGGGCGCAGCAGGAGCAGATCGCCGGTTTCTTCAATTCGATGAAAGAGAAACGGCTCGAATCGACGCCGGTCTTTGAGGTCTATACGCTCAGCCGAATGAGTTTCCGCACCCTCCAGCCGATTCTGGCGGCCTCGCTCCCCGGCGTGCCGATCTTCCCCGGAAAACAGCCGGGCGAATTTTACGCGTTTGCCAAGCCGGAAGACCAGGATAAGATCCGGGGGATCGCCTCGAAGGTCGATACGATCGACGACGAAGCCGGCGCCGCGCTCGTGCCGAAAGTTTACCGCGTCGACGCCAAACACGCGTACCAGGCGGTCGTTCAGCTGGCGCCGAGTCTGCCCGGCGCGCAGCTCTATCCCCTTTCGGGGGGCGGCGTGCTGATGTGGGGGGCTCCGGCCGACCATGAACTCGCCGAAAAATATTTCGGCACCTTTGCCGAAGCGTATCCCGAACCGGTGATCCGCCGCTATTCCCTCAAACATATCCGCTTCGCCGACGCCGCGGCGTTTCTGACCCGGGCCTATCCGACCGAGGCGGTGATCTATCCCGAATCGGACGGCGATCTGCTGGCCGAAGCGTCCGAGCCGGTCCAGAAGAAAATTGCCGAGTCGCTCGAACAGATCGACGTGCCTCAGGACGAAGGTTCCCAGCCGAGCGCCAAGGCGTACAGCATCGCCGACCTTCCGGCGGCGAGTCAGCCGACGGCGATCAGCTCGATTCTGCGCGTCGCTCCCGAAGCGGTCTTTCTTCCGACGGCGACTCCGGGATACTTTGTGATTTACGCCAAGCCGAAAGATCAGGAGAAGATCGGCGGGATCCTCGGCGAGATGACCGCCGAGTCGCCGAACCGCCACGCGCGGCTCGAAAAATACTCGCTTCGGAACGTCACCTACGCCGACGCGGTCCGCTTGATCGCTGAAGTCGCGCCGACGGCACGGCCGAATCCGGGGAAAGACGCCAACCAGGTTTACGTCTGGGCGACCGATGCCGATCACGCCCGAATTGCCGGCGCGGTGCAGAAGCTCAACGAGGAGGTCACCGACGGGATCGTTCCGCGCGTCTATCATCTGAGCAAGGCGAACCTGATTCAGGCGCAGACCGCGATCCGCACCCTCTATCCGACCCAGGTGCAGTCGATCATCGATCTTCCCTCGCGCACCCTGACCGTCAACGCTTCGGCGCTGCACCAGGAGAAGGTCGCCGAACTGATCGGCGAGATCGAACGGAACGACGCCGAGACGCAGCCGCAGATTCATGTCTTCAATATCACCGGTATTTCGTCGACGCCGATTCTTACCCACCTTCACGCGCTCTATGTGAGCGACCCTGAGTTCAAAGTCAATTACGACGCGCAGAACCAGAGCCTCCTCGTGCAGGGGAGTCCGCGTCAGATCCAGATGGCCTCCGACCTGATCGCTCAGATCCGCCGCGGCGGGCTTTCCGATCAGGGGATGATGCCCAAGACCTACACCCTGCGCAACTCGCTGGCGTATTACACCCTTCGGAGCATCTTCCAGCGGCAGGGACGGACGGTCGATATGCAGCTCGACTACTCGACCGGAAAACTGGTCGTCATCGCTCTGCCCGAAGAGCATCGGACGATCGAAAATGTTCTCGAGGCGCTCGCGCCCGAACCGACCGTCCTGGCGGTCTACGACCTCGTCGAACTCGATCCGGAGACCGCGGCGAATATCATCTCGACGATGCTCGAGACCGACGGCACCTTCGTCGACGTCCAGCCGGACCTTACGGCGGATAAACTCTACATCCGCGCGACTGAACAAAAACAGGAAGAGATCCGCCGGTTCCTGATCGAAGCGGGGGAAACGAGTCTGATCGACCGGTCGACCCGCGGCGCGGCGACGACCCGGCCGGCCTCGTCAACTTCGGTTCAGGGGAGCGGTTCGTTCAGGACGATCCGCTCCGACGCCGATCTGCGCGAAGCGGTCAGCCGCGCGAGTCTTTCGTGGGGACGGCCGAACCCCGTCCGCGTTGTTAACGAGGGACAGGGGTCGCTGATTCAGACGAGGGAGAATCCCGAAGGGACTTCTTCCGACACGCCCGATTCCGAACCGGCTCCGGCGCCTGATTCCGAACCGGATGAAACCGATCCCGCAGCCGATCGGGACGCCGCTTCCGCCACCGACAAGGAGAACGCCTCCCTTTTGAACCGCCTGGTTCGCGGCGCGGTTCTTCTCGCCTCCCAGGCCGAGTTCGCCGAAGGGTCGAGTTCCGCCGCCGTCTACGTCATCTTCAACGACGACCATTCTCTGACGATTACCTCGTCCGACACCGCCGCGCTCGACGAGTTTGAGTCTCGTCTTTTAGCCATTCTCGACGAGGCGCAAGAGGAGGGCGCCGTCGATTTTTTTAACGGTTCTCCCGCGGACCGCCGGACCTCCTCCGCATCCCGCGAAACGAAGAATCTCCGCGCGCTGACCCGTCAGCACCGAAAAGAGGCCGAAAATCATCTGGTGATGGAAGACCGCGATTACTCGGTCTATAAAGTCGAGAACGTCAGCGTCGAACAGATGATCGCCCGACTGCGCATCTACATGGCCGATAAACTGACTCCCCGCCCCACCGCTCCTGCAACCACCAACCGCAACGGCGTGACGGTCAAGCCGATTTCAAGCGGAGCGCGGCTTTCGTTTCAGCCCGATAACGTGATGAACACGATTATGGTGAAGGGGAAAAAGGCGGATCGGGACGAGGCGGGCGCGATGATCGCCCTTCTCGACAGGGCGGAACTCTTCCCCCAACCGATCACCAAGCCGGTGAAGATTCCCGTGCGGAACACGTCCGTCACCAAAATGGCTCAGCAGGTGCTGAACGTCTTTCAGCTGAAATTCATGTCAATCAAACTCCCCGGCGGTCTTTCCCCCCGGATTCTGCCGAATGTCGACACGAACGTCCTGGAGGTTTTCGCGCCGAAGGAGCTGGCCGAAGAGATCGCGCAATATGTCAGGGAGACCGACGAGGAGATTCTCGAAGACAAGACGAGTCAGGTTAAGATCATTCCGCTGGAAGAGGTGAACGCCGTTGTCTTCCAGAAGTACATCGATAATCTGAAAGGGCCGCAGAGTAACTACATTCTGGTGAGTCCCTATACGATCAATCCGCAATACACGCGCCAGCCGCGTCAGTTTTAACGTCTCACCCATAATCCCGGAGCACTGTTGAACAAAATGTCCGCCAAAAAGAAGAGTTCCCCGTCGGCACCGAAAAAACCCCGTCTCTTTTCCCTGGACGTTCTGCGCGGATTCGATATGTTCGTCCTTCTCCTTCTGGGACCGTTGGTGATCGTATTGGCGCAGGGTCCTCTGGCGGGGTCGTTTGAATCGAACAAATATCTGCGAGTCGTTCTGGCTCAGATGGAACATTGCACCTGGGATGGGTTCACCCTCTGGGATCAGATTATGCCCCTCTTCCTGTTCACGGCGGGTGCGGCGATCCCTTACGCCCTGTCTCGGTTCAAGAAGTCGGAGGGGGGACATGTCACCTGGCGCTTCTGGTTTCGGCTGATCCGCCGGTTCGTCCTGCTGTGGATCATCGGCGCGATCATGCAGGGGAACCTGCTCGATTTCAAAGTCGAATCGCTTCACGCCTACTGTAACACACTCCAGGCGATCGCCGTCGGGTATCTCTTTTCCGCCGTTTTCTACGTCTTTTTCAGCACGCGCGTTCAGATCGGGATCACCGCGTTTCTTTTAGTCGGCTACTGGGCGCTCGAGAAGTTCATCCACTTCACGGTCTCGGACGGTCTCGGCGAGGTCGGCGGGGGGACGTACGTCTATCAGCACACGCTCGCCGAATGGGTTGACCAAAAGCTAATGACCGGGCATTGGGCGGGGGACGGCACGCAGACCTGGATCCTGACGAGCATGACGTTCATCGTCACCGCCATGACCGGCGTGCTCGCCGGGACGATCACCCGAGGCCGCGCCCATCGGGCGAGAAACGAGGAAGAAATCGGTGAACAGGCGGTTCCCGTTGAGACGAAACCGTCGGCTCCGACCGCGGGGGTTTTCGTGCAGCTCTTTCTGATCGGCGCGGCGCTGACCGCGATCGGCTACTTCTGGAGCCGGGTTCCCGCCGGGACTTTCGGCTACTGTCCGCTGATCAAGAGCGTCTGGACTCCCTCGATGACACTGATGAGCAGCGGGATCAGTTTCGTTCTCCTTTCCCTCTTTTATCTGATCTGCGATCTGCTGAGCTTCCGGATCGGATTCCGCTTTTTTACCGTTCTCGGGGTGAACGCGCTGCTGGCGTATATCTTCGGCATGTTTAACGACGGGTTCTTCCGCACGAACATTCATGATCTTTTGTACGGAACCGAATCGCTTCTGGGAAAATGGTATCCGGTCCTGTTGGTCTGCGTCAACTTCGCGGTCATCTACTTTATCCTCTGGCTCCTTTACCGGGGCCGCAGATACCTGCGGGTGTAGGGAGAAGGAGATCGCGGATTTTTTCGTGTGGCGAAATTTTGGGTGAAATCCGGCGTTGGAAAACAGACGCCGCCCATCGGACAAATCTTTCGGTAAACTTCCGTGAAGAGGGAAGAGAATGCCTTACATCGCAATCAAGGGGTATCCCAAAGACGACGAGACCAAAAAGAAGGTCGTCGAAAAGATCAATCAAATCCTGTTAGAGAACTGGGGTTGCGCGCAGGAGGCAATCTCAATTTCGGTCGAAGAAATCGCGCCCGAAAAATGGGTCGAGACGGTGGTCGAAAAGGAGATCGAGCCGAACGTCGATAAGATGTATATCCATAACGGGGAAAAGAAATTCTGAAATGCCGCCGCGACGGAAAACGGGGCGGTCCCTCTCCCGTTTCGGGAGGGGAGGAGTATCGTTTCCGCGCGGTGGTTCACCGCGCGGAAATTTTTTGCGGCACATCGACGCTCAGTCCTGTTTCCAGACCCAGCGGAACCAGCGGCTGAGAACCGAACAGAGAATGACGAGCACCGCCATGGCTCCGGCGGCGATCAGGGCGGGAACGCCGAACGTCCAGAGCGCCGCGCCGAGAATGGCGAAAAAGAAGAGCGCGGTGACAAACCAGATGATTCCGCGGAACAGTCCGCTGTTGAACTTCTTGGCGTTGAATTTCCCTCCGAAGAGTTTGACGAACGTTCCGATCAGGAGTGTCACAAGCCGTGTGACAATCTGAAGAAGCAGTCCTGCCAGAAGGATCGAAATCAAAACGACCAGGAAAACACCAAAAACCGTCATCCGTCTCTCCTCTCAGAATTCCCGCTTTAAAAACCGAAATGACCGGATCTTCGTTTCCGCCGCAACCGATCTTATTTTAATCCAGATCCCCCGGATTGAGAATAGCTCGAGGGCCGGGACGGAAGAGTTTTTTCCTTCGTACAGGTTGGAATTTCGATGCCGCGGGGACGGATACCCCCGAATCTGCCGTCCTTCGCGCGGAATCCGCCCGGAATGATTCCAAAACGGGGGGCCGAGTTTACAAAAAACGACGAACCGACCTTGGCGCGAAAGCCGACGAACAGTTCCTGCCCGAGGGGGAGGGGCGCTTAATTCCGGAGGACGCGCCGCGCTACCGTATCGCGCCGAGATGGTTTTCCGTCGTCCCCTGTGAAACCCGCCAGTCGAGAATCCGCAGCTCCACCTGGTTGCAGTAGTCGTTATACGTCACATGAAACGCGATATCGAACGTGACATTTCGGTTCGCCTCGACCAAATCGTTCATCTGATCGACCCAGTCCCCCTGACCGAAGGCGATTGAACGCCGCTCGTCCCGGTTCTGGCGGAACCGCGCCGAGAAGGTGCGGCCGAGATATTCGTCCTTTTTCGGGTCGCCGTCGCTCGACTTGACCCGCATCTTGGCGCCGACCCGCCGGGCGTTTCCGACGAGCGAGACGCCGTAGGTGACGAAGATCGGACGGGGGTTTCCTTCGCCGAACGGAGACATCCGGTCGATTTCGGCGACCGTCTGCTGGTTGAACGAGGCGAGGGGGAACTCGCCGTCGATCCTGATTTTCGGAGTGTGTGACTGATCGTTCAGATGGTTCGCGACGTAGTCGCAGAACATTTCGCGGAACGGCACGATGTTTTCTTCGCGGATCCCCAGACCCGCGGCGGCGGCATGACCGCCGAACCGTTCCAAATATTCGCGGCAGTGCTCGAATGCGTCGTAGAGGCTGAACTCGGAATCGGGGATCCCCCGCCCGGATCCTGTCCCGGCGTCGTTTGAACGCAGCGCAATCATCACCGCCGGGCGGTGGAACTTCTCGGCGAGTCGGCCGGCGACGATCCCGATCACTCCCGGATGCCAGTCGCGGCTGGCCAGAACGAACGCCGGGGCGTCCTGATAGTTCTGTTCGATCAGGCGGAGCGCGTCGGACATGATCCGCCGTTCGAGTTTCTGGCGAGTTTCGTTCAGATTGTTGATGAAGGGAGCCAGGTCGCGCGCGCGGTCGGGTCGGTCGGTGATCAGCAGTTCGACTCCCAGGCTTGCCAGTCCCATCTGCCCCGCGGCGGCGAGCCGGTCGGGATTGCTGAAGAGAGATTTGGCGATTTCCCAGTTTTTGGCGTCTGCCTCGTCGGTAAACGACTCGCGGCGGAGGACTTCGCGGCCGGCGGCGTTCAGCCGCGGGGCGATCGAAAAACCGATATCCTCACTGGTGATATTTTTGTGATAGACGTTCAGCCCAGCGACTTCGATGAGGTATTCCAGGCCAAGCGGCAGGTATTCCTGCAGACTCTTGCCGAGCGCAAAACGGACGAGCGTACGGTTTTCGTCGAGAAGGGGGACGACGTCGGCGATCGTGCCGAGCGCCGCCAGACCGATGGCGCGGACCAGAAACATCCGCATCCGGTCGCTGACCTGGCTTTTTCCTTCGGCGGTCGTGCCGAGCGCCCAGGCGAGTTTCAGCGCGACCGCAGCGCCGCAGATCTCGGGCCAGGGGCACTCCTTAAACCCGGTCTTGTCGAGGCGGGGGTGAACGATCGCTTCGACTTCGGGAAGGATGAGTGCGCCGCTTTCAGGATCGGTGACCGGCGTGTGGTGATCGGTGACGATGATCCGGATTCCGATGCTTTTGGCGTACTCCGTCTCTTCAATGCTGGTGATCCCGCAGTCGACCGTAACGATCAGTTCGGTTCCGTCGGCCTTGAGCCGATCGAGCGATTCGTGGCTCAGACCGTAACCTTCGTCGAGCCGGTTCGGAACGAAATAAGAGACGCGCCCGCCGACAATTTCGATCGCTTGAACCAAAATGGCGGTGGCGGTCATGCCGTCGACGTCATAATCGCCGTAGACGGTGATTTTTTGATCGGAACGTATCGCGTCTAGTATGACGTTGGCCGCGTCGAGACAACCGGGAAGTGATTCCGGCGAATGGAGACCGCGCGTAAGGCTTGCCGGGGCGAGAAACGCTTTGATCTCGGCGGGGTCACTGATCCCACGAGCGAAAAAGAGCTGAGCCACAATCGGAGAGACCCCGGCGACCCGCGCAAGACGCCCAATGAGACCTGAGTCATAGGGACGCGAAATCCAGATTTTATCCCTTTTAGGTTTTCTGGCAGACATTGCTTCGCTTCCCCGGAAAGAAATCGTATGAATCGGATGAGTCCCGGCCGTCCGACGATGGCGGTTACCATACAGACAAACCGATCAACCGTACAGACCGATTTCGGAACGCGCGGTTGATCGTAGAGGCCGAGGGGATGACCGCGGCGGCGGCCGCGGTCCGATTCACTACTTTTTCTTTTCGACGTGGAGCGTGTGCTTGCGCAGACGGGGAGAGTATTTGCTGAGCTTCAGCTTTTCGCCACCCGGCTTCCGGCGAACGATATAGTTGTAGTCGCCGGTCTCTTCACAGACGAGATAGACCGTTTCGGCCTTTTTCTTGTTACGTTTTCCAGCCATGACATGACCTCTGTTAGATAGAACGTTTATTTAATCAAATCGTGCAACTTTTTCGCTTCAAGACGACAGTCGGCGGCTCGGCCGGTTGCCCCCCGCCGAAGGCGCGGCGGACAAACGGAAAAATGCCCTCCGCCCTTATTGCCAACTATCGGTAGTCGCATTATAATAGTTTCCGGCTGTTTGAGAATAGGGGTGAAGGGGATTTTTCTCAAAAATCAAGGCACAAAAACAGGCTGTCACGGTGAGTTTTCTAGATAAATTCCGCCCGAAAAGGGAGTCCGAATCGCCGGTGAGGCGCCCGTCCCGCGCCGGGAAGGCTCCGACGTCGAAGGACGTCGCCTCGCTGGCCGAGCTCGATCCCGATTTCAATCCGGCGCTCGATAAGATCCTCGAAGAGCACGACGTGGTTGATCGGCTCCGGACTCTCCCGATCTGGCTGGTTGCGTTCGGGATTCAGGTCGTCGTCCTCGTCGCTCTGGCTCTTTTCACGATGGGGGACAAAAACAAGAACGATATGGCGATCACCTCCCAGATGGATGAGGACGAGTCGCTCGATATGGACGATCTCGACGACGATTCCCTTGACGTTTCCGATTTCGACATTGATGTCGAAGAGGCGCCGGAGACCGTCGAGCAGCCGGCGATGAGTTTTACCAATATCGAGACCGCGCCCGACCTGAGCCTGACCGACGCCTACGAGGTCGATCAGACCGAAATTGTCCAGCCGGTCCAGACAATCCCTATGGCCGGAGCGCTCGAAGGGCGCCTGATGGGGAAGGGACGCCTCCTGAAATCGGGGGGCGGGAACGACGCGAGCGAACGCGCCGTCAAGGCCGCGCTCAAATGGCTTTCCGAGCACCAGCAGCCCGACGGGAGCTGGTCGTTCCAGAACGGCGGGGAGGGGAGCGGTCGGACTGTCGCCGATAATGCCGCGACCGCGATGGCGGTCCTCCCCTTCCTGGGGGCGGGGAACACCCCGTCGAAGGGGGAGTATAAATCGGTCGTCGCCCGCGGAATCGAGTTTCTTCTAACCAACGGCTCCCGTTCGGGGAACGGTTACGATCTGCGCGACCTGGGGAAGGACGAACGGAACGACAGCGGGCGAATGTACTCGCACGGCCTGGCAGCAATCGCCCTTTGCGAGGCGTGCGCGATGGGAGCCGAGGAGCACGATAAACGGTACCAGGCGCTCCGAAGTACGGCTCAGCAGTCG